>NZ_BAAASD010000082.1:0-17119 GCF_039532705.1 Streptomyces sparsogenes subsp. cuspidosporus | reverse complement strand
TCGCACCCCGAAGCCGTCAGCTCCGCGATCTGCTGCAGCGTCGCACCCACATCCGCCGTCACCGTCGTCGTCATCGACTGCACCGACACCGGCGCGTCCCCACCCACCGCCACCGACCCGACCTGGAGGCGCCGCGAGAGGCGGCGCTCCGCCAGAGGCCGGGCCGGCACCGCGGGGAGCCCCAGGGAGACGGGCTGCGCCGAACTCATGGCGTTCACCCGCGGCCTCCGGTGGCGGTCTCGCGGGCCGCGCGCAGCGACTCCTTGAGAGAGCCCATCGTGGCCAGCACGGCGGTCGGCTCGTAGCCGCAGTGGGCCATGCAGTTGTCGCAGCGCGGGTCCTTGCCGCGGCCGTACTTCTCCCAGTCCGTCTCCTCGACGAGCTGACGGTACGTGGGGACGTATCCGTCCGCCATCAGATAGCAGGGGCGCTGCCAGCCGAAGAGCGAGTAGTTGGGGATGCCCCACGCGGTGCACGGGAAGTCGGTCCTGCCCTCCAGGAAGTCCAGGAAGAGCGGGCTGTGGTTCAAGCGCCAGCGCCGCCGGTTGCCGCCCGCGAAGGCCTTCCTGAACAGCTCGCGGGTCTGCTCGACCCCGAGGAAGTGTTCCTGGTCGGGCGCCTTCTCATAGGCATAGGCGGGCGAAATCATCATCTCGTCCACCTTGAGCTCGTCATTGAGGAAGTTGAGCACCTCGACGACGGTCTGCGGGGTGTCGGTATTGAAGAAAGTGGAATTGGTGGTCACCCGGAAGCCGCGCCGCTGCGCTTCCTTGATCGCCGCGACGGCCTCGTCGAACACCCCCTCCTTGGCGACCGACTCGTCGTGCCGCTCACGCAGCCCGTCGATGTGCACCGCGAACGCGAAATAGGGGGAGGGCTTGAACTTGTGGATCTTCTTGCGCAGCAGCATGGCATTGGTGCACAGGAAGACGTATTTGCGGCGCTCCACCAGCTGCCGCACGATCTCGTCGATCTGGGGGTGCATCAGGGGCTCGCCGCCCGCGATGGACACCATCGGCGCCCCGGACTCCAGCACCGCCCCCACCGCCTGGGCGACCGGCATCCGCTGCTTCAGCACCCCGGCGGGATGCTGGATCTTTCCGCATCCCTCGCACTTCAGATTGCAGGCATACAGCGGCTCTAGCTCGACGATCAGCGGAAACTTGTCACGACGCTTGACCACCTTCTGGTCGAAGAGATACGTCGCGACCCGGATGGTCTGACGGAGCGGCATGGCCATCTAGCTCACCTCCTGGGAGCAGCGAAGAACGGTGCCAGGCAAAGAAAGCGGGAAGGACGGTGCGTAGAACACGGAAAGCAGATATTCCCCCGCGCAGAGTTCCGATACGGACGAGTTCATGTTCAGGAGCGTCCACGATCACTCGGACGGCCGCAACCGGGCCTGCCCCGGCCGCCACGGCGGTCCGCAGTGTCGCGGCGGATTCCATGTCCACCGCGATGGCGCCGGTGGCGTGCAGCCGGGCCCGCTCGGCGCCCCGTACGACATGGCCGGACCCGACGAGCGGGCCGGTGTGGACCGCGCGCCCGGGACCGGCCCGGGCCGGCCGGGTGAGCGCGTCGGCGAGGACCGCCGTGCCGGTGCACGGGGTGGCGCCCGCGCCGTCCCGGGTCTCATCGGCCACCACCAGGTCGCCCGGGTGCATCCCGGGGGCCAGGCCGGCGCAGAAGCCGGTGGCGATGACCGCGGTGCCGGCCGCGTGCCCGCCGCTCTCGGCGAGGGCGCGCGTCACCGCGCGCTCGGCGGCCTGCGGCCCCATGCCGGTGCGCAGGACGGTCACCGGCCCGGCGGCCGCGCCGAAGTCGCCGCCGCGCAGGGCGAACCGCTCGATGCCGAGCGCGCACGCGATCAGCAGCGGCGCCGGGCCCTCGCCCCGGTGCGGGGGCGGGGCCGGGCCGGCGGCCATCAGGATCTCCGTGGGCGGGTCAGGGCCGGCTCGCCGTTGACGTACCGTCCCAGCGCGGTGACCGGGAACACCTGCCGGTACAGGTGGTAGTTGATGGAGAAGTCCCAGGGGAAGCCGGTGCCGGTGAAGTAGGGCTCGTCCCAGGAGCCGTCCTCCTGTTGGGTCTCGGCGAGCCAGGTGACCCCGCGCTCGACCGCCTTGCCCTCCCGCTCCCCCGCCGCCAGCAGGGCCATCAGCGCCCATGCCGTCTGCGAGGCGGTGGAGGCGCCCCGCCCGGCCCACTGCCGGTCGGGGTAGGAGCGCTGGTCCTCGCCCCAGCCGCCGTCCTCGTTCTGGACGCTCTCCAGCCAGCGGACGGCCCGGCGGATCGCCGGGTGGGAGGCGGGGACCCCGGCGGCCACCAGGGCGGGGACGACGGAGCCGGTGCCGTAGACGTAGTTCGTCCCCCAGCGGCCGAACCACGAGCCGTCGGCCTCCTGCTCGGCCAGCAGCCAGGCGACGCCGCGCCGGGCGGCCGGGGCCTGGGCCCTGCCCTCGTGGGCGAGCATTTCGACCACGTGGGCGGTGACATCGGCGGACGGCGGGTCGATGACCTCCCCGAAGTCGCAGAACGGCAGCCGGTTGGGCAGCGGGCTGCTGTTGTCGACGTCGAAGGCGCCCCACCCGCCGTCCTTGGACTGCATGCCGAGCGTCCAGCGCGTCCCGCGCCGCACCGCCGCCTCGACCCGCTCGGGTTCGGGGTGGCGCACCCGGCGCAGCGCGAGGATGACCTCGGCGGTGTCGTCGATGTCGGGGTAGTTGTCGTTGTGGAATTCGAACGCCCAGCCGCCGGACGGCAGCGTGGGGCGGCGCACCGACCAGTCGCCGGGCCGGGTGATCTGCTCGCCGAGCATCCAGTCCGCGGCCTTGACCAGCGCGGGGTGGTCCGGGGGCAGCCCGGCGTCGGCGAGCGCGATGGTGGCCAGGCAGGTGTCCCACACCGGCGACTGACAGGCCTCGACCATCCGGCTGCCGTCCTCGCGCCACACCGCGAAGCGGTCCAGGGAGGCCAGCCCGGCGCGCATCACCGGGTGGTCGAGGTCGTAGCCGAGCAGGTGCAGGGCGATCAGGGAGTACACGGCGGGCGGCTGGATGCCGCCCCAGCAGCCGTCGTTCTCCTGGCGCTCGACGATCCAGCGCGCGCAGGATCTCAGCGCCGCCCGGCGCAGCGACCGGATCGCCACCTTGTGGTAGGCGTGCAGCGCCCGGTCCAGGCGCTGGAAGACGCCGTCCCAGGAGGGCAGCGGCGCGGGTCCGGCGGGCGGGTTGGGCCGCCGGGGGTCGGCGTGGAGTTCGTCGAGGGGGAAGGGCGCGGGCCGCACCGGGCGCCTGGCGGAGACGATGGTGAGCGGCACGATGGTCTGCCGCGCCCAGCAGCCGAAGTCGTAGATGTTGAGCGGGAACCACTTCGGGAAGTAGATGATCTCGGGCGGCAGCTCGGGCAGGTCCTCCCACTTCCACCAGCCGAACAGGGCCAGCCAGATGCGGGTGAACACCCTGCTCTTCGCGATGCCGCCCCGCTCGCGCACCCACGCGGAGGCGGCGGCCATGTGGGGGGCGTCGGGCCGGTCGCCGGCCAGCCGCAGGCCGACGTACGCCTCGATGGTGGTGGACAGCTCCGGGGGGCCGCCGTGGAAGGTGGCCCAGGTGCCGTCCTCGCGCTGCTGGGAGCGCAGGTAGCGGGCGGCGGCCTGGAGCGTCGCCGGGTCCTGGATGTCCAGGAACTGGCGCAGCATCAGGTCCTCGGCGTCCATGGTGACGTTGGTCTCCAGGTCGCCCTTCCACCAGCCCTGCTCGTCCTGACGGTCCAGCAGGTGACGGGTGGCCCGGGCCGTGGCCTGCCGGGCAAGCGTTAACGTCGCGGGTTCGAGGGGCTCGGGCGGGTGGACGGTTGTCGCTGTCATGGCTTCCCCTTCTGCAGTGTGAGATCTCTGCCGTCGTGGGGCTTCCGTCGGCCGGCACCCCGGCTGGGCGCCGGCCGGCGACTGCGAGCTATATGCGGTCGATAGTGATCATCTCTTTCGTACGACGACGAAATCGGCGAGCGCCACGAGCTGCGCCCGGACCCGATCCGGCATGTCCACCTCGTCGAGCGCCGCCACCGCGGTGGTGTGCTGGCGGCGGGCCTCCTGGGAGGTCCAGTCGCGGCCGCCGGCCTGCTCGATCAGCGCCGCGCGGGCGGCGAACTCCTCTTCGTCGAAATCGGCGAATTCCGCCTCGGTCTTCTTGGCGTCGTCCGCGAGCAGCCGGGCGAGGCGCTCGGATGCCTCGCCGCCCCCGGCGAGGGCGGCCACCACCGGCAGCGACTTCTTGCGCTGGCGCAGGTCGCTCCAGGTCTGCTTGCCCGTGGCCTCGGGGTCGCCCCAGATGCCGAGCAGGTCGTCCACGGCCTGGAAGGCGAGCCCGAGGTGGTGGCCGTACCGCTCCAGGGTGTCGGCGGTGCGGTCGTCGGCCCCGCCCAGGACGGCGCCGATGGAGGCGGCGCAGGCGAGCAGCGCGCCGGTCTTGTTGCCCTCCATCTCCAGGCACTCCGCGACGGTGACCCGCTCGCGGTGCTCATAGCTGATGTCCTGGGCCTGGCCGTCGATGAGTCTGCGGGTCGCGGAGGTGAGGCGGCGGGTGGCGCGCCCGGCGTCCACCGTGCCCAGTTCGAGCAGTATCTCGCCGGCCAGCGCGAACAGCGCGTCCCCGACGAGGATGGCCTGGGCCGGGCCGTGCACCTTCCAGACGGTGTCGCGGTGCCGGCGCTGCTCGTCCCCGTCCATCAGGTCGTCGTGCAGCAGGGAGAAGTTGTGCACCAGCTCCACCGCGACCGCGCCGGGCACGCCCACCTCGGGGGCCCGGCCCGCCACCTCGGCGGACAGCAGCGCGAGGGCGGGGCGGACGGCCTTGCCGCCGTCGCCCGCGGCCGGGCGGCCCTCGGCGTCGATCCAGCCGAAGTGGTAGGCGGCCACGGTGTCCATGGGCGGGGCCAGCCGGTCCACCGCGGCGCGCAGCACCGGCGTGGCAAGCGTGCGGCCGCGCTCGAGCAGCGCGGGGACGCCTGCGGTGTCGACTGCTGGGGTCGCCGGGGTCACGGTCTCTCCTTGGTTCTGTGTGATGGTGCTCATGCCGCCTCCTTGGGGCTCCCCCGGCCGGAGGCGGGGAAAGGGTCGCGGTGCGGGCGGCCGAGGTGGGTCAGGGCCGTACGGGCGGCGGACAGCCCGCTGCGCACGGCGCCCTCCATGGTCGCGGGCCAGCCGGTGGCGGTCCACGCTCCGGCCAGGTACAGGCCGGGCGCGTTCGTGGGGGCGCCGGGCCGCAGCCGTCCGACGCCGGGGGTGGGGGCGAACGTCGCGGTGCGCTCCCGGGTGACGAAGAAGTCGCGCACCGCGGCACCGCGGGCGGCGGGCAGCAGCCGCTCCAGCTCGGGCAGGTATCGGGCGCGCAGCTCGGCGGCGGGGAGGTCGATCTCCCGGTGCGCCGCGGACTGGGACAGGGCCAGGTACTGGCTGTCCCCCGCCCCGGGGAGCCGCGCCAGGCCCGAGGCGTCGGTGCGGTCGAAGACCCACTGGACCGGGCTGCCGAGCGCGGCGAAGAAGGGGCGGCGCATCACTTTGCGATCGTAAACTACATGGATGTTGAGGATCGGCGCGTCGCCGATGCGCAGCAGCCGGTCCGGGTCCTCCAGGGCCCCGTCGGGGAGCAGCGCGTGGGCCTCCCGCTGCGGTACCGCCAGCACCACGGCCGCCGCCTCCAGCGGCTCGGCGGCGTGCGGCCCGGCCGTCGTACGCACGGCCCAGCGGCCCTCGGCGGTGCGGGTGACGGCGGTCGCCTTGGTGCGCAGCGCGCAGCTCACGCCCGCCTTCTCCAGGGCCTCGCGGGCGAGGGTGTGGTGCAGCTCGCCGAGCGGGGTGCGGGCCCAGCCGATGTCGGCGGCGCCGGGGTGGGAGAGCAGCCCGGTCTTGAAGACCATGGCGGCCAGGCCGAGCGAGGCGTCACGGGCGGTGGCGTTGAGCGTGGCGACGCCGACGAGGTCCCACAGCGCCTCGACGGCGCGCGGCGACTGGCCGTGGCGGCGCAGCCAGCCGGCGAAGTCCACCCCGTCCAGGGCGGGGTCGGCCGGGTCCAGCCGCCCCAGGGCGAGCGCGGCGCGGCCCACCTGGGCGCGCTCGGCGAGCGAGAGGTGGGGGTAGGTGGCCAGGCTCGCGGCCAGATGCAGCGGCACCGGCAGGGCGGTGCGGCGCAGCCGGCCGAGCCGCCGTCCCGGCCGCCCGCCGGCGTCCAGGACGGGCACGTCCAGCCTGCCCTGCAGCGGGGCGAGCCCCACGGCCCCGACCCGGTCGAGAAACCACTGGTAGGCGGTGCAGCAGCGCAGGTACACATGCTGGCCGTTGTCGACGGTCAGCTCGCCGACGGGCGACGGGCGGCGGAAGGAGAAGGCGAGCCCGCCCAGCCGGGGGCGCCCCTCCAGCAGCGTCACGTCCAGCCCGGCGTCGGCGAGCGCGAGCGCCGCGGTGGTGCCCGCGAGCCCGCCGCCGATGACGGCCACGGCGCCCCGCCGCTCGCCGCGGCCGGTGCCGAGGCCCGGGCCCGCCGGGGCCCCGGGAAGGCTCATGGCCGCCCCCCGGCGGGGCGGCGGGCGGCGGCGCGGGCGTCGAGCCCGGCCAGGCCGCGGACGGCGACGTACGCCTTCTCGCGGCCGGGGAGCGAGACCCGGCCGCGCAGGACGGCCTCCGGGTCGCGGGCGATGCGCTCCAGGAGCCTGCGGTAGATGCCGGCCATGGCGGCCACGCAGGCGCCGCTGCGCCGGTCCAGCATCGGCAGCAGCCGGTAGCCCTCGGCGAACAGGGCTCTGGCCCGCCGGACCTCGAACTGCACCAGTCCGGTGAAGTCGGCGTCCGGCGGGGCGGTGGAGGTGTGGATGCCCGCCGGGCAGCCGAACTTGGCGAGGTCGTCGGCGGGCAGGTAGGTGCGGCCGCCGGCGGCGTCCTCCCGGATGTCCCGCAGGATGTTGGTCAGCTGCAGGGCCAGGCCGAGCGTATCGGCGTACTCGGGGGCGCGCTCGATCTCGCGCGCGCCCACCCCGGGGGCGCTCACGGTCCCGAAGACACCGAGGGAGAGCCGCCCGATGGCGCCCGCGACACAGCGGCAGTAGGCCTTGAGGTCGTCCCAGGTCTCATAGGTCTGGCCGGCCACGTCCATCAGCACGCCGTCGATCAGCTCGTCGAGCCCGCCCAGCGGGATCGGGAAGCGGCGCGCGGCGTGGGCGAGCGCCACCGCGACCGGGTCGGTGTCGTCCTCCCGGATCCCGCCGTTCCTGATGCGGTCGAGGACGGCGCGGGTCTCGGCGAGCCGCGCCCGCTTGGCGTCGGCGCCCAGTCGGCCGTCCCCGATGTCGTCGACACGGCGCGAAAAGGCGTAGAGCGCCGACATGGCCCGGCGCTTCTCGGTGGGCAGCAGTCTGATGCCGTACGCGAAGTTGCGGGCCTGCTGTCCGGTCACGGCCTCGCAGTACCGGTACGCCGCGAGCACTGGCGCGGACGCGTGCGGAGATCCGTCCACGGTCCGGCTCACCCCTCTCTTCGCAGTGTCGCCCCCGCCTCGCGCAGCAGGCTGAGCTTGGTGGGCCTGGGCGGTCCAGGAAGTACGTCGTATCCCGCGGCGGCGACCGCCCTCAGGGCGGCTCGCCCCCCGGCCACGAACCCGGCGAGCAACCACTTGAGCCTGCCGTGGACGCTACCCACGAGGGGGGCACCTTCATTCAGCAGGGTTTCGGCGCGGGCCGCCTCATGGGCGATCAGGGCGCGCACCGGGGCGCCGGCCGAGGGCGCGGCGAGGTCGGCCTCGGTCACTCCGAAGCGCCTCATGTCCTCGGCGGGGAGGTAGACGCGGTCGCGGCGGAGGTCCTCGGCCACGTCCTGCAGGTGTTCGATGATCTGGAGTGCGGTGCAGATGGCGTCGGAGCGGCGGACCCGCTCGGGGCTGGTGGTGCCGGTGACCCCGAGCACCAGGCGGCCCACGGGGTTGGCGGACAGCTCGCAGTAGGCGAGGAGTTCCTCGTAGGTGGCGTAGCGGCGGACCCGCTGGTCCTGGCGGTTGGCCTCGATCAGGCCGAGGAACGGCTCGGGGGCCAGCCGGTGGTGGTGGACCGTGGGCCGCAGGGCGCGCAGCAGCGGGTGGCGGGGGCCCGCGGAGGGGGCCGCGGACACGCCGCGCGCGCCTCCCGCGCCGTCGAACACGCGACTGAGGTCGGCCTCGAACGCGTCGAGCATCGCCAGCGGGTCGTCGGCCCGCTCCGGGTCGAGGCCCAGCAGCCGGGCGTCGGCGCCGCCGGGGGGCAGATCGCCGTCGCCGATGTCGTCGACCAGACGGGCGTACCCGTAGATGGCCATGAGGTCGGTCCGCCAGGCGCGGGGGAGGAAGAAGGGGGCGACGGGGAAGTTCTCGTGCGCGGCCTTGTCGAGCACGGCCCGGGCGGCTTCCTGCCCGTCGGAGGGACCGCTGGACGTGATGTGCAACCCGCTGTGCTCGTCCTCCACGGTCACCATGGACAGCCAGGCGTACGGGCGAGGACCAGGTCTCCGCCGGAGCCCGGGTGACCGGGCCCTGTGGGAGAGCTGGAGATGGGCCGGGTAGCCAATGCCGTCACATCCCCCGTTCTACACCGGTTGTCAGGGTCGACACGATGCGGACACGCCGCGCCGCCAGGTCAAGGGCGCTCGACGCCGCGCCCCGCTCACGCCCACTTCACAGGGGGCAGCGACACGTGTCCGGCGCGTGTCCGCTCGGGCGCCGCTCCAGCTTACGCCTCTCGGTGTACAAACGTGCGGAGATGTATTCCTGGCCGGCCCCCGGGCCATCCCTGGGCGATCCCCTGGGGGACGCGGCAGGGTCCGCCGGGTGCTCCTAGGCCGTGTCCTCCTCGTAGAACTCCTCGATGTCCAGCACCTGGCACAGGTTGCGCAGCTCGAACTCGAAGAAGGACTTCCCCTCCGCCAGGGCGAAGGACATGTGGCCGAGGGCCTCCATGGAGATCACCCCGTACAGCCGGACCCAGCAGCGGAGCATCACGGCCAGCGCTCCGGGCGGCATCTCGACGCCCTGGTCCTCGCTGAGCTCCGCCAGCGCCCGCACGAGCCCGGGGTCGAGCTCCTCCTCCTCGGGGGCGGGGAAGCCGCGGACGCGCCACAGCTGGGAGATCAGGTCGGAGAAGACCGAGCCGAAGTCGAAGCCCATGTTCCGGTCCGGCTTGGTCTCCTCGCGGCCGAGGCCCGGAGCCCACGGCCCGAGTATGAGCCCGAACTCATGGGGGTGCTTGATGGCCCAGACGCGCAGCGCCCTGGCCCCGCCGATCACCCCGCGGCCGGGCTCGTCCTCGGGGATCTGCCCGATCACCCCGCGCATATAGCGGGCCATCTCGGCGAAGATGTCCACACGCAGCTGGAGGATCAGCGCGTCACGGCTGCTGAAGTAGCGGTAGACGGCGGGCGCGGTCATGCCCATCTCGCGAGCGATGGCCCGGATCGTCACATTCTCCGGGCCCTCCTGAACCAGGAGCGTCCGGGCGACATCCTTGATCTCGCGGATGGTCGCGATGCGCAGCCGCTCGCGCCGTGAGTACGGTGCGACGTGCGCTTCCCCTGGCGACACGCGTCCCCCTCCCTGATGCTCCGCCGCTCGACAAGAACCCGGCGTTCAGGCACACGATACAGCGCCTCCGTTTAGTGAACGGCGACTGCGGCAGTTCCCCACGTTCACTGGCGAGAAAGGAACACCTCGTCGTCCACCACGTGGACCGCGAAGCCCTTCACGGGGTCCGCCGCGGGACCCCCGGGGCCCCGCCCGCGCGGAGGCAGAAGCTGCTGAAGTGCCAGGGACAGACCACCGTCTATCCCTCCAACTCGCCCTCCGACAGCGGGGCTTCCTCGTGCGAGCAGCGGTCGCGCAGAGCACGGACCGTGCCCCCGACGTTCGCCAGGAACACCCCGACACCCTTCACTTCCACCGTCGTCATCTCGCCAGGCCGCACATCCGCCGACCGCGTGATGCGGGTCCCGCCCCGCTCGTTCGCCGTCTCACTCATCAAGTGTCTCCTCTCCGGCCGCACCTCACTCCTCAAATGGCGGAATGTCGGCTTCGAATACTCCGGACGCACGCCGGACCCATTTTCGAAAAGAAATCCGTACGGAGACCGGATCGCCTGTGCGTCAGGCCTTTGCCACGCGGCCCGGTTGGCCGCCGCGAAAGCGCGGCGGCCCCCGCCGGACGGTGTCCGGCGGGGGCCGCTCGGCCCATCCATGGCGGGGATCGGCTACTTGCCGGTCTCCTTCTCGTACGCCTTGATGACCTCGTCGGTCGGGCCGTCCATCAGCAGCTCGCCCTTCTCCAGCCACAGCACCCGGTCGCAGGTGTCCCGGATCGACTTGTTGTTGTGGCTGACCAGGAAGACGGTGCCGGCGTCCTTGCGCAGCTCGCGGATGCGGGCTTCCGAGCGCTTCTGGAACTTCCGGTCACCGGTGGCCAGGGCCTCGTCGATCATCAGCACGTCGTGGTCCTTGGCGGCGGCGATCGAGAAGCGCAGTCGGGCGGCCATGCCGGAGGAGTAGGTGCGCATCGGCAACGTGATGAAGTCGCCCTTCTCGTTGATGCCCGAGAAGTCCACGATGTCCTGGTAGCGCTCGCGGATCTGCTCCCGTGACATCCCCATGGCCAGCCCGCCGAGGATGACGTTCCGCTCACCGGTCAGGTCGTTCATCAGCGCCGCGTTCACCCCGAGCAGCGACGGCTGGCCATCGGTGTAGACCTTGCCGCGCTCGGTGGGCAGCAGCCCGGCGACGGCCTTGAGCAGCGTCGACTTGCCGGAGCCGTTGGAGCCGATCAGGCCGATCGACTCGCCGCGGTAGGCCACGAAGGTGACCCCGCGCACGGCGTGCACCTCGCGCATGCCCGGGGCGTTCTTGCGGCGGAGGATGCGACTGAGGGCGGCGGTGGCGCTGCCGCGGCCGCGCGGGCCGCCGTTGACGCGGTAGACGATGTGCACATCGTCGGCGATGACGGTCGGCACCCGCCCCGCGGCCGGGGCCGGCTGCCCGCCCCGGGCGGCATCGGGCGCCTGGGACGCCTGGGTAGTCTCGTCGAGAGTCTGCTCAGCCACGGCCGTACTGCTCCTCTGCCTTCCAGAAGTACACGAAGCCGCCGACGCCGAAGAGCACCGCCCAGCCCAGAGCCAGGGCCCATACATGGGGGGGCAGGTTCCCGGCGCCGTAGCCCTCGATCAGCGCGAACCGCATCAGGTCCATGTAGACGGCCGCCGGGTTCGCCATCATGGCGTCGGCGACCCAGCCGCTGGCCCCCGCCGACTCGAGCGTCCGCGCCAGGGGGAACATCACCCCGGAGGCGTACATCCACGTCCGCAGGATGAACGGCAGCAGCTGGGCCAGGTCCGGGGTCTTGGCGCCCAGCCGGGCCATGATCAGCGAGAGACCGGTGTTGAAGACGAACTGCAGTGCGAGCGCCGGCACGATCAGCAGCCAGGACGGCCCCGGGTAGTGTCCGAAGCCCACCAACACGATGACCAGCACGATCATCGAGAACAGCAGCTGCTGGAGCTGCTGGAGCGAGAAGGAGATGGGGAGCGAGGCGCGCGGGAAGTGCAGGGCCCGCACCAGACCCAGATTCCCGGAGATCGCGCGCACCCCCGACATCGCGGAGTTCTGCGTGAACGTGAAGACGAACACCCCCGTCACCAGGAAGGGGATGTAGGTGTTGTGCTCCATGCCCCTGCTGCTCTTCAGCAGCAGACCGAAGATGAAGAAGTACACCGCCGCGTTCAGCAGCGGTGTGGCCACCTGCCACAGCTGACCCAGCTTGGCCTGGCTGTACTGGGCGGTGAGCTTGGCCTGCGAAAAAGCCAGAATGAAGTGGCGCCTGCCCCACATCTGCCGGACGTACTCGGCAAGGCCCACCCGGGCGCCGCTCACCGACAGCCCGTACTTCGCCGCCAGCTCTGCCGGGGCCAGGCCGTCGTCCGGCGATGGCGGGGCGCTGGCGACCGCACTGTTGTGCGTAGTCTCGCTCACAGTTGACACTTTCGTCCTCATCAGGGGGTGCGCTGACGGGGGCCGCGCCCCGGGTCGCGCCCGATGCTCTCAGATACGAGCTTGTCAGATGACAGGCGGTCGGCCCAGTCGGGTCAGGCGCCATACCGTACGCCACTTCATGGGGCGCCGTGCACCACACGGAGTCTTCCAGCCTTCCCGGAACCCGCCCAACCAGGCGCGCAGGGCGGCCTTGGAGGGCCGCCGGGCCAGGGTGAGCAGCAGCCAGACGCCGAGATAGACGGGGATGAGCGGGACGGGGAGGTTACGCCGGGCCAGCCACACCCGGTTGCGGGCGACCATGCGGTGGTAGACCGCGTGCCGGCTCGGCGCCGTGGCCGGATGGTGCAGCACCATGTCCGACCGGTAATCGATCATCCACCCCGCGTCCAGGGCGCGCCAGGCGAGGTCGGTCTCCTCATGGGCGTAGAAGAAGTCGTCCGGCAGGCCGCCGACCTGTGCGAAGACCTTCGTACGGACCGCGTTGGCACCGCCGAGGAAGGTGGTCACCCGCGAGGAGCGCATGGGATCGGAGGCGCGCAGCCGGGGCACATGGCGGCGCTGCGTGGTGCCGGTCTCGGGATCGGCGATGCGGAAGGAGATGATGCCGAGCTCCGGGTCCGCGGCGAAGGCCTGGCGGCACAGCTCGGCGGTGTCCGTATGGGGCAGCAGGCCGTCGTCGTCGAGGAACAGCAGCACGTCGACCTCGCTGCCGCCGGGGCCGAAGGCCTCGATGCCGACATTGCGCCCCGCCGGGATGCCGACGTTCTCCGGCAGCTCGACGGTGCGCACCCCGTCCGGGAGCTCGGGCAGCGGCGAGCCGTTGCCCACGACGACCACCTCGATGGGGTCGCCGTCCTGCTTGGCGACCGAGTCGAGCAGCGCGCGCAGTTCGTCGGGGCGATTGCCCATCGTCAGGACGACCGCGCCGACCTTCAGTGTGTCCGTCATCACTTCAGCCTGCTCGACGCGAGGATGGACACCAGGTGAAGAACGGTTTGCAGGAGGGCGATGCCGGCCAGCACGGCGACGCCGAGCCGGGAGAAGAACAGGTCGCCGCGCACCTGGTCGACCACCGCGAGGACCAGGATCAGCAGGGACGCCTCGATGCCGAGCACCAGCCGGTGGAACTTCAGCGCCGCGGCGGCCCGCCGGGCCAGCGCCATGCCGGACGAACGGGGCTCGGACGCCGACTCCTTGACCGGCGGCAGCCCGCCCTGGTGGCGGGCGACGCCGACGAGATCGGTCTCCGCCTTGATCAGGATCGCGCCGAGGGCGGCCAGGGTGCCGAGGAAGGCCCACAGCCAGTCGATCCGCCCGGAGCCCCACAGGTCCGCGGCGCGCAGGCCGAAGCCGACGAGCACGGCGGCGTCGGTCAGATAGGCGCCGACGCGGTCGAGGTAGACGCCGCCGAGCGAGAACTGCTTCTTCCAGCGCGCGACCTCGCCGTCGACGCAGTCCAGCAGCAGGTAGAGCTGGACCATGACCACCCCGAGCACGGCGCCCGGGATCCCCGGCACCAGGAGTGCCGGGGTCGCCAGGACGCCGCAGACGGTCATCAGGTACGTGAGCTGGTTGGGCGTGACCCTGGTGTTGACCAGGTGGCGGTCGACCCGCAGGGAGACCTCGCGCATGTAGAGGCGTCCCATCCAGTGCTCACCGCTCCGCCGGTCCTTCACCCCCGCGGGGTGGACGACCGGGCGGAGTTCAGCCACCGAGGGTTTGACTGACTGCTTTGGCATAGTCGGCGTATGCGTCCCTGATCGCGTCGGAGGAGAGGTCAAGGTGCTCGAGGATCGTGTAGCGCCCGGGGCGGGTCTGCGGCGCGTACTCCACCGCCTTGACGAACTCGTCCTCGCTGAATCCGATTTCGGTCGGCAGGACGGGCAGCCCGTGCCGCCGCAGCACCTCGACGATCAGCGCGGCCTGCTCGTGCGCGCCGCGCAGGTGCATCGCGAAGGCGGCGCCGAGGCCGACCTGCTCGCCGTGGAGGGCGGAGCGCTTGGGGTAGAGCAGGTCGAAGGCGTGGCTGATCTCGTGGCAGGCGCCGGAGGAGGGGCGGGTGTGGCCGGCGATCGACATGGCGATCCCGGACAGCACCAGACCCTCGGACAGCACGGTCAGGAAGTCGTCGTCGCCGCAGCCGCCGGGGTGCCGGAGCACCGACTCGCCCGCGGTGCGGGCCATGGCCGCCGCCAGACCGTCGATCGGCTCGCCCGTCTCGCGGTGCGACAGCTCCCAGTCCGCGATCGCGGAGATGTTGGACACCGCGTCGCCGATGCCGGAGCGGACGAAGCGGACCGGTGCGTCACGGATCACATCGAGGTCGATGACCAGCGCGATCGGGGTCGGCACGCCGTACGAGCCGCGGCCCGCGTCGTTGTCCAGGATCGACACCGGGGAGCAGATGCCGTCGTGGGAGAGGTTGGTCGCGACGGCGACCATCGGCAGGCCGATGCGCGCGGCGGCGTACTTGGCGGCGTCGATGATCTTCCCGCCGCCCAGGCCGACGACCGCGTCGTAGTGCCCGGACTTCATGGCGTCACCCAGCTGGATGGCGCCGTCGATGGTGCCGTCGGCCAGCTCGAACCAGTCGGCGCCCGGCAGCACCGGGGCCAGCCGCTCGCGCAGGACGGCGCCGGAGCCGCCGCTGATCGCGATCGCCAGCTTGCCGGAGGCCGAGATGCGCTGGTCGGCCAGCAGGCCCGCCAAGTCGTCCAGGGCCCCGGCGTTGATGTCGACGGAGACGGGAGACGGGATGAGGCGGGTCAGTACTGGCATGCGATCTCACGGCCCTTCGCGAGGTCCTCGTGGTTGTCGATCTCGACCCACTTGACGTCGCCGATGGGGGCCACGTCGACCTTGAAGCCGCGGTTGACCAGCTCCTGGTAGCCGTCCTCGTAGTACAGGTCGGGGTCGCGCTCGAAGGTGGTCTTCAGCGCGTCCGCCAGCTCCGCCGCGGCCTCGCCCTCGATGAGGGTGACGCCGATGTACTCGCCGGTCGCCTCGGCCGGGTCCATCAGCTTGGTGATCTTCTGGACGCCCTTCTCGGGGTCCACGACGACCTTCATCTCCTCGTCGGCGAGCTGCTTCACCGTGTCCAGCGCGAGGATGATCTTCTGGCCGTTGCCGCGGGCGGCGAGCAGGGTCTTCTCGACCGAGACCGGGTGCACGGTGTCGCCGTTGGCGAGGATCACTGTGTGCTTGATCGCGTCACGGGCGCACCAGAGGGAGTAGGCGTTGTTCCACTCCTCGGCCTTGTCGTTGTCGATGAGGGTGAGCTTGAGGCCGTACTTCGCCTCCAGCGCCTCCTTGCGCTCGTACACGGCCTCCTTGCGGTAACCGACCACGATCGCCACCTCGGTCAGGCCCACCTCCGCGAAGTTGCCGAGGGTCAGGTCGAGGACGGTGGTAGCCCCCTCTTCCCCTTCAGGACCCACCGGCACCAGGGCCTTGGGAAGGGTGTCGGTGTAAGGGCGCAGACGCCGTCCGGCGCCGGCCGCCAGCACGAGGCCGATCATGCGGGTTCTCCTGTTTCGTCGTGTACAGCGGGTGCTCCGGAGGACACCCAGAAGCGGATGCTCTCGCTGAGCACCGCCAGCGCGAGGGCCGCCGCGAGAGCGGTCAGCGCGATGGTGAAGCCTTGGTTGCGCTCGTGCAGCAGGGCGGCGGCGACCGTGACCGCCAGGGTCCGCCCCTCGTGCCCGCCGATCGCCCGCACCAGCCAGTGCGGGGGCGCGCCGGTGCCACCGCGGATGCGGTACACCGTGTCGTAGTGATGGTAGGCGACCGCCGACACCAGCCCGAAAGCGGCGGGCAGGGCTCCGTTCACCCCGGAGTCAGCGGCAAGAACCAGGATGGTGCCGTACTCCGCGGCGCGGAAGACCGGCGGCACGAGCCAGTCGAGCGGACCCTTCAGCGGGCGGGCCACGGCCAGGCCGGAGGCGAGCGCGTAGCCGGCGGCGGCGACCACCGGCCAGGGGCCGCCGAAGGACGTGAACGCGGACACACAGACCACGGCGGCCGCCCCGAGCAGGGCGACGGCGGGCGCGGCGAGGGCCGGGAGCCGGCGCGCGGCCCCCCGGAGGACCGCGGCGAAGCCCTGGGCGAGCGGGCCCGAGTCGGCGAGGTCGCCGAGGGCGCGCGCCGCGCGGTCCGTGCGCCGCGCCTTGCGGGTCAGCGACCGCAGCACCCGGCCCGCGGTGGTGTAACAGGCGGCCAGCGCACAGCCGATGAGCAGCGCGTAGAAGGTGACGCGGGGCGTGGTGCAGGCGGTGAGCACCGCGATCAGCGCCCAGCGCTCGCCGATGGGCAGCACGATCATCCGGCGCACCCAGACGGTCCAGCCGACGCTGTCGAGGCGGTCGGAGAGGGCGGCGGTGGGGCTGGAGTTGCCGGTGGCGTCGTGATTCGCCTCGTTGAAGGAGAAGTCGACGACATGGCGGCAGGTCTGCAGCACCATCGCGCCGAGCGCGAGCGCCCATACGTCGTCCCCGCCACGCGCCGCGCCCAGGGCCAGCCCCGCGTAGTAGGCGTACTCCTTGGCGCGGTCGAACGTGGCGTCCAGCCAGGCGCCGAGCGTGGAGTACTGCAGGGAGTAGCGGGCGAGCTGGCCGTCGGTGCAGTCCAGTACGAAGGAGGCGATCAGCAGCGCCCCGGCCGCGATGAACCCGGGCCGGGTGCCGGTGGCCGCGCAGCTCGCCGCGATGAGGGCGGTGAGCAGGGAGGCGGTGGTGACCTGATTGGGCGTCAGGCCGCGGCGGGCGCACCAGCGGGCGATGTAGCGGGAGTAGGGGCTGATACAGAAGGTGGTGAAGAAGCCGTCCCGCGACTTGACGGCGCTGCGCAGCCGCACCTTCTCGTCGTCCACGGCCCGGGTGCGGTCCAGCGCTCGGGCACGTCCCTGCGCGTCCTCGGGCACGGCGGCGACGAGGACCCCCAGCTCGGGCCGGTGCACCGGGACGTCCTCGGCGGCCAGGGCGTCGGCGAGCGCGTCGGGGAGCACGGCGGCGCCGTCCGGAGCCGGCCCGGGGCCGGCCGCGCCGGGCGTCGCCGGGGCGGCCGTCGCGGCGATCA
>NZ_BAAASD010000081.1:0-19855 GCF_039532705.1 Streptomyces sparsogenes subsp. cuspidosporus | reverse complement strand
GGGGGGGGGGGGGGGGGCGTACGTGGTGTGGGGTGGGAGGGGCCAGTAGGGCGGGGGCAGCGTGGACGGGTGGGGGCGGGGGAGCGGGCGGCGGGGAAGGGGGACGGACAGGGCCGCGTGGGCGAGGGGGGGTTGGGCGGTTTCGCGGTGTTGCCACAGGCGGTCCAGGAGCTCGCGCTCGCGGGTGGTGAAGTCGGGGCCCGCCGTGCCGCGGTAGGCGCGGTGGCGGAGGAGGGCGAGGGAGGTGGCGGTCGCGGTGTAGTCGGCGACGACGCGGGCCGCGGCCTGGCCCTGGGTGCGGCGGGCCAGGTCGCGGGCTATGCCGCGGGCGCGCATGGAGGAGAGGGCGATGGGCTCCGGCGGGGTGAGCCAGCCGGCGGCCTGGTAGGCGGGGAGCTGGGTGCGTATGGTGCGCAGCTGGTTGTTGCGGGCCCAGATGACCAGCCAGGTCAGCAGGCCGAAGACGGGGACCATGAAGAGGGCGTAGACGGCGAGGAAGCCGTAGCCGCCGAAGGTGGCGGAGCCGTTCCAGACGCCGTGCAGGACCATGGCGCCCAGCAGGGCGGCGAGGGGGACGAGGGCCCGGCGGGCGCGCTGGTGATGGGCGGCCGCGGCGGCTATCCCGAAGCCGATGCCGGTGGCGGCGGTGAAGAGGGGGTGGGCGAAGGGGGACATCACCGCGCGGATGAAGAAGGTCGCGGCGGTGGTGGATCGGATGCCCGAGTAGCCGAACTCCTGGTCGCTGACGAAGGCCGTGCCGAGGTAGAGGATGTTCTCCGTGAAGGCGAAGCCGGTGGCGGTGATGCCGGCGATGACGACGCCGTCGACGATCCCGTTGAAGTCGCGGCGCCGGAAGAGGAAGAGCAGCAGGACGGCGGCGGCCTTGGCGCTCTCCTCGACGACGGGGGCGACGAGGGTGGCGCCCCAGGCGTCGGCGTCGGCTTGGCCGGAGGGGGAGGAGTCGGCGACGGTGCTGATCAGCCACTCGGTGGCGAAGCCGTTGGCGATGATGGCGACGAGGGTGGCGGCGCAGGCGCCCCAGGCGAAGGCGAAGAACAGGTTCCGCCAGGGTTGGGGGGCGACGCGGTCCATCCAGCGGAACGCGGCTATCAGCAGGGGTACGGGCAGGATGGCCAGGCCCAGGCCCACCAGGAAGCCCTCGGTGCCGGTCTGCTGGCGGACCAGCGCCAGGATGATCAGCCCGGAGAGGGAGAGCAGGACGACCAGCGCCGTGGCGCGCACGGACTTGTTGGCCCACAGCGCGCTCAGCCGGCCGCCCCAGGAGGGGCGGGGCGGCGGGTAGGGCCAGCCACCGCCTGGGGCCGGCGGCGCGGACGGGGCGTCGGGCCACGGCTGCTGTCCGTACGCCGTGGCCGGTGGTCCGGGCTGCTGGTGCGGGGGCGGGGACTCGTGCACCTGACGACCCTAACGAACGGGGAATGGGGGACCGCGGGATTATGCCCAGCCGACAAAGGGCGCTATGTGTCGCGGCGGCGGAAGATCAGGTCGTGGACGACGTGGCCCTTCTCCAGGCCCTGGCCCTCGAACTTGGTCAGCGGGCGGAAGTCCGGGCGCGGGCTGTAGCCGCCGTCGGGCTGGGTGTTCTCGAAGTGGGGGTCGGCGGTCAGGACCTCGAGCATCTGCTCGGCGTACGGCTCCCAGTCGGTCGCGCAGTGCAGTAGCGCGCCGGGGCGCAGCCGGGTGGCGGCGAGCGCGATGAACTCGGGCTGGATGAGGCGGCGCTTGTGGTGGCGCTTCTTGGGCCAGGGGTCCGGGAAGTAGACGCGCAGGCCGGCGAGGGAGGCGGGCTCCAGCATCTCGCGGAGCAGGATGATCGCGTCGCCGTTGGCCACCCGGATGTTGGAGAGGTCGTTCCGCTCCGCGAGGGCGAGGAGATTGCCCTGGCCGGGGGTGTGGACATCGGCGGCCAGGATGCCGGTGCCGGGGTCGGCGGCGGCCATCTGGGCCGTGGCCTCGCCCATGCCGAACCCGATCTCCAGGACGACGGGCAGGTCCGGGTCGCCGAACAGCTCCCCGAGGTCGATGCGGGAGAGGCCGTCGATGTCCAGGCCCCACTGCCCCCACAGGCGGCGCAGCGCCTCGCCCTGGCCCGGGGTCACCCGGCCGCGCCGGGGGCGGAAGGACCGGATGCGCCGCTCGTGATGCGAGCCGGCGGGGTCGGCCAGGGGGCCGCCCGGGAACATCGGCTCGGCGCGGTCGCGCGGGGTCGGCAGAGTGCGCTCGGCGCGGGGCTCGGGGGCGGCGGGGTTCGCGGCGGGGTTCGCGGCGTGGTTCTCGGACACAGTGCTTCGATTCTACGGGCGGGGTCGGCGGGGGCCGTGGCCCCGAGGCACGGCGTTCTGCCCCGGGCCCTCGGGCCTGGTGTCCCCGTCCGGGCCCCGGCGCCCACGGCCGGGCCCCGGCGCTCCAGTCCGGGCCAGGCCTCGCGGCCCCGGACCCGGCGTCACAGGCGCTCCAGCACCCGCCTCGCGACCTCCCGGCCGATCGGCAGGGACGCCGTCGCCGCGGGCGAGGGCGCGTTGAGCACATGGACGATGCGGGGGGACTCCCGGATCAGGAAGTCGTCGACCAGCGTGCCGTCGGGCAGGACCGCCTGGGCGCGCACGCCCGCCGGGGCCGGTATCAGGTCGTCGGCCGTGATGTCGGGCAGCAGGCGGCGGACGGCGTCGGTGAAGGCGCGCTTGGACAGCGAGCGGTGGAGCTCGCCCGCGCCGTAACGCCAGTGGCGGCGGGCTATCCGCCAGGAGCCGGGGTACGCCAGCGTGCCGGCCAGCTCGCGCGGGTGGACCGTGTGCCAGGCGTAGCCCTCCCGGGCGAGGGCGGGCACCGCGTTGGGTCCGATGTGGACGGAGCCGTCCACGCCGCGGGTGAGGTGGACGCCGAGGAAGGGGAAGGCCGGGTCGGGGACGGGGTAGACCAGGCCGCGCACGAGGGAGGAGCGGGCGGGGACCAGCTCGTAGTACTCACCGCGGAAGGGGACGATCCGCATGCCCGGGTCGTCGCCGGCGAGCCGGGCGATCCGGTCGCAGTGCAGTCCGGCGCAGTTGACCAGGGCGCGGGCCCGCAGCACCGCCCCGTCGGCCGTACGGACCGCGACGGCCGACGGGCGCCGCCCGATGGCGCGCACCCCCGCTCCGTACCGCACCGAGGCCCCGGCGTCGCGCGCGAGGCGGGCGAGCCGGGCCGCGACCGCCTTGAAGTCGCAGATGCCGGTCGTGCCGACATGGATGGCGGCCAGGCCGCGCACCCAGGGCTCGCGCTCCTCGAGCTGGGCGGGGCCGAGCTCGCGCACCGGGATGCCGTTTTCCCGGCCGCGCTGGACGAGGGCGTGCAGCCGGGGCAGCTCCGACCGCTCCGTGGCGACGATGAGCTTGCCGGTCACCTCATGGGCGATGCCGTGCTCGGCGCAGAACTTGACCATCTCCGCGGCGCCCTGCACCGCGAACCGGGCCTTGAGGGAGCCGGGGCGGTAGTAGATGCCGCTGTGGATCACGCCGCTGTTCCGCCCGGTCTGGTGGCGGGCGGGACCGGCCTCCTTCTCCAGGACGGTCACGCGGGTGCCGGGCGCGGCGCGCGTGATCGCATACGCCGTCGACAGGCCGACGATCCCGCCCCCGATCACCAGAACATCGCAGTCCAGCGCCCTCACGTCACCACACCTCCCCACACCGCGCACAGTCCACTCACCCGACCGCCGACAACTATCATGACCCGCCCCACTGACAACGCCCCGAAACCCCGGTCGTCGGCCTTGTCGGCCTTGTCGGGCTTGCTGATCTCGTCGGCCGCGAGCCGCGATCGTGCCGCGCGGTCAGGCGATCACGCGGCCCGGCCGGCCCCGGCCGTCACGCCGGGGCCATCAGCAGCGGCCTTGCCCGCTCCCGCAGTTCGGCGACGCGCGGCTCGTCGCGGTAGGCCTCCAGGCGGTGCATCAGGTCCCGTACGTACTCGGTGGTGCGCGCGGAGGAGATGCGGTTGGCGACCTCCACGGCGCGGGTGCCCGCCGCGCAGGCCGCGTCCAGATTGCCGGACTCCAGTTCGGCCACGGCGGACACGACGAGCCGCAGCCCGTGGGAGCGGACGAACTCCTCGGTGGGCCGGGCCAGCGCCTGCTCGGTGAACCGCCGCACCTGGCGCGGCAGCCGCAGGTCGCGGTAGCACTCGGCGGCGTCGGCGGCGAACCGCTCGTGGGAGTAGAAGTCCAGCCAGGAGGGGTCGGGGTCGCCCGACCGGGAGCGCTCCAGCCAGCCCTCGGCGGACTTCAGCGCCGCGCCGCAGGCCGGGCCGTCCCCGGCCTTGGCCTGGGCGCGGGCCTCGACCAGGCGGAAGAAGCTCATGGTGCGGGCGGTGGCCAGGCCGCGGTTGCGCTCCACGGCGGCCTGGGCCAGGTCCACGCCCTCGTCGGCGAAGCCTCTATAGGTGGCCTGAAGGCTCATGGAGGCCAGCACATAGCCGCCGAGCGGGACGTCGGCCGCGGCGCGCGCGAGCCGCAGCGCCTGGATGTAGTAGCGCTGGGCGGCCTCCTGCTGGCCGGTGTCGAAGGCCATCCACCCGGCGAGCCGGGTCAGTTCGGCGGTGGCGCCGAACAGGGAGCGGCCGACCTCGTCGCTGTACGAGCCGAGGAGCAGCGGCGCCGCGTCGACGCGCAGGCACTCGGGGACCATCGACGAACGCCAGTCGCCGCCGCCGTACTTGGAGTCCCAGCGGCGCGCGTCCTCGGCGGCCTCGCGCAGCTTGGTGACGTCGCTGTGCCCGACGCGCTGGGGTAAACCGTCCACGCCGCCGCCGACTTCGGCGTCCCCCGGCTCGCGCGCGACCGACGGGTCGGCGGGGGTGATCAGCCAGCGCGACGCCGGTGTGGCGTACGCGCTGACCGCGAAGGATCCGGCCAGGCTGTGCCAGATGCCGCCGCCTCCGCGCCGACCCGCCAGATCCAGCCGGTAGAGCTCGGTCGCCGAGCGGACGGCCTGGCCGACGTCGCGCGGGAAGGCGAGGCCGACCTCGGGCGCCGGATCGGCGTCGGCGAGCCCGATCTCATGGAGTGGTACGGGCCGCCCGAGTTTGCTCCCGATAGCGGCCGCAATCAGATGGGGCGCGGCGCCTTGGGGCACCATGCCCTTGGAGACCCAGCGGGCCACGGACGTCTTGTCGTAGCGAAGCGTCAGGCCACGCTGGGCTCCGAGGTCGTTGACTCTGCGCGCCAGCCCGGCATTGCTGATCCCCGCGAGGGCGAGAACGGTGCCGAGCTTCTCGTTCGGCCCGCGTGGCTCCCTGGACATGCGCACCCCTCGACAGCACCGACGGCCGCCCCGGCATAGGCACGGGGCATTCGTAAACCCAGCGTAGTTCGCCGCATCCCGACCGTTAAGAGGTGGTGTCCCGGATGGCGAGATTCTTGTACGAACGGGCGTGCGGGACGTGACGCGTGCTCCCGTTGTGTGTGGCTGTGCGCCCGTCCGTGCGCTCTGTCTCAGGGTTCGCGGGAACGTTTCGATGGGTCCTGCGTGGGTCGGCCCGCTGTACGGAATCAGTGGGCTGGGGGACGCCGCCGCCTCATTCCCCGCGGGCGGCGGAGCGGTCCGGGAGGCGGATGCCGCCTCCCGGACTGTCGTGCGGCAGGTGCCGCACCCAAGTGCCACCCCTCAGTGGCTTACCCCGTCGGGGACTTCGTGGGCCCCTTGGCGAGCCCATGGCGAGCCATCAAGAGCGCCGCGGAAGTTTGGCCGAATCGCGCCTGTCACCCACTGCCGTGGCTCCGCGTGGCGCTCGACCGCGGCCGGGCTGCCGTGCCGGACCGGGGAGGGGGAGGCCCGGCGCGGCAGCTCCCTCGCAAGTGCCGGGGGCACGCACCGTATTGACGCCTCTGCGCCCTCGTGCGCCCTTGTGCGCCCCGCACATGGCAGCATGGGCCACGGCGGAGCGGTCCGTCGCGCCGACGGCGGTTCCCTTATGTCGCGTTCCGCGCCCGACAGGACGTGGGCTGGGATGTGGGCGGGGCATGTGCGGGACTTGGCGGGATCACGTCTTGTGATCAACCCTGTTGTTCCTGTGGTCGACTACGGTCAAGGGACATCCGGGAGATCCATGTAGTTGTCCGGTTCGATGCCGAAACCGTCGACGTGCTGTGCATGATGGCACCTACTTTCTTGGTTGCCTTCTTTCTTGGTTGCCTTGTTTGTCCACACCCTGTGGAGGCGCGATGCGGTGGTTGGTGGGGTGGAGCAGTACCGCATCGGGGCCGGACCCCGCGCAGGGCCGCGCGATCCAGCCGGTCGGTGCCCACCTCCTGTGGGCGGACCCCGATCCGCTGTGGGCGGTCGGCGACTGGCGGCCCGACGAGGTACGCGTCGTCCAGGCCGACCCCTTCTCCCGCCTCGCCGTCTTCGGCTGCTGCGGCGCCTCCGACGAGGAGCTGCGCGTCGGCCTGTTCGCCGCCCGCGGCGGCGCCCTGCGCCACCTCACCGCCTGGCCCGGCAGCTACACCGCCGTCGCCCAGGTCGGCCGCCGCACCACCATCGTCGGCGACCTGGCCGGAGCCCGGCCCGTCTTCCACACCGACTGGGGCGGCGGCACCGCGTACGCCACCGCCGCCCTGCCGCTCGCCGACCTGATCGAGGCCCAGCTCGACGTCGGCCACCTCGGCGCGCTCCTGGCCTGCCCCGACTCCCCGGAGGCGATGCGCGACGGCACCCCGTACCTGGGCGTCAGACGCGTGCCCCCGGGCCACGCGCTGATCCTGCGCGACGGCGCCCGCGACATCATCGGCTACGAGCCCACCGCCTCGCTCGCCGTCGCCGCGCCCCAAGTCGACCAGGAACAGGCCGTGGAGGGCGTACGGGACGCCCTCGTGGAGGCCGTACGGGCCAGGCTCACCGCCCCGCGCCACGCCCCCGAGACCGGCGGCGGCCTCGACCCCGGACCGGTCCCCGGCATGGGCCCCGCCGAGCGGCGCGCCGCCCGCGGCGCCCCGGCGCCCGGCATCGGCGCCGACCTCTCCGGGGGCAGCGCCTCCGCCACCCTGGCCCTGCTGGCCGCCGGACTCCCCGGCATGCCCGGCACCCTGCCCGGCACCCTGTCCGGCCAGGGCACGGAGGCGGGCCAGCGGCTCCTCGCCGTCACCTTCAACGACCTGGCCACCGCCGGCGGCGCCCGCTCCCGCGAGGCCGAGCTGGAGCGGGCCGGCGCCATCGCCGCCGATCCGCGGCTGCACCACGTCGTGGTCGCCGCGGGCGAGGAGGCGCTCCCGTACGCCGCGCTGGACAGCGGCCCGCTCACCGACGAACCCGGGCCCTCCATCGTCGTCGCCGAGCGCCATCGCCGCCGGCTCGTCGCGGGCAGCGCCGACCACTTCGTCGGCCACGGCGCCCGGCAGGCGCTCGACGCCCACCCCGCGCGCCTGGCCGACCTGCTGCTCGACCGCCGACGCCGCCACCTGCTGCGCCCCGCCACCGCGCTGGCCAAGGCCGACGGACCCACCGGCCACTCCTTCTTCGTGCCTTTCACCGTCTACCGGGCGGCGCGCAAGCTGGCCCGCACGTCCTACCGGGACGGCGTCGAGGACGCCGCCAGCCGCCTCCTGGAGCGGCGCTTCACCGACGACGGCGGCGGCGCGGCGGGCGGCAAAGGCGGCCGCGGCGTCGTCTCCGCCTCCCTCGCCGCGCTCGCCTGGTGCCGGCCCGGCCCCGCCGCGCGCTGGCTCACCGGCGAGGCGCTGGCCGAGGTCTCGCTGCGCCTGGAGGAGGCCGCGGCCCGCCCCGTCACCCTGCGGCGCCCGGGCGAGCGGCGCGCCGACGCGGCCCTGGCCAGGTACGCCGCCGACCACCGGGTGTTCGAGCAGGCCGCCGAGGTGCGCAGCCAGCGCCTGCACGCGCCCTTCCTCGACAACCAGGTCGTACGGGCCTGCCGCGCGCTCCCCGAAACGCTTCGTGTGCAACCCGGGGCGCGCGCGGCCGTGCTGCGCGCGGTCCTCGCCGGAGCGGGCATCCGCGACCTGCCGCCCGGCTGGGGAGCCCCGTCCCACGCCGCCCACGCCGCCGCCGTACGGGCCGGGCTGCGCGCCTGGGTGGGCGAGGTCGTCAGCCTCTTCGACGCCCCGCTGCTGGCCGACGCGGGCCTGGTCGAGGCCCGCGTCGTACGCAAGGCGCTGCGGGCGGCGGCGGAGGGGGAGCGGCTGCCCCTGGACGGGTTGGCCGAACTGGTCTCCACGGAGGTGTGGCTGCGGCGGCTGCTGGCCCGGCGCGGCACCTGCTGGACGGGGACGGCGGCGCCGCGGCAGCGGGCGGTGGCGGGCGGGGTGGTCCCGCGGCCGAGCTTGTAGGGGCGTGGCTGGGCTTGTGGGGGCGTGGCTGGGCTTGCGGGGGCGCGTCGCGGCTTGTGGGGGCGTGGCGCGGGGCTCGTGGGCTGGGGATGCGCTCGTGGGGGCGGGTTGTGCTTGTGGGGGCGAGGCCGTGCTTGTCGGGGCAGGGGGCGGCGGCGCGGCGCGCCAATTGGTCGTGTGTTCGCATAATTCGATCGACGCCCCGAGGACAATGACCCCGTGCGGTATCTGATCCTCGGCTCGGCCGAAGCTCGCGACGACGACGGGAACCCCCTCCCCCTGGGCGGTCCCCGGCTCCGCGCGCTCCTCACCGCCCTCGCCATGCGCGCCGCACGGCCCGCCCCCGCGCCCGTGGACGTCCTCATCGACGAACTCTGGACCGACGACCCACCCCAGGACGCGCCCGCCGCCCTCCAAGCGCTCGTGGGACGGCTGCGCAGGGCCATCGGCCGGGACGCGGTGGTCTCCTCGCCCGGGGGCTACCGCCTCGCCACCGCCGGGCCCCAGGACGTCGATCTGCTCCACTTCGAGGCGCTGACGAGGAACGGCACCCGGGCCCTCGACGCCGGAGACCCGGGGACGGCCGCCGAGGTGCTGCGGCAGGCGCTCGCGCTGTGGCGCGGCCCCGCGCTGGCCGACCTGCCGGACCGGGACGCGGCCGCGGCCCGCCCCGAGGCGCTCCGGATGGCCGCGCTGCACCGCCGTATCGACGCCGACCTCGCCCTCGGTCGCGCGGCGGACGTCATACCGGAGCTGCGCGGGCTCGTCGTGGACCACACCCTCGACGAGACCCTCCACGCGCAGCTCATCCGCGCGCTGCACGCGTCGGGCCGTACGGCGGACGCGCTCGCCGCGTACGAGACGGTCCGCCGGACCCTCGCCGACCACCTCGGCGCCGACCCGGGCGCGGACCTCAAGGCGCTGCATGGGCGGCTGCTGTCCGGGGAGCCCGCCCCGCTCCCGGCCGGCGCGGGATCGGCCACCGTACGGCGCCCTGGTGCGGCGGGCCCGACGGCCGTCGGCGGCGGCCGCGACGCGGGTGGCGCGTACGACGACCGTGGTCCCGGCGGCGCGGCAGAGGGGGCCGGCGGCGGCGCGGCAGAGGGGGCCGACGGCGGCGCGGCGGGGCGGCGCCATCAGGGGGCAGCGGTGCCTCCGGGATCCGCGTCGGCCGGTGGGCCGTATCCCGCTCCCGGCCCTTCTGGCGCGGCCCACGACAGCGAGGGCGGCCACGACAGCGGGGGTGCCCACGACAGCCAGGGTGCCCACGCCGCGCCGGCCCCCGGAGTCGGGCACGCCCGCCCCACCGCCGAGCAGCCCCCCGGGGTTCAGGCCCTCGCTCCTGAGACGGCCCAGGGGCCGGGCTCCGCTCACGGGGGAGCCGCCCCCCGCCCTCCGTACCCCGGCCGCGACGAAGCGGCGCCGGGAGCGCCGTCCGGCGGCCCCGGCCCCGGGGCGCCGTACGGCCGGGACGCGGCCGACGCGGCGGCGCCCCACACCGCGTACGCCCCCCGGGACCCCGAAGCCCCGGGCCCGCGCCGCCCCGGCAGGCCCGCCGACCACGCCCTCCGCCCCGCCCCCGCCGGTCCCCCGCCCGCGCTGTCGCCGGACGGCGGCCCCGGGACGGGCGGGGGGCCGGGCGCCGGCTCCCGGCCGCGCGGCAACCTCCGCCCCCGGCTCACCAGCTTCGTCGGCCGGCAGACGGAGATCGGCGACCTGCGCCGCGACCTGGGCGGCGCCCGTCTGGTCACGCTCACCGGACCCGGCGGGTCCGGCAAGACCCGGCTCTCCGAGGAGGCCGCCGCGACCGTCGCGGCCGCCTACCCGGACGGGGTGTGGGTGGCCGAGCTCGCCAAGCTCGACCATGCCGCCGCCGTCCCCGGGGCCGTGCTGAGCGCCGTCGGCGACCGTGAGAGCCGCCTGCTCGCGACCGGACTCGAAGGGCGGAAGGGCGGGGCGGACGGCGCCGACCCGACCGCGCGCCTCGTCGAGCTCTGCGCCCACCGCCGCCTGCTGCTCCTGCTCGACAACTGCGAGCACGTCATCGACGCCGCCGCGCGGCTGGCCGAGACCCTCCTCGCCCACTGCCCCGGGGTGACCGTGCTGGCCACCAGCCGGGAGCCGCTGGGTGTGCCCGGCGAGACCGTACGGCCCGTGGAGCCGCTCCGGCCCGCGCCCGCCCACCAGCTGTTCGCCGAGCGCGCGGCGGCCACCCTGCCGGGCTTCGACCCGGCGCGGGATCCGGAGACGCCGGCGGCCGTCGCGGAGATCTGCCGCCGGCTGGACGGCCTGCCGCTGGCGATCGAGCTGGCCGCCGCGCGGCTGCGGATGCTGACCGCCCGGCAGATCGCCGACCGGCTCGACGACCGCTTCCGGCTGCTGACCAGCGGCAGCCGGACGCTCCTGCCGCGCCAGCAGACGCTGCGGGCCGTCGTCGACTGGTCCTGGGAGCTGCTCGACGAGCGGGAGCGCACCGTGCTGCGCCGGGCGTCGGTGTTCGCGGGCGGGTGGAGCCTGAGCGCGGCGGAGGCGGTGTGCGCGGACGCCTCGCCCGCCGCCGACCCGGGCGTCGGCACGGCGGCGTACGAGGGGGCGGCGGGGCACGGCGTGGCGTACGACCAGGCAGCCCAGGACGGCGCAGCCCACGACGGGGCAGCCCACGGGGGCGCGCCTCACGACGGTGCGACCTATGGCGGCGCACCCCACGGGGGCGCACCCCATGCCGGCGTACGCGCGTCCGCGCACCCCAACGCGTCCGGCGACCCGGGCGCGTCCGGCCCCCGCCCCCGCCCCCGCATCCACATCGCCGCCGACGAGGTGCTCGATCTGCTCGGCGCGCTGGTCGACAAGTCACTCCTGGTCGTCGACCACCCGACGCCCGACCAGGGCCCGGACGGCCCCGCCGGCGCCTCGGCCGCCGCCCCCGCCGAGGTGCGCTACCGCATGCTGGAGACCATCCACGAGTACGTCGGCGAGCGCGCCACCGAGGACACCGCCGCGCGAGCCGACCACGCCGCCGCCGTCGCCCGGCACATCGCCCACTTCCGCGACTTCATCCGCACGGCCGAGCCACGGCTTCGCTCCGCCGAACAGCTTCCCTGGCTGCACCGGGTCGAGACGGAGCTGGACAACATCCGGGCCGCCCTGTTGCGCTCCCTGGAGGCGGGCGACGAGCGGACGGTGGTCGAGTTCGTCAGGTCCATGAGCTGGTTCTGGTGGTTGCGCAACTACCGGGACGAGGGCGGGGCCTGGATCCGCGAGGCGTTGAAGCTCGGCGGAGTCCTGAGCGCTGACGACCTGGAGAGCGTGCTCGGTTCGATCCCCGAGGACGTCCCGCCCGGGCAGGACGGCGTCGACGAGGCCGCCACGCGCTACTGGGACCAGATGGACCTGCGGCTGATGCTGTTCTTCCTGAACGCCGACAACGCCGACGGCGCCACCATGGCCACCCCCGGGTTCCAGACCGCGGCCCGGCGTATCCGCGATGCCTACAGAGACCACCCCGGCCCGCGCGCCGCCCGCTTCCCCGGCATGCTGTGGCCCTTCTCCGGCTTCGTCCTCGGTGGCCACAACGCGGTCCTGCCGATGACCGACATGGCGATGGCCAACTGCCGGCAGTACGGCGACGACTGGGCGCTCGGCGTGGTGATGATGTTCCGCGTCCACGTGATCATCGACTCGCCGGGCGGGGTGATCCACGCCGAGGAGGGGTGGGCGGAGCTGCGGGAGCTGAGCCGGCGGGTCGGCGACCGGTGGATGCTCGCCCAGGTCGAGACCGCCGCCGGCGAGATGGCCACCAACCGGGGCCGTCTCGACGAGGCCCGGGCCGCCTACCGGACGGCACAGCGGCTCGCCCGGGAGATCGGCGCGCACACCGAGACACCCTTCATCACCACCCGGCTCGCGGACGTGGAACTCCACGCCGGGGATCTCGACCGCGCGGAGAAGCTGCTGGACCTCTCCGAGGAGGAGGCGGAGCGCCGCGGCACCCGGGACGTCCAGTCCTTCAACCGCTTGCTGCGCGCCCTGATCGAATTGCGGCGCGGAGACCCGGTCCGGGCCCGGGTGCTGTGGGAGGAGGCGCGGCGCGTGGGGGACCAGGCGACCCCGCCGCCCCAGTTCCGGGTGGTGCTGAACGGCCTGGACGCCCGCCTCACCGCCGAGGAGGGCGATACCCCCGGGGCGCTGCGCAAGATACGCGATGCCCTGAGCCAGGGCGGGGAGGTCGGATGCTCGGAGGTGCTGCTGGCCCAGCAGGCGGAGACCGCCGCACGCATCCTGGTGGGCTGCGGGAAGGAGCGCCTCGCCGCCCGGCTGCTGGGCGCGGCCGACGGCTGGCGCGGCGAGCTGCCGCGCACCCCGCTCCCGCGTCAGGAGGTTGAGAAGGTCGCGGCGGCCACGCACCGCGCCCTGGGCCGCGAGGCGGCCCTGGCGCTGCGCGCCGAGGGCGCGGGGCTGTCCGTCGAGCAGGTCGTCGACCTGCTCGACGCGCCGTGAACGCGCATGCATGACGCAGGCCCCCGCAGACCGCTTCCGCTCCGGGGACGGCGCGGTGTCCGTCCCAGGTCAGCGCTCCGCGCGGCGCCTCAGCTCGCCGGGCGGGACCGCAGGCCGTCCAGGAGGATGTCCAGCAGTCGCGCCGAGGCCGCCGCCTGCTGGGCCGCGTCCGGCAGGGAGGGGGCCGCAGTGGCGATGACGAGCAGCACATCGGCCACCGTCACGTCCGGCCGCAGCTCGCCCGCTTCCCGCGCCCGCTCCACCAGCTGGCCGACGACCTCCAGCAGCGCCGCCGCGCCCGCGTCGTCCGGGCCGCCGGGGACGGCGCTCGGCTGCTCCACCAGCCGCAGCTCCGGCTGGGGAGGGTCGGCTAACGCCGCCTGGCGCTGCTGCGGCACCCGGATCTCCGCCTCCGCCTCGACGCCGACCCGCAGCACCTGGGGCGGCAGCAGCCGGCCCGCGCCGGAGGCCACCGAGGTGCGCAGGAACCGGGCCAGCGCCGACCACGGCTCGTTCTCCTGGCCGAGGGCCGCCCGCGCCTGGTCGGTCAGCCGGGCCGTCTCCTCCTCCGCTATGCGGCGCACCAGGACGTCCTTGCTGGGGAAGCGCCGGTAGACGGTGCCCACCCCGACCCGCGCCCGCCGCGCGACGTCCTCCATGGGAGCCCCGTACCCCAGCTCCCCGAAGACCTCGCGCGCCGCCCGCAGCACATGCTCGAGATTGCGCTGCGCGTCCACGCGCAGCGGAGTGTTCCGGCCGCCGGTCCCGTCCGCCGACGCGACGGCTGACGACCAATGAGAACCCTGAAGCTGCATAGTGATCCCCCGGTAATGACGTCTCCCCCCGGAGACTCCCCGCCCAGAATTGCCGGGGCAGTCTCGACCCCGACAGGTAGTACGAACATAGTTGAGCACCGGTCAAGAAAGAAGGGGGTAGGTCCGGACAGATCGACCCACGTTCGGAGTACCGCACCGCCCACCCCCGCTTCCCCGGCCGCCCACCACCCCGCGCGCCCCTACTGACCTGCGCACCTTCCGTACGTCAGACCGAATGGGCGCCGGGCGCCGCCCCGGGACCGCCGGTCACACAATTCGTCGGGGCTGTGGACAAACCGCGGCTGTGCGTGCGTCATGGGAGAGTGAAGGAACCTGCGCGCATTCTCGTTGTCGGCGGCGGCTACGTCGGGATGTACACCGCGCTGCGCCTCCAGCGGAAGCTGAAGAAGGAGCTGAGGCAAGGCGACGTACAGGTCATCGTGGTCGACCCCGAGCCGTATATGACCTACCAGCCGTTCCTCCCCGAGGCCGCGGCCGGATCCATTTCGCCACGCCATGTCGTCGTGCCGCTGCGCCGCGTCCTGCCCCAGTGCCAGGTCGTGATCGGCGAGGCCACGGCGATCCACCACGGCAAGCGCACCGCGACCGTCAGAACCCTCGCCACCAAGGAGGAGGGCACCGGCTCGATCGAGATCCACTACGACGAGCTCGTGCTGGCGCCCGGCTCCGTCTCCCGCACCCTCCCGGTCCCCGGCCTGGCCGACCACGGCATCGGCTTCAAGACCGTCGAGGAGGCCATCGGCCTGCGCAACCACGTCCTGGAGCAGCTGGACATCGCGTCGTCCACCCGGGACCCCGACGTCCGGGACGCCGCCCTCACCTTCGTGTTCGTCGGCGGCGGGTACGCGGGCGTGGAGGCGCTCGCCGAGCTGGAGGACATGGCCCGCTACGCGGTCCGCTACTACCACAACATCTCGCCCGAGGACCTGAAGTGGATCCTGGTGGAGGCCACCGGCCGCATCCTCCCGGAGGTCGGCGAGGAGATGGGCAAGTACGCGGTCCGCGAGCTGCGCGGCCGCAACATCGACGTACGGCTGGAGACCCGTCTCGACTCCTGTGTGGACCGGGTGGCCGCGCTGAGCGACGGCTCGCGCTTCCCCACCCGCACCCTGGTGTGGACCGCGGGGGTCAAGCCGCACCCCATCCTGGCCTCCGCCGACCTGCCGGTGAACGCGCGCGGCCGCCTGAAGTGCACCGCGGCCCTCCATGTGGAAGGGGTGGAACACGCCTGGGCCGCCGGGGACGCGGCGGCGGTCCCGGACCTGACGGCGGAGGAGCCCGGAAAGGAATGCGCCCCCAACGCGCAGCACGCCCTGCGCCAGTCGAAGGTGCTCGCCGAGAACGTGATCGCCTCCCTGCGCGGCCGCCCGCTGAAGGACTACGCGCACAAGTACGCCGGCTCGGTGGCCTCCCTGGGCCTGCACAAGGGCGTCGCGCATGTGTACGGGCGGAAGCTGAAGGGCTACCCGGCCTGGTTCATGCACCGCGTGTACCACCTCAGCCGGGTGCCGACCTTCAACCGCAAGGCGCGGGTGCTGGCCGAGTGGACCCTGTCGGGGCTCTTCAAACGGGAGATCGTCTCGCTCGGTTCGCTGGAGAACCCGCGGGCCGAGTTCAAGCTGGCCGCCGACACCGGCCGCCATCCCGAGGCCAGTTGACGCCCGTTCCGGCGTGTCGGGGCCGTCGGGGCGGTGGCGGGAACTCCCCCTACCCGACCGGCGTCTCACGGATGTCAGTCCGGTCGGCCACACTGGACGTGTGACCATGGGTGGGCTCGTATCTGCAAAGAGTGACAATCGCGAGGATTCGGAAGTTTGCTGCATTCCCCTGGGGGCCGCCCCCCGCACCCACACCCGCACCCCTCTCCCGACCCCCGCGCCGGCGCGCCGCTCAGCCACAACCTCGCGAGGTAACCCCCGGTGAACTTCACACGCTGGAGCGCCCGGCTTCCCCGGACACAGCGACGCACCGCCGCCCGGGCCGACCGCGCCGCGCGGCGGCACCAGCCCGCGGCCGCCGCCGCCGGCTCCGTCCCGGCCGCCCGGGGCGAGCGCTCGGACGCCGCGGACCGCGGCGAGCCTCCGCCGCCGGGTGCGGCCGGCCCGGGCGCGGAGGACGGGCTGCCCGCCGCCGTCCCGACCCTCGACGGGCTGTCCGTCCATGACGTCCTCGGCCAGGTCCCGGCCCTGGTCGCGGTGGTCTACGGCCCCGATCACCGCATCGCCTATCTCAACGACTCCTATACGGCCATCTTCGGCGCCCGCACGCCCGGCTCCTCCGCCCGCCAGTCCCTGCCCGAGCTGAGGGAGCTGGGGCTGCTGCCGCTCATGGACCAGGTCCTGCGCAGCGGCCGCCCGCGTACGGTCAAGTCCCGGCGCGTCTCCGGGGCGCGGCAGGGCTACTACACCTTCACCTGCTCGCCCATCGAGATGGCCCCGCCTGTCCAGCCCGGCCCGGCCGCCCAGCCCGGCCCGCCCGCTCAGCCTGTCCAGCCCGGCCCGGCCGCCCAGCCCGGTCTGCCCGACCCGGCCGGTCTGCCCGACATGCCTGCCGCGGCCGGCCTACCCGCCCCGCCCGACCTCCCTCCGCCGGCCGCCGGACAGCCGCCGGCCGCCGGACAGCCGCCGGCCGACGAGACCCCGCTGCGCGGGGTGCTGGTCTTCGGCGCCGACGTCACCGACCAGGTGGAGGCCGCGGAGCGGCTGCGCGCCAGCGAGCGCCTGCAGCGCCAGGCCGCCGTCACCCTCCAGCGCAGCCTCCTCCCGCAGGAGCTGGAGCAGCCCGACGACCTCAGGGTCGCCGCCACCTACCAACCGGGCGGCACGGACGCCGCCGTGGGCGGCGACTGGTACGACGTCATCACGCTCGGCGCCGGCCGCACCGCCCTGGTCATCGGCGATGTCATGGGCCGCGGCGTCCGAGCCGCCGCCGTGATGGGCCAGCTGCGCACCGCCGTCCGCGCCTACGCCCGACTCGACCTCCCCCCGCACGAGGTGCTGCAGCTCCTGGACGGCCTGGCCGCCGAGATCGACGCCAGCCAGATCGCGACCTGCGTCTACGCCGTCCACGACCCGAACGAGAACCGCCTGGTCTACGCCTCGGCGGGGCATCTGCCGATCCTGGTCCGCGACCAGGACGGCACCGTGCGCCGGGCCGCCGAGCCCACCGGGCCCCCGCTCGGCACCGGCGTCTGGCTGCACACGTCGGGCTCGGTCCCCTTCGGCCCCGGCTCCAGCGCGGTGCTGTACACCGACGGCCTGGTGGAGCGGCGCGACAAGGACATCTACGAGGGCGTCGCCGCCCTCGAGCGGGTCTTCTCCGGGGCCACGGGCACCCCGCAGGTGATGTGCGACCGCCTCATCCGGGCGCTGGGCATCACCGCCGAGCACGACGACGACGTGGCCGTCCTGGTCCTCCAGCACCCCGCCCGCACCGGCCATGACGCCGAGCTGTTCCACAACGCCGCGCTGGAACTCCTCGGCGGGGTGGAGGCGGCCCCCCGGGCGCGGGCCTTCGCCTCCGGGGTCCTGGCCAGCTGGCGCTTCCCCATGGAGCTGCGCGACCTGGGCGTGCTCGCCGCCAGCGAGCTGGTCGCCAACTCGCTGCAACACGGCGTGCCCCCGATGCGCCTGCGGCTGCGCCGTACGGACCGCCGTCTGATCATCGAGGTGACGGACGGCGACGAGCATCTGCCGCGCCGCCGCCGGGCCGAGCCGGTCGACGAGGCGGGGCGCGGCATCTCGATCGTCGCGACCATCGCCTCGTCCTGGGGCTCGCGCCGCACTCCGGACGGCGGCAAGGCGGTGTGGTGCGAGTTCGCCCTCCCGGCGGGCTAGGGGACGACGCCCCCCAGCCTCGGACCGCCCGCACCTGGACCGCCCGCACCCGGGCCACCCGCACCCGGACCGCCCGCACCCGGGCCACCCGCGGCGGCCTGCCCGAGGTCAGGCCGCCGCGGTGACCGAGTCCACGGCCTCCCGCCGCTGCGCGGGCACCGGCGTGGCGGGGACGGCGCGCAGCGGGTTGTCCTGGCGGGCCGTGAGCCGCCGGCCCAGCCGCAGCGCGAGCGCCGAGATGCCCAGCGAGCAGCCGACGAGCATCGCGATGTACGCCACGTACAGCCCCGACCCGGCCATCAGGCCGCCCACCGCCGGGCCGACGGCCAGCGCGAGCTGCTTGACCAGGGCGAAACCGGAGTTGTACTGCCCGACCAGCGTCGGCGGCGCCAGGTCGGCCACCAGCGGGGCCACGGTCGGCGAGAGCATCGCCTCACCGAGCCCGAACAGCGCGTACGCCGAGATGATCGCGCCGGTCGCGACGGCCTGGCTCCCCGGCACCAATCCGGACGCGCCCGCCACCAGCCAGGCGACCGTCCACACCAGCCCGGTGAGCGCGATGACCCGGCTGCGCCGCCGCCCCTCCACCAGCCTGAGGACGATGAACTGCGCCAGCACGATGGCCATCGTGTTGGCCGCCAGCGCGGCGCCGAGCATCGCGGGCGAGATGCGGGTGACCTCCACGGCGAACGCCGACAGCCCGGACTCGAACTGTCCGTAGCAGGCGAAGAACATCACGAAGCCCAGCACGCACAGCTGCACCATGGCCCGGTTCCGCAGCATGGCCCGCCAGCCACCACCGGCGCGTTCCGCCACGGCGGCGGCGGGGTCGAGCTTGGGCGGCTTCGGCAGCCGTACGGTCGCCACGGCCGCGCCCAGCACCAGGAACATCACCGACTCGATCGCGAACAGCCGGACGAAGCTCGACGGGGCGGAGGGGTCGACCAGCAGGCCGCCGATCAGCCCTCCGACGCCGAGGCCGAGGTTGTTGAGGAAGAACTGGGTGGCGAAGGCGCGCGAGCGGGTGGTCGTGGTCGAGCACCACACGATCATGGTGGCGAGGGCGGGCTGGATCACCGCGATGCCCGCGCCGAGCAGGGCCACCGCGGCGATGACGGACGCCTCGTCGGACGCCAGGCCCATCCCCATGGAACCGAAGGCCGAAGCCACGGCACCCACCAGCGCCACCGGCAGCGGCCCACGCCGGTCGATCACCCTGCCGGTGAAGGGCAGCACGGCCAGCGCCGCGACGGCGAACGCCGCGAGCACCATGCCCGCGGTGCTCGCGCCGAGGTTCCGCACCTGCGCCACATAGACGAACAGGAACGGGACGGTGAAGCCGTTGCCGAACGCGCTCAGCGCGTTACCCAGCTGGATCCGGCGCAGCGCGGCGCCCATCGCGGTGGTCACACTCACCTGCCTAGGTCGAGAAGGAGCTCTGAAGAGGTCTGGCTGAAGAAGTCGAGGTCTGAAGGAGGACTAAGAGTCCAAGCCTCAAGACTTCAACGCTAAAGTTCGAAGCTAAAGAGTACACCTTGAAGGACTTCGAGGCGAATGGGTTACGTGCCATACTGCGCGGCATGCCTGAGACCCCCGGCCCGGCCGAGCCGAGCCTCGAGGAGCAGATCGCGGCCTACCAGCGCGAGTTCCAGGACCTGGACCCGCAGGTGGAGCAGGTCGTCAGCGCCCTCAGCCGCCTCAACCGGCGGATGAACGTCGCGTACAGCCGCCAGACCGCGACCCTGGGCATCAGCAACACCGAGTGGGAGGTGCTCAAGGCGCTCGTGCTATCCGGCGCCCCCTACCAGCTGGGCCCCGGCGACCTGGCCAAGAAGCTTGGCCTCACCCCGGCCGCGATGACCCATCGCATCGACCGCATGGCGAGCGAGGGTCTGGTCACGCGCGAACGCGACGAGGCCAACCGGGTGCGCGTCATCGTGGAGCTGACCGCCGAGGGCCGGGAGAAGTGGCTGGAGGCCATGCGGATGGCCTCCGTCTTCGAGGAGGACCTGCTCCAGGACCTGTCGAGCGACGAGCGCGGAGCGCTCGGCGAGATGCTGACCCGGCTGCTGCGCCGGGTCGAGGAGACCCAGCCGGACGCCGGCGGACGGCTGAGCGACCTGGAGTGAAACCGCACGCCGGGGGGCGGTTGACACGCCCTGGCGCGATGCGTAGTGTTCTCCGAGCTGCCACGGAGCCGTAACGGTTCTCCGGGGTAGCCACTCGCGCCGCACCGGCGGCAAACCACTACTGCACGGCCCCTCATCGGGATGGATTTCGGCGTGCCCGGAATTCGGTCCAGGAGCTCGATTATGAGCCTCCGGGGAAATCCGCTAACGTAGTGACCA
>NZ_BAAASD010000080.1:0-19904 GCF_039532705.1 Streptomyces sparsogenes subsp. cuspidosporus | reverse complement strand
GTCCCGGCCGGAGCGGCCCCGGGCGCCGCGTCCGCGCGGCCCGGCGCGGCCTCCGCCGTCGCGGGCGCCGCCAGGCCGGGGGTCGCGGGCGCGGCCACCGTGGCGGTGCGGATTTCCAGGGTGCGGGTCAGCCCCCGGGCGCCGTAGACCAGGTCGGGGCGTACGGCGACGACCGCGCCCACCGTCAGGGCGGTGATCGCGGCCTCGCCGATGCCGATCAGCAGATGCACACCGACCATGGCGGTGAAGACCTTGCCGAGCGAGACGTGGGCCGTGCCGCCGAGGGCGTAGATCGCGGTGAAGGCGACGGCCGCGGCGGGGACGGACACCAGCGCGGCGACGAAGGAGGCCACGGTCACCGAGCGGCGGCGCCGGGGGGTGAGCTTCAGGAGGCCGCGGAAGACGGCGTAGGCCACCACCGTGGTGACCACCGCCATGTCCGTGATGTTGACGCCGAGCGCGGTGAGGCCGCCGTCGGCGAAGAGGACGCCCTGCATGAGCAGGACCACGGAGACGCACAGAACGCCCGTGTACGGGCCGACGAGTATCGCCGCCAGCGCCCCGCCGAGCAGATGCCCGCTGGTCCCCGCAGCGACCGGGAAGTTCAGCATCTGTACGGCGAAGATGAACGCGGCCACGAGCCCGGCCAGCGGGGCGGTGCGCTCACCCACCGAGCCCACCGAGCCCACCGAGCCCACCGAACCGACCGAACCGGCCGAACCGGCCGAACCGACGGAACCGGACGAGGCGCCCGAGGCCCCCGAGCCGACCGCCCCTCCGCCCTCCCCCAGTTCGCGCCGCGCGCCGCGCAGGCTGACCGCGACCGCCACGGCCGCGATCGCGCCGGTCGCCACGGACACCGGGGCGTCGATGAATCCGTCGGGGACATGCATGACGGGGGCTCCGCTTCTGCGCCGGGGGTGTCCGCTTCATCCGCGGAATCCGTTAATCCGGTTGATCCGCCCGATGATGGTAACCCGTTATTGCAACCAATTCGCAAGAGCGCTCTACCCGCGAAAATCACCGCCCACACGCCGCCCAGCCCCCGCGTTCCCGCCCCGCCGCGCACCCCGCACACACGACGGCGGCCCTCCGCGCACTCGCGAAGGGCCGCCGCCACACCGGGGCCGGGCTCTCACACCCGGCCTCACCTCGGGTCCTACACCCGGGTCAGATCCGCGTCGGAGTCCCGCACGTCCCGCGCGCCCCGCTCATCGCGGCCCGCCTCGGGGCCCGACCCGAGCTGCTTGCGCAGGCCCTCGCCCTCCACGTCCACGTTCGGCAGCGCCTTGTCGAGCCAGCGCGGCAGCCACCACGCGGACTTGCCGAGCAGGGCGAGCACCGCCGGGACGATGGCCATGCGGACGATGAACGCGTCGAAGAACACCGCGATGGCCAGGCCGAAGCCGATCATCTTCACCATCGACTCGGACGAGCCGATGAATCCGGCGAAGACGCTGATCATGATGACCGCGGCCGCGGTCACCACCCGGGCGCCGTGCTTGAAGCCCGTGACGACGGCCTGGCCCGGCCGCTCGCCGTGGACGTACGCCTCGCGCATCCGGGTCACCAGGAAGACCTCGTAGTCCATCGCCAGGCCGAAGACCACGCCGATCATGAAGATCGGCATCATGCTCATGATCGGGCCGGGCTCCTCGACGTTGAACAGGCTCCCGCCCCAGCCCCACTGGAAGACCGCGACGACCGCGCCCAGCGCCGCCACGACGGACAGCAGGAAGCCGAGCGCCGCCTTGAGCGGCACCAGCAGCGACCGGAAGACGACCATCAGCAGCAGGAAGGCCAGGCCGACGACCAGCGCCAGGTAGGGCAGCAGGGCGTCGTTGAGCTTCTGCGAGATGTCGATGTTCATCGCCGTCTGGCCGGTCACCAGCACCTCGGCGCCGGTCCCGGCCTTGAGGGACGCGGCCTTGTCGCGGATGTGGTGCACCACGTCCTCGGTGTCCACGCTGCTCGGCTTGTACTTGGAGATGACCGTCAGGGTCGCGGTGTCGCCGTCCTTGTTGATGAACTGCGGCTTGCTGACCGCGGCGACGCCGTCCACGTCGTGGATGGTCTTGCGGACCTGCTCCGCGGCGCCCTTGGGGTCGTCGCTGCCCTTGGCGTCGACCATCACCATCAGCGGCCCGTTCATGCCGGGGCCGAAGCCGTCGGAGATCAGGTCGTACGCCTTGCGCTTGGTGGTGTCGGTCGGCTGCGAGCCGTCGTCGGGCAGGCCGAGCTCCAGGCTCGCCGCGGGGAGCGCGGCGGCGCCCAGCCCCAGCACGCCCACCAGCAGCACCACGACCGGGCGGCGCAGCACGAAGCGGGACCAGCGGGTGCCCGCGTTGGGCTTCTCCTCGCCCTGGGCCTGACCCGGCCGGCCCTCCGCGCCCTGCTCGGCGGCCTTCGCGGCCTTGGCGGCCTTGCGGGCCTTGCGGCTGACCACCTTGTTGCCCGCGAAGCCGAGCAGCGCCGGGATGAGGGTGATCGCGATGAGGACGGCGATCACCACCGTGCCCGCCGCGGCGAAGCCCATCTTGGACAGCACCGGGATGTTGACGACCGCGAGACCGGCCAGGGCGATGACGACGGTGAGCCCGGCGAAGACCACCGCGGAGCCCGCGGTGCCCACCGCGCGCCCGGCGGCCTCCTCCCGCTCCTGCCCCTCGGCCAGTTCGGCCCGGTAGCGGGAGACGATGAACAGCGCGTAGTCGATGCCGACCGCGAGGCCGATCATCATCGCGAGCGTCGAGGTGGTGCTGGACAGCCCGAGGGTGGTGGCGAGGGCGGTGATCGACGAGATGCCGATGCCGACCCCGATGATCGCGGTGAGCAGCGGAAGTCCGGCGGCGACCAGGGAGCCGAAGGTGATGAGGAGGACGACCGCCGAGATCGCGATGCCGATGACCTCCGTGGCGCCGGTCTCGGGCATCTGCTCCAGCGCGTCACCGCCGATCTCGACCGTCAGCCCCGAGTCGCGGGCCTCCTGGCCCGCCTCCTTGAGGGCGTCCCGGGTCTTGTCGTGCAGCTCCATGGCGCTGACCTTGTAGGAGGTCAGGATGTACGCCGTGTCGCCCTTCTTGCTGACCGCGCCCGTCTTGTAGGGGTCGGCGACCGAGGCGACCTCGTCGGAGCCGGACTTGAGCTCGCGGACGGTCTTCTCGACCGCGGCCTTGTTGGCCTTGTCGGTCATCTTCTCGCCCTTGGGCGCGTGGAAGACCACGCGCGCGGTGGCGCCCTGGGGGTTGCCGCCCGGGGATCGCTGCTCCAGCAGGTCGAAGGCCTTCTGGGCCTCCGTGCCGGGAATGGAGAAGTTGTCGTTGGCCGGCGGCGAGGCGGTGGCGGCCCCGACACCGGCGACCGCGAGGAGCGCCACCCATATGAGGGCGACGAACCGGCGTCGCCGGAAGGCGAATCGGCCGAGTTTGTAGAGGAACGTGGCCACGAGGAGAGGTGCTCCCGTCGAGTAGGCGTTACTGGCAGGGGTGGGGAACCAGACGGCGACGAGAGCGGCGCGCCGGCTGGAGCTCTATGGGGTTGTGGGTGGTGCGGGGGGAGTGGGGGGAGGGGTGCCTCAGGGGGAGGCCGGGGAGGCCGGGGACGGCACGCCGAGTGCGGGGAGGATCACGGCGTCGATGTAGTCGAAGAGGTAGGCCATGTCCGCCTCCTTGGCCTCGACCAGGGGCCGGGTGGTGAAGGCGCCCACCAACATGTGCACGGTGTAGTGGAGGGCGGGGCGGTCCGGGGCGACCTCCCCGCGCTCGACGGCCCGCCGGAGCACCGTCTCGAAGGCGGCTAGTTCGTGCTCGACCATCAGTTCACGCAGCGCCTCGAGCAGATCGGGGTTGTGGTGGACGGCGAGGGCCAGCCCGCGCAGCAGGGCCGCGTCGCGCTCCCGGGCCTCGTCGCCGCACCGCACCATCTCGCGCAGGTCGCCGCGCAGCGAGCCCGTGTCGATGTCGGCGAGCGAGACGGGCTTGGATTGGCGCAGCGCGGTTGCGACGAGCTGCGGCTTGCCCTTCCACTGCCGGTAGAGCGTGGCCTTGCTGGAGTGGGTACGGGCCGCGACGGCGTCCATGGTGAGCGCGTCGTAGCCGACCTCGGTGAGCAGGTCCATGACGGCTTCGTACAGCTCGCTCTCCCGCTCGGGGGACAGCCTGCTGCGGCGTCGGTCCACTGCCTGCATCATGCCCTCCTTCCCGAACATGCGAGCGCGCGAACGAAACGGTTTCGTACACCACAAGGGTACGCCCAGTTCGGCGGAGCATCGCGCGAAACGGGCCCGTTTCGGTCGTGGGATGCGTCACAAGACCGAGTTGCCCCGAACGGGTGGTCCCGGAAGGATGGTCAGGTGAGTGATGGTCTGTCGAACACCCCGGGCCCGGCCGCCGGCGCTTATCTCCGATTCCCGCATCTGCACGACGACTTGCTCTGTTTCGCCGCCGAGGACGACCTGTGGGTCGCACCGCTGCCCGCGCCCGGCGAGCCCCCCGGGCGGGCCTGGCGGCTGACGGTCGACCGGACGCGGGTGGGGCACCCGCGCTTCTCCCCCGACGGCTCCCACATCGCCTACACGACCTGGCGCAGCCTCGACCCGGAGATCCATCTCGTCCCGGTCGACGGCGGCCCGGCGCGCCGGCTGACGTACTGGGGCGGCATCGACGCCCGGGTCTGCGGCTGGACGCCCCCCGACCAGGACGGCACCTCCCAGATCCTGGCCGTCTCCTCCCACGGCCAGCCGTTCTCGTACTTCTCCTGGGCCTACAGCCTGCCCACCGACGGCAGCCCCGGCGGACAGCTGCCCTGGGGCCCGGTCTCCGGCATCGCGGTCGCCGACTTCGACGGCGAGCGCCGCACCCTGCTGCTGACCGGCACTCCCCCGCACGAGCCCGCCTCCTGGAAGCGCTACCGGGGCGGCGCGACGGGCCGGCTGTGGCTGCACGGCACGCGCCTGGTGCCGGAGCTGAACGGGCACCTGGACTCGCCCATGTTCGTCGCGGGCCGGATCGCCTTCCTCTCCGACCACGAGGGCATCGGCAACCTCTACTCCTGTCTGCCCGACGGCTCGGACCTGCGGCGCCACACCGACCACGCCGACTTCTACGCCCGGCACGCCTCGACCGACGGCTCGCGCGTCGTCTACCAGTGCGCCGGCGATCTGTGGCTGGTGGACGACCTGGGCCCGCGCGCCGAGCCGCGCCGTCTCGACGTGCGGCTCGGCGGGGCGCGCACCGGACGGCGCCCGTACCAGGTCCCGGCCTCCTCCCACATCAACGGCCTCTCGGTGGACACCACGGGCCGGGCGAGCGCGGTGTGCGTACGGGGCAGCCTGTACTGGCTGACCCACCGGGACGGCCCCGCCAGGACCCTCGCCGACACCCCCGGGGTGCGGGTGCGGCTGCCGGAGATGCTGGGCGACAGCGGGCGGGTGGCGTATGTGACGGACGCCGGGGGCGAGGACGCCATCGAGATCGCGTACCTGCCGCGCGCGAGCGGCCCGGAGGAGCGGCGGCGGCTGGCCTCGGGCCGGCTCGGACGGGTGCGCGAGATGGTCGCGTCGCCGGACGGCACCCGGCTCGCGGTGGCCTCGCACGACGGGCGGCTGCTGCTGATCGACACCTCGCCGGACACGGTGCCCACGGTGCCGCCGGTGGAGGACACGGGGTCACCGGACGGAGCACCGGACGCCTCAGCCGGCACGCCCGAGGGCGGCAAGGAGGGCGGCGAGGAGGGCGGCGACGAGGTCAGCGAGCTGATCCGGTCGGTGAACGGCCCGGTGCGCGAGCTGGCCTTCTCCCCCGACTCCGGCTGGCTGGCCTGGTCGCACCCCGGCATCGGCCGCACCCTGCGCCAGATAAAGATCGCGCGGCTCTCGGACCGGACGGTCGTGGACGTGACCAGCGGGCGGTTCGAGGACGAGGAGCCGGTCTTCACGCGCGACGGCCGGTATCTGGCGTTCCTGTCCTGGCGCGGCTTCGACCCGGTCTACGACGTGCACACCGGCGACCTGTCCTTCCCGCTCGGCTGCCGCCCCTACCTCGTACCGCTGTCCTCCGCCACCCCCTCCCCCTTCGCGCTCTCCCCCGAGGGCCGCCCGGCCGCGGGCGGCCTCGACCTGGACGGCGAGGGCGAGGGGGACACCGAGGGCACGGTCACGATCGAGGTGGAGGGGCTGTCCAGCCGGGTCACGGCCTTCCCGGTGGCCGCCTCCAAGTACTCGGGCCTGCGCCCGGTCAGCGGCGGCGGGCTGGTGTGGCTGCGCTGGCCCATCTCCGGCGCGCTCGGCGAGACCTTCGCCAACCCGGCCGAGACCTCCTCCCGCCCCACCCTCGAACACTTCGACCTGGTCAAGGCCAAGCGCACCGAACTCACCGGCGAGCTGGACTGGTTCGAGGTCAGCGGCGACGGCACCCGCCTGGTGGTCAACGACGACGGCGATCTGCGGGCGGTGCCCGCCACCGAGAGCGCCGACAGCGATTCGACCGTCCACATCGACATGCGGCGGATCCAGCACACCGTCGACCCGGCCGCCGAGTGGCGGCAGGCGTATGACGAGGCGGGCCGGATCACCCGCGCCTACTACTGGGAGCCCGACATGTGCGGCGTCGACTGGGACGCGGCGCTCGCCCAGTACCGCCCGCTGGTCGAACGGGTCGCCTCCCCCGACGAGTTCGCCGATCTGCTGCGCGAGGTCCAGGGCGAACTCGGCACCTCCCACGCGTATGTCATCCCGGCCCGCCGCAACGAGGGCCCGGGCCACTACCAGCGCCCCTTCGGACTGCTCGGCGCCAACTTCGCGCGCACCAAGGATGGCGCCTGGATCGTCTCCCGCATCCTGCCCGGCGAGTCCTCCGACTCCCGGGCACGCTCGCCGCTCGCCGGCACCGGGATCCGCGACGGCGCCACCCTCACTCATGTCGACGGCCGCCCGGTGGACCCGGTGGCCGGCCCCTACCCGCTGCTCACCGCCGCCGGCGGCACCACGGTCGAGCTCACCTTCCTGCCCGCCGACGGGGAGGGCCCGCCGCGCCGGGTCGCGGTGCAGCCGCTCATCGACGACCGGCCGCTGCGCTACCAGGACTGGGTGGCCAAGCGGCGCGCGGTGGTGCGCGAGCTGAGCGACGGGCGGTGCGGCTATCTGCACATCCCCGACATGGGTGGCTCCGGCTGGGCCCAGTTCAACCGCGATGTGCGCCGCGAGGTGTCGTTCCCGGCGCTGATCGTGGACGTACGGGGCAACGCGGGCGGCAACATCAGCGAGCTCGTCGTCGAGAAGCTCACCCGCGTCATCATGGGCTGGGACCTCACCCGCCACGCCCAGCCCGTCTCGTACACCAGCAACGCGCCGCGCGGGCCGATCGTCGCGGTCGCCGACGAGATGACCTCTTCCGACGGCGACATGATCACGGCGGCCTTCAAGATCCAGGGCATCGGCCCGGTGGTGGGCCTGCGCACCTGGGGCGGCGTCGTCGGCATGACCGGCCACCACGAGCTGGGGGACGGCACCTCGATCACGGTGCCGATGAACGCGGCCTGGTTCGACGCGTACGGGTGGGGGGTCGAGAACTACGGCGTGGAGCCGGACATCGAGGCGCCGCGCTCGCCGCTGGACTGGGCGGAGGGCCGCCACCCGCAGCTCGGCGTCGCGGTGCGCACGGCGCTCGACCTGCTGGAGCGGCACCCGGCCGCGACGCCACCGGACTACTCGGACGTGCCGGACCTGCGGCGTCCGAAGCTGCCGCCGAGAAGCGGCTGACCCCCCGGTCCCACCCGCGTCCGATCCCACCCGCGTACGAGACAGGGCGTACGCGGGTGGGGCGCGTTCGCGGAACCGGACGCGCCCCTGGGCCCACCGAGGTCACATGTCCTCGAAGGGCTCCTGGTCCTCGATGCCCTCTTCCCGCTCCCGGGCCGGACGCCCGCCGGTCTCGCGCGGCGGCTGCTCGCGCCGGGGCTGCTGCGACTGCCCCCGGCCGGGTCGCGCCTCCTCGGTCCGGTCGCCCTGCGCCTTGCGCCTGCTCTGCCGGGCCTTCTCGTTGAACTGGTCCTTGCTGGCCATCGGTGTCACTCCTCAGGGGGTGGCGGAGGATGGGCCCGACCAGCGTGACATGCGGGGACGTACGCCGCATTTCGACCATGGGCCTCTCATGGGCGCTCGCTCCGCGCCTTGTCGTCCGCCTCACCGCCCGCCCCCACCAGCCCGGTACGCCGCTCGCGCGTCGCCGCGAGCAGGGGCTCGTAGCGGCGCATGTCGCGCTGCGCGAGGGTGCCGATCAGCGCGGGCAGGACGCCCCGCACCGGCTGCATGCCGCGCAGCCACCACTGCCCGTACACATGTGTCGCCCGGCGCTCGATCCCGGCCACCAGCCGGTCGGTGGCCGGACCGAGCGGGCAGGTGCGGTTGACGGGCCAGGGCAGCCGGCCCCGCAGCTCCCGCAGCACGTCGTCCCGCTCGAAGCCGCGCACCATGTCGGTGTCGGTGAAGCTGAGGTAGGCCACGCCGACCCGTACCCCGCGATGGCCCACCTCGGCGCGCAGACAGTGCGCGTACGCCTCGACCCCGGACTTGGACGCGCAGTACGCGGACATCATCGGCGCGGGCGTGATCGCGGCGAGCGAGGCGATCTGCAGCAGATAGCCACGGCTCTCCAGCAGCGCGGGCAGGAACGCGCGGGCGGTCGTGGCGCTGCCCAGCAGATTGACCTCGATGACGCGCCGCCAGGCCGCCTCGTCGGTGTCCGGGAACGGACCGGCCTGGGCCACCCCGGCGTTGGCGACGACGATGTCCACCCCGCCGAAGCGCTCGGCGACCTCCCCGGCCACCCGGGCCATCGCCTCGTGGTCGGTGACATCGGCGTGCCAGTACGCGGCCTCGGTGCCGAGGCCCGCCGCCACCCGCCGCAGCCCGTCGGGTTCCAGCCCGACCAGCGCCAGCCTCGCCCCGCGCGCGGACAGCTTGCGCGCGAGCGACTCCCCCACGCCCCGCGCCGCGCCCGTCACGACGGCGACCCTGCCTTCCAGACTCCCGCGCGCACTCATGTCGTCGGCTCCTTGGTGGTCTCGGTCCCGGTCCCGCCTGTCCGCTCTACGTCCTGCCCTGCCGCCTCCCGCCCGTACGTCGCCACCAGGTCGCGGATCACCCGGCTCACCGCCGCCGGGTCCTCGACGGGCGACATGTGGCCGAGCCCGTCGAGTTCCGTGAGGCCCACGCAGCGGGGCAGCCGGGCCGCCAGCGAGCGGGCGTGTTCCGGCGGGGTCAGCCGGTCGGCGGTGCCGGCGAGGACGGCGGTCGGCAGGGCCAGCCGCCCCACCTCCGCTTCGAGGTCCAGCTCGCCGATGACCCGCGCCCACGCGGCCCGCACCGCCCTGGGGCAGGCGTGCACGATGCCCGCGCAGGCCGCCACCGCGGCGGGACCCGCGGCCGGGCCCATCGTCACGTACTTCACCAGGCGCCTGGACAGCGGCGTGACCGGCCCGAACGGCGCGCTGGAGCACAGCAGGGCGCGCTGCACCCGGGTGCGCAGGCGCTCGCCGCGCAGCGGCACGACCCGGCCCCGGTCGATCAGCCGGGAGGCGCCGGTGTTGCACAGCAGCGCGGCCGCCGCGCGCTCGCGCAGCTGCGGCCGGTCGGCGGCCGCCATCAGCGTCATGCCGCCCATGGAGTGACCCACCACGACGGCCCGCTCCCCGGCCGCGAGTGTCTGCTCCAGCACCGCCGCCAGGTCGTCGGCGAGCGCGTGGGTGCTGTAGCCGCCGGGGCCGACGGCCGGGCTGCGGCCGTGGCCGCGCTGGTCGTAGAGGGCGATCCGGTGATCGGCGGCCAGCTCGCGGACGACGGGGGCCCAGAAGGCGGTCGAGCAGGTCCAGCCGTGCACCAGCACGACGGCCGGGGCGCCCTCGGGGCCGTGCAGCTCGGCGTGCAGGCGGGAGCCGTCGGCGGAGACGACGGACAGTTCGCTCACGGCGGTGGGCGGCGCGTACGGCCCCGAGGCGAGGAGCCGCGCCGGGCGGCGCCTCACCACGCCCTCCGCCCCGCGCCGGAACCCGCGCCCACCGCGCCCGAGCCCGTGCCCGTCTCCGCGTGCGCGTCCGCGTCTCGCGCGGTGTCCCGCGCGGTGTCGGGTGGTGCCTCCCGCTCCGGCCTCAGCACCCGGTACTCGGTCACGTCCACCCGCCGCGTGGCCCTGCGGAACTCCGCCGTGGTCCCCGGCCACACCGTCGTATTGAGCCCGTCCTGCAAGTACCAGCTGTCGCAGCCGCCCACGTTCCACACCGAACGGCTCAGCCGCTCCCGCATCCGGTCGGTCCAGGCGCGCACCGCCGAGGGCCGGGCGTCCAGCGCGACCTTTCCGCCCGCGCCGGCGCCCAGCACGTCCAACTGCCGCATGAAGTCGACCAGATACGCGAGCTGTGCCTCGATGACGAGGATCATCGAGCTGGTCCCCAGGCCCGTGTTGGGCCCGATGATGGTCAGGAAGTTCGGGAAGCCCGCCGCACTCGTCCCGCGCAGCGCCGCCATGCCGTCCCGCCACTCCTCGGCGAGCGTGGTCCCGTACGCCCCGGTCACCCGCCGCGCGATCGGCATGTCGGTCACGTGGAAGCCGGTGCCGAAGATGATCGCGTCGGCCTCGGTCTCGGTGCCGTCGGCGGCCACGAGCGTGGAGCCGCGCACCTCCTTCAGCCCGGCCGCGACGACATCGACGTGCGGCTGGGCCAGCGCCGGGTAGTAGTCGCCGGACAGCAGGACACGCTTGCAGCCGAGCCGGTAGTCGGGGGTCAGCCGCGCCCGCAGGGCCGGGTCGTCGATGGCCCGCCGCATGTGGCGCAGGGCCACCCGCTCCACCAGCCGCAGCGCGTCGGGCCGCTTGGTGAAGGCGCCCGTCTGGAGCTCCCGGACCGCCCACAGCGCCGCCCGCCGCAGCGCGCGGGTCGCCGGGACCCTGGTGTGCAGCCACTGTTCGGCCGCCGAGATACGGCGGTCCATGCGCGGCAGCACCCAGGCCGGGGTGCGCTGGAAGAGGGTCAGCCGGGCCACCTCCCGCTGGATGGCGGGCACGATCTGGATGGCGGAGGCGCCGGTGCCGATCACCGCGACCCGCTTGCCGCGCAGGTCGTAGCCGTGGTCCCAGCGGGAGGAGTGGAAGACCGCGCCGGGGAAGCCGGCCAGGCCGGGGATGTCGGGGATCCTCGGGTCGGACAGCGGCCCGGTGGCGCTGACCACGACATCGGCGGTCAGCGGGCCCGACGCGGTGTCGATCTCCCAGTGCAGCGCGCGCGAGTCCCAGCGCAGGGCCCGCACCTCGGCGTCGAAGCGGAGGTGCGGCCGCAGGCCGAACGTGTCGGTGACCCGCTCCAGATACGCGCGGATGTGCGGCTGCCCGGAGAAGTTGCGCGGCCACTCGGGGTTGGGCGCGAAGGAGAAGGAGTACAGGTGGGAGGGCACGTCGCAGGCGCAGCCCGGATAGGTGTTGTCCCGCCAGGTGCCTCCGACCGCCCCGGCCCGCTCCAGGACCACGAAGTCGGTGATCCCCGCCCGGCGCAGCCGCACGGCCGCCCCAAGACCGCCGAAGCCGGCTCCGATCACCGCCACCCGTACGTGCTCTCGCGTCAGTTCAGCGCCAGTCATGTGGCCGCCTCCCACAACACTCGGAACCGTGCCAGCAATTACTGGCACAGTTGGAGGGTAGGACAGGGAGCTACCGAGCGGTAGGGGCCGGGCGGAAGGAAGTTACCGGCGGTTCGGGCGCGCCGGCGCGGCATAGGCTGCCGAGGTGGCGACAAGCGAAGACCCCATAGCGCCGGACGGGCCGGAACCGAACGGCCCGGAGCGGAACCGCGAATACCGCATCGCGGAACTGGCCGAGGAGGCCGGGATCACCGTGCGCACCCTGCGCTTCTACCGGGAGCGCAAGCTCATCCCGCCGCCGCGCCGCGAGGGCCGCATCGCCTGGTACAACGACCACCACCTCGCCCGGCTCCGGACGATCGCGGCCCTCCTGGAGCGCGGCCACACCCTCGGCGGCATCGCCGAACTCCTCGCCGCCTTCGACGGCGGCGCCCGCGACGTCGCCGAACTCCTCGGCGTGCGGCCCGCCCCCATCCCCGTCCCCGCCTGGTCCGAGGAGACCCCCGTCCGGCTCACCCCGGAGGCCCTGGCCGACTACTTCCGGGGCGAGGCGACGCCGGAGAACCTGGCCGCCTCGCTCGACCTCGGCTATCTCGCGGTGGACGGCGACCAGTTGGTCCACGTCAGCCGCCGCCTGCTGGACGTCTCACGCGACCTGGTCGACCGGGGTCTGCCGCTGGCCGCCGTCCTGGAGGCGGCCCGCGACCTGCGCCGCCATGTGGACGCGATCGCCGAGGTGTTCGCCACCCTCCTGCGCACCACGGTCCTGGCCGAGCCCCCCTCCCGGATCGGCGAGACGCTGGAGGAGCTGCGGCCGATGGCCAAGGGCGTCGTGGACGCCGAGCTGTCGATGGCCATGGACCGCCGTATCCGCGCCGAACTCGCGGCCTGGGCCGGCGACCCGGACCGGCGGCGGCCGACCGAGCCGTGACGGTATCCGTCACCTCCCGCCCGCCCCTGACGGTTTCCCGCGCCTCTCCCCCGCCGGGTGGCACCGCCCGTCCGGCCCGCCGATCGTGAAGCCACCCGCACCGAGGACGGCCACCACCGCGCCGCCCCTCCCCCGGCCGTCAGCCGGGTGGTCGAGGCCGTCACCGGCGCGCCGGCCCGCACCTACCGCTCCTGGGCGGCCGACCACGCCGCCGACTTCAGCGCCGACTTCAGCCGGTGAGCGACGTCAGCCGGTGAGCAGCCTCGGCGGCAGATACGGGGAGACGACCCGGATGGCCCAGCCCCGGCGGCGGGCGTGGCAGACCAGGGCCAGGATGTCGAGGTTGATCGCCGCGTCGGAGTCCTCGGCGCGGTCGGCGACCTGGTAGTGGGCGCGGTGGGTTTCGAGGGCGTCGACCAGGGCCAGGTTGAAGCTCTCCTCGTCGCCCTCGACCAGCTGGGACAGCAACACGGCGGGCGGCGGGAAGAACCCCCAGGTCCTGGCCTTCTCGCAGTCCTCCAGAGCGCGGTCCGTGGCCGGTTCGGGGTCCACGCCCCGCAGATAGTCGTGCAGCGCCCGGCGGTACGAGGCGAAGGCCGAGCCGTCCCCCTCCAGTCGGGCCGACCCGCTGAGGACGAGCGCGGCGATCTCCTCCCGCCGGCCGCCGATCAGCGCGAAGTTCATGGCGGTGTGCCAGCTCCCGGGCCCCGCCTGGTCACCGTGGTAGGCGGGGTAGACGAGCGCCTCGCCGTCGATCGTCACCGCCACGTCGGTGCCGGGCTCGGCGAGCGCGGTGCGGAACAGCGCGGCGCCCAGCTCGGCGGCCAGGCGCAGATTGCCGATCTGCTGGTCCGTGACGTCGGCGGAGAGCGAGGCACGGGCCTTGAAGAGGATGTCCTGGTAGCCCATGGCGCTCGCCAGGTCCCCCGCGTAGAGCGGCTCCCCGCCCGCCGGAGCCAGGGCCTCCCTGGTGTACTTCTCGAACAGGGCCTCGCTCTCCGGGTGTACGGCCTGCGGATTCCCTGGCCGCTCGACCACCACCGGCCCGGCCGTCAGCGCCGCGACCGCGTCCGGGCGCCGGTTGCGGCCGTAACGCTCCACCCGTGGCCCGGCGGCCTCGAACCCGGTCACCAGCGCACGCGGCAGATACCCGCTGTCCACGGGCGGCTGCCAGCCCTCGCGACGACAAGCCAGCGCGGCCAGGGCCAGCGGGAGGAGCGGCAGCAGGGTGCGTGGCCTGGCCCCCGGGCCCGACATGGCGCGGTACGCCAGCAGCAGCGCGGCCAGCTCCTCGCGGAAGGAATCCCGGTCCCCGACGGTCAGGGCGCGCAGCGCGCGCAGCGCGCCGGTCTGCGGCCGGCCGAGGAGCCCGCCGCCGCCCGCCCCGTCGAGGGCCCCGATCCGGGCGAGCGCAGCGTCGAGCGCGGCGAGCTTCTGCTCCCTGGACGGCGGGTAGTCCGCGTCGTCGTCCCCCGTGTCGCCGATGACATACGCCATGAAGCCGTTGACCAGCTCCACGTCGGGCCGCCCGGCCCCGCCCCGCTGAAGCGGGCCCCGGGCGAAGTGGAACGCCTCGCCGTGCCACTCCGCCTTGTCGGAGAGCACCGCCAGACAGAAGGCGTCGAGCCAGTGGCCCAGGGAGACGGACTCCGGGCCGCCCTCGGACCCGGAGTCGTAGCTCATCCCGAAGTCCACGTAGTCGAGGAAGACCTGGAAGTGGTGGCGCGGGTAGTACGCGGCGTACGCCACGGCGCCGGCGGCGGCCTCGGTGGCGTTGTCGAGGAGGGCCTTGGCCTCGGGGGTGTCGAGGTCGGGGAACTCGACGGACAGCGCGCCCAGGCAGTCGAGGAATTCCTCGGAGATCAGCTCCCACTCGCAGGTGGTCATCCGGCCGGCCCTCGACATGGAGTGGACCATCGAGCCGATCCTGTCGGCGAAGCCCTCCCGGGCCGCCGCAACCGCCACCTCGCCCACCTGGTGTCGCTCTATCCGCACTGCCCCGCTCCCCGTTCACGCGTACGGGCCTCACCCTACGCGGACGCGCGAACGAGCTTCCGGCCTGGGAACCGGCTGCCGGTCGGGGGCGTGGTGTGACACTGGAGCGTCTGGGCGTGGACAGGTCACGAGGGGTGGCAGGTGGCAAGCATCGAACGCGGCACGGTGATCGCGGGCAAGTACGAGTTGGTCAGGCGGCTCGGCTCCGGCGGAATGGGCGAGGTGTGGGTCGGCCGGGACCGGGACCTGCACCGGGACGTCGCCATCAAATTCGTCGCCCGTGACGAGTACTTGTCGCCCGAGGTGCGGAAGCGCTTCGAACGGGAATCGATCGCCGCCGCGCAGATCAGCCACCCCCATGTGGTCGTTCTCTACGAGCGGGGCGTCCACGACGGCCTGCGGTACATGGTGATGGAGCACGTGGACGGCATCACGCTCGCGGAGCGGGTGCGCGACCAGCGGGCGATGGAGCTGTCGCCGGCGCTGGACATCGCCCGGAAAATCTGTGCCGCGCTGGTGGCGGCGCACCGGGCCAGGATCGTGCACTACGACATCAAGCCGTCGAACGTCATGCTCACCGCCGACGGGGGCGTCAAGGTCGTCGACTTCGGCATCGCCGGCTTCGCCCACACCCACACCTTCACCGTGGCCTCCACCACCGAACTGACCCCGGCCGGCACCGCGTTGTACGGGGCGCCCGAGCAGTTCCTCGACGAGCGCGGCGATGAACGCTCCGACCTGTACGCACTCGGTGGGGTCCTGTTCACCCTCCTCACCGGACAGCCGCCCTTCACCGGAAAGAGCGGCCTGTCGGTCATCCGCCGCAAACTCGACGAGGAGGCACCCGCGCTGAACCGCCTCCGCCCCGACACCCCGGAAGCCGTGAACCGCCTGGTTTCGGAGCTCCTTCAGCGTGACCCGGCGCGGCGGCCGCAGACCGCCGAAGCCGTCCACGAGCGTCTGACCGAGCTGTGCGCGTCCACTGCCGGCAGCGACGCCCGCACGGAGACACGCGTCGTCACCGGGGTGCCGCCCACTCCGACGAAGCCGGCGACAGGCACGTTCGGCCTGCGGCCCCCGGAAGAGCCGCGGAAAGGAGAGAAGCGAAAGCTCTCCCTGGTTCTCGTGGCCACCGTCGCCGCATTCGCGCTCGGCGCGGGCCTCAGCCTGCTCCTGACGTCCGGGGACGATGACGGCGGCTCTTCGCCCGACAAGAACAAGAACAGCACCAAGACGCCAGAAGTGCAGGCAAAACCCGCCGTCGTACCCGACCTCTGCGATCCCCTCGCGAAGCATCCCAAACTGAGCGAGTGGGTCCCGAACGCCAAGGCGGTACCGAACGCGAAGAGCGTGGGCGGGCCCGCGGGGAGCCAAACAGGCGTGCACTGCGATTTCGTGGGCCAGGACGAATCCGGTGGCACCGTCGAGCATTACAAACTCGACGTCACTGTCTTCGGATACAAGGACGGCAAAGCGGCCGGCGGCCGGTTCCGATCGAAAATCAAAGCGGAGGGCCACAATGCGGACGATCACACGGCGGCAGGGGAGGAGTCCTATTCCTCCGAAAGCATCCTCAGTGGGTCATATCTTTTCCGCGTCGGTCCTTACCTGGCCCAGGTGAACTGCGACGGCTACGGGGGCGGCACCACGTCGAGAGAGGTCGCCGAGTGGGTCGACGGGCAACTCCGCGCCGTCTCGGGCGGTTAGAAGTCCGGCACCCGCTACACCGACGCCGCCATGGGCACCGGAAACGCGAACCGCGGTTCCGCGCCGTCCAGCCAGGCCCCGATCGCGAAGGCCGCCGTCGCCTCCACGTACACCGCGCGGGCCAGCCCGCCGCACGGGAGGGGCGTGCACCCCATCGAGGTGATGAGCGCGGCGGTCAGGTCGAGCGCACCCGGGTCGTCGCCGCAGAACGGGACGGCCAGCGGGGCGCCCTGGAACTCGGGGCGCGGCAGAGTCCAGATGCTGTCGTGGCAGAGGTTGAACGCCTTGACGACCCGGGCGTCCGGCGCGGCGTCCGCCATCCGCCGGGCGATCGAGGTCGTGGCGCCGGTCGACAGCACCAGGCCGTCGTCGCCCGGCACGATCGGGTTGCTGCAGTCGATCACCGTACGGCCGGCGAGGACCTCCGCGAACCCTTTGACCAGCTCGGGCCCCACGTCCGCCGGGACCGCCGCCAGGACGGCCGGGCCGTACGCCGCCGCGTCGGCGAGCGTGCCGTGTCCGGCGGCGCCGATCCGCGCGGCGGTCTCCTCGGCCGCCGCGCGGTCGCGTCCGCCGACGAGGACCTCGTGCCCGGCGCGGACCCAGGCCCCGCCCAGTGTGGTGGCCATCCCGCCCGTGCCAAGAATGCCGATGCGCATGGTGCTCCCCGATCCGAGGTGAAGTGGTGAAGTGGACAGGGCGTGACTGTAGGGATTCCGACACACACCACACGGTGTCCATCGGATGGGGCATGATGCACGCATGGAGCAGCCGAACTGCCCGCAGGACGCCACCCAGGAAGACGCCGACCCCGCGTACACGGCGGACTGCCAGGCCCGCGTCGCGTTCGAGGTGCTCGCGAACCGCTGGGACAGCGTCGTGGTCTACACCCTCGGCGCCGCCGGCCCGATGCGGCCCCGGGCGCTGGTCGCCCGGATCGGCGGGATCAGCCCCAAGGTCCTCAACGACTCGCTGCGGCGCCTGGAGCACAACGGCCTGGTCGAGCGCCGTACGTACGCGGAGGCGCCGCCGCGCGTGGACTACGCGCTGACCGAGGCCGGCACCGCGCTGCTCGTCCCCATGCGGGCGATGGGCGCGTGGGCAATGCGGTACAAGGACGAGGTCCTGGCGGCGCAGGAGCGGTCCGAGGCGCGGGGGAGCGCCCCTGGGGGCGCGGCGGACACGGCCTAGTCCCGGGAGTCCCGCTGGCCGCGCGGGCGTACGTGGATGTCGAGACCGCTCGTCCCCGGCGCCTCCGCGCCCGGGAGCAGCCGCATGTCGCGGCCGTAGTCGCCGCCGGTGAGCGAGCGGTAGGCGACCGGCTCGTCGGTGAAGAGCCGGTCGAGCCGCCGCCCGTAATCCCGTTGGGTCCGCGCGAACCGCTCGTCCGACACGTCGAGCGAGCCGTACAGCGCGAAGGGTTCCAGCGGCGCCATGCCGGTGAACCAGAACAGGCCGTGCTGGAGCGGGAAGAGGACGTCGCTCAGCCGCCCGTGGATTCCCCGGTCGGCGAATGACGACTCCCGGGCACCGATGGTCACCGACAGCAGGGCCCGTCGCCCGGCCAGGGCGCCCTCGCTGTAGGGCGGGGGGACGGACGGGCCGTGGGCGAACTCGAAGGTGAACACCCGGTCGATCCAGCCCTTCATGATCGCGGGCACCGAGAACCACCACAGCGGGAACTGCAGGATCACCGCGTCCGACCAGCGCACCTTCTCCTGCTCGGCCGCGACGTCGGGCGACAGCCGCTCCTTCAGCGTGGCCTCCCCCTGGGCGGCCAGCACATCCAGCCGCCGGTCGGGGGCGTGGCCGGGGAAGTCGTCGGCGTCCACCGCCGCCTTCCACTTCATCGCGTACAGGTCGGACACCCGCACCTCGTGCCCGGCGGCGCGCAGGTGCTCGACCGCGAAGGAGGTCAGGGAGGCATTGAGCGAGCGGGATTCCGGATGGGCGCTGACGACGAGGATCTTCTTCCGCCGCTGCGGCGTGGCTTCGGTCATGGGGCCACGTTCCCCCGGGCGTGGCGCGACAGCCAGAACCCTGTTCAACCGGAGGAAGCGGCGACCGGAGGAACGGCGATCCTGGTATCGCGAGGGCCACGCATACTGGAACGCATGCGTACGGAGGACAAGGAGGACTCGGAGGACGTGGGCAGCCGCATCGACGAGATCGGCGACACCCGGCGGGCGCTCGGCGGCTTTCTGCGGGTCCGCCGGGGACGCGTCGCGCCGGAGCGCGTGGGGCTCGCCGGCGGCGGGCGCCGGCGGGTGCGCGGGCTGCGCCGCGAGGAGCTGGCCCAGCTCGCCGGGATCAGCGTGGACTACTACGTACGCCTGGAACAGGGTCGGGCCACCCAGCCCTCGCCCGAGGTGCTCGACGCGCTCGCGAAGGCGCTGTGCCTGGACGCGGCGGAGCGCCGGCACCTCGCCACCCTCGCGGGCGGCCGGGGCGGCCCCGCGCCCGAGGCCCGGGTCAGCCGCCAGCTGCGGCGGATCCTGGACGGCATGGGCGGCCTCCCCGCCTTCGCGACCAACCACCGCCTCGACGTGGTCGCCTGGAACGGCCTGGGCGCGGAGCTGGTCGGCGGGCTGGCCGACCCGCCCCGCCGCGACCGCAACCAGGCCAGGTTCATCTTCCTCGACCCCGCCTCCCGGGACGTCTTCCCCGAGTGGGAGGACCGGGCGGCGGAGACCGTGGGCCAGCTGCGGGTCTCGGCGGGCCGCTACCCCGACGACGCGGAGCTGGCCGCGCTGATCACCGAACTGTCCGCGCTCAGCGCCGACTTCCGGCGGATCTGGGCCACCGGCGAGGTCGTGATGTGCGGGGCGGGCCGCAAGCGGCTGCGGCACCCGGAGGCCGGGCCGCTCACCCTGGACTACGAGACGCTGCACGTACCGGCCGCGCCCGGCGAAACGGGCCTGGTCGTGCACGTCTTCGGCGCCGAGGAGGGCACCCGGGAAGCCGACGCACTCGCCCAACTGGCCCCAGCCGTAACGGAGGTGGCCGGGCCGCGCGCCCGGTAACGTAACGGGCCATGACAACGCCGTCTTCGAGGCGGAGGGCTGGACCCCGGCGAGGACCGGCGGCTGCGGCGGCGGGTGCGGGATGTCGTCGTACGGCATATGCGCGGCTGGGCCACGCTTGACCGGCCCGAGGACGACTGAGCGCTCCGACAACAGACACAGGCCGAACAACACGGGGGGACGAAGATGGACGGAAGGATTCCACAGCCGCGTGACGTCACGGACTCCGCGCAGTTCGTGACGGTGATGCGCCAGCTGCGGCAGTGGGCGAACCTGAGTTACCGAGAGCTGGAACGCCGCGCCACGGCGGCCGGAGACGTGCTGCCGCGCGCCACCCTCGCCGGGGCGCTGAACCGACAGGAGCTGCCCCGGGAGGACCTGGTGGCGGCCTTCGTCCGGGCGTGCGGCGGTGACGAGGCCACGGTCAGGGCATGGATCGGCGCCCGCAAGCGACTCGCTGTCGAGCTCGAGTCCCCGGTGCCGGGTGAGGCGCGTGAGGCGGAGGGAGCGGAGGGGGCGGAGCCCGAGAGCGCCAGGCCGGAGGGCGCGGCGGCGGGGGGTGCGGGAGCCGCCAGCGCGGGGGCCGAGGGCGCGGGGGCCGGTGCCGCCGGGACCGCCGGCG
>NZ_BAAASD010000079.1:0-20377 GCF_039532705.1 Streptomyces sparsogenes subsp. cuspidosporus | reverse complement strand
GCCTCCGCGACCGCGTCCAGGCGGTCGTCTACGCCTACCGCCACGGGCTGGTCACCTGAGGTACGCGCTGACCGTCCGGTACGGCGGCCGGCGCCCCCGTGACCGTGCTCCCCGTTGCTGTGCCGTGCACAGCGACCTCATGACGAAGCGCGAGGATCCCGGCGTTGTTCACGGCGGCCGACCGGCCCAGCAGGAGGAGGCAGCCCAGGAGTCGGCAGAAGATCAGGTAGAGCAGTCCCAGACCCACGATCACTGATCGTGCCCATCCATGGGCGATCGCAAAGCCCCGGGTCAGCCACAGTACGGCAATAAAGACACCCTTCAGGGTTACTTGGCCCCGGTGTCCGGGCCAGGACTTTGGGGCCGTCATGTGCGTCTTCGTATGGAGCTGGAACGAGTTCCTCCATCCGCTCGTCCTGCTCATCTCCAACGAGAACCAGACGGTCCCCTCGGACTGTCCGTCCCGCGAGGCCAGTACGCCAGCGACCCCATGTCCATGAGCGCCGCTGCCCTCCTCGGCGTCATTTCCCGTGATCGTCTTCTTCTCGCTCTTCCAGCGCTCCCTCACGCGCGGCGTCACCGCGGGCGCCGTCAAGTAACCGTGTCCCGTCGGTGCTCATCGCGCGTCCTACGCGGTTCAGGGACGGCCCCGCACCGGGTGATCGCGGTATGGTGATGCAGAGTGTGCAAGTCGCATGCAGACAGAGGAGCGGCATGGTTACTCGGGCGACCGACGCGGGGACGAACCAGAGTGTGGAACGAGCCGTCTCGGTGCTGCGCGCGCTGGATTCGGGGCGGGCCGAACTGCGGGTGTCCGACGTCGCCGAACTGACCGGGCTGGGTTCCTCCACGGCGTCCCGGCTGCTGTCCACCCTGGAGCGGCTCGACATGGTCGAGCGGGATCCGGTGAGCAGTCTGTACCGGCTGAGCCTCGGCACGCTGCCGCTCGCCGCGACCGCCGTCAACCGGCATCCGGTCCACCGCGCGGCACGCATGGTGCTGCAGGAGCTGGCCGCGCGGACGGGGCTCGGCGCGAATGTCGCCGTGCGCCGCGGGGACGTGCTGATGTTCCTGTGCAACTTCGAGGGGGCGCGTGCCCCGAAGTCGTACACGCAGGCCGGGCACACCGCGCCGCTGCACGCGACCGGTATCGGCAAGTGCCTGCTGTCCGGGCTGTCTCCCAAGGAGCGGCGCAAGCTGCTGGCCGAACCGCTCGAGGCGCACACGGAGTTCACCACCGTCAGCCACGACCTGCTCGACGAGGAGCTCGCGGCCGTGCGCCGGAGCGGGTACGCCGTCGAGGCCGAGGAACGGGCGCTTGGCCGGGCCTCGCTTGCGGCGCCGGTGCGCGACGCGTCGGGCGAGGTGGTCGCCGCGGTCTCGCTGTGGGGGCCGACGTCCGTGCTCGGCGGGCAGGACGCGCAGGGGGTTCCCGAGGCGCGGACGGCGCTGGCGCGTGAGGTGATCGAGGCGGCGGACGCCGTCAGTCAGGCGCTGGGCGCCGTGTGAGAACGGCCCGGCCGGCCCCTCGGCGGAGGGGCCGGCCGCCGGCGGGGGCTACTCCCCGTACGCCTTCAGCGCGACGACGTGGGCATGCCGGGCGCCATGCGTCGCGTCCACCCTCAGCCGCAGGGCGCTCGCGCGTACCGGGGTGTCCAGGCGGTGGACGCGATGGCGGCGGCGGTTGCCGGTCACGGCCAGCAGGGTGTGCCAGGTGCCGTCGGGTCCCAGGGCCTGGATGCGGTAGTCGCGGACGAGTTCCGGCATGACCTCGAACGGGGTGCGGTGGCGGTGCAGGTTGTTGAGGTACTCGTCGACGTCGTCGTCGAACACCACGCGCACTTCAACCAGTTGCCGCTCGTGGTCCCAGTCCAGGCGCAGCCATTCGTCGGCCCGCCCGGGGTCGGTCAGCGACTGTGAGGACCACATCTGGGGGCCTCCGTAGGGGCGTTGGAAACCGCGGACGGCCTGTTCGGGGGTGAAGGCGCGGGTGTCGGGGGCGGCCCGGAAGCCGAACGTGTGGCGACGCAGTCCGCGGGCCTGCCACTCCAGGACCAGCTGACCCTCCTCCTCGGGGATGTCGTGGTCGACGGCCGCGTCACCGTCGGCCTTGCGCCGCAGGGCGAGGACACCGTCGACGCGTTCGGGGAGCAGGACCAGCGCGGCTTCGGGGCAGGCGCGGACGATCAGGACGGCATTGCCGGGGGTGTCCGGGCGGTGTTCGAGGCGGGCGGTGACCCAGTGGGGGCCGCCCGGCGGGACGGTCACGGTGGTGGTGGACAGGTGGTCGACCGGGACGGCGTTCTCGGGGCGGCCGGTGCCCCACAGCTCCACCGTGAGCTCCCGGCCGTCGTCGGGGGCGCCGTGGACGAGCAGGTCGACCGTGTCGAGTGCGGGGTCCACCGGCAGTAGGAGCGCGAGGTCGCGCGTGAGGGGATACGGCTCGCCGGGCGCGGCCGGTGTCGGTTCGGCGGCGAGGCGGCGCAGGTGGGAGGAGGCGCTGACGCGGGCTGCGCGGGCGAGGTCGGCGGGGTCGTCGTCGCGTATGCCGATGACCGAGGCGTCCTGCTTGAGCAGCGTGCGGCGCACCTTCTCGGGGTGGTTGTGCGCCAGCTCCCGGGGTGTCAGGCCTTCGGTGACACAGAGCGCGGCGGCGGTCCCGGCGGCCTCGCCGAGCGTGGCGCAGGTCGCCATCACGCGGGTCGCGCCGAAGGCGATGTGGGTGGCGGAGATGTTGCGGCCGGCGAACAGCATGTTGGTGACGTTCGCCGAGTACAGACAGCGCAGCGGAATGTGGAAGATGCCGTCCGCGTAGCGCTGGCGGGCGCCGGGCTCGTCGGCGTACATGCCCTGGACGGGGTGGAGGTCGACGGACCAGCCGCCGAACGCGACCCGGTCCTCGAACTGCCGCTGCTCGAGGATGTCCTGCTGGGTCAGGACGTGGTCGCCGACGAAGCGCCGGTACTCGCGCTTGCCGGGGATGCTGCCGACCCATTCCAGGGTGAGGTTCTCGGCGTCGGGGAACTCGCCCGAGTTCTTGATGTGGTCCCAGATGCCCATGATGACGGCCTGGAGTTCGTCGCGGATGCGCTCGTTGTCGTGGACGGTGTCGAGCTCGCCGCCCCATTCGATCCACCAGTAGTCGCAGCCGTTGTCGCCGGTGCGCAGGACGCGGTTGCGCAGGATCGGCGTGGCCGACAGGTCCTTGGCATGGGCGGGCGCCACGAACTTGACCGGGCGGCCCGTGTCCTTGGTGTGGAAGAGGATCGTCGAGCCGAGCAGCGCCTCGTCGGCCTCATCAGGGGCCCAGGGCTCGCCGTGCTCGGAGCGGGCCTCGCGGCCGGTGCGGTGGCGGGCGCCCGCGAGATGGCCGAGCAGACCGTCGCCGGTGCAGTCGAGGAACTGGCGCGCGTGGAAGGTGATGCGTCGTTCCGATCCCATCATCCAGCCGGTGCATGAATGCAACACGCGTGCATCATGTGGGCCGCTGGCGTCGACCTCGTGGACGTCGGTGTTCAGGTACAGGTCGAGGAGCGGTTCGGCGAGGACCGCGTCCAGGACGACCTGGTCCCAGTAGTACGGGTTGCCCTCGGGGTTGCGGTACTGGTTCTCGGTGTAGAGCTCGCCCATGATTCCGCTCTCCCGCGCCCACCGGTGCACCCCGTGCGCGGTGGCCCCGCACACCCATACGCGCACCTCACTGCTGGCGTTCCCGCCCAGGACGGGCCGGTTGTGGACCAGGGCGACGCGGCGCCCGAGCCGGGCGGCGGCGATGGCCGCGCACGTTCCCGCGAGCCCGCCGCCGATGACGGCGATGTCGTAATGGGCCTCTTCTTCCCGCACGGTGCGGCCTCCTCGATGTGATGCTTGGATGCGGCCATGAACGTACATCACATGCATATTGTGCAACCACTGTTCAGCTAGTGGGATCTGCTGTAAGTTCGCGCCGCAGCGGAGGGCGAACAGCGGCCCCCGCGTGCCGGACAGAGCCGCACAGAAGGCAGGGTGAGCGAGATGACCGACGGGACGACGCAGTACAGAGCACGTCCTCGCGACGAGGAGGGCGCCGGCGACGCGGGCCGGGAGGTCGATGCCGCCGGGCTGCGCAAGGTGCTGGTGGCCGCGGGGCTCGGCCACTTCGTCGAGTGGTTCGACTTCGGGATCTACGGCACCCTCGCGGTGATCCTGGCCCACCACTTCTTCCCCTCGGGCGATCCGCAGGCAGAACTCCTGTCCACCTTCGCCGTGTTCGGCGCCGGTTTCGTGATGCGTCCGCTCGGCGGCCTGTTCTTCGGCTCGCTCGGCGACCGGATCGGACGCCAGCGCACCCTGGCGATCGTCGTCCTCGCCACCTCGGCCTCCACGCTCGCGATGGGCCTGCTGCCCACCCACGCGACGGTGGGCGCGCTCGCCCCGGCACTGCTCGTCCTGTGCCGGCTCCTCCAGGGGTTCGCGGCGGGCGGGGAGAGCGCCGGCGCGACCACGCTGCTCGCCGAGTACTCCCCCGAACGCCGGCGCGGCTTCGTCACCTCCTGGATCGACGCCTCCGGCTTCGCCGCGTTCGTCGCGGGCTCCGGCATCGTGCTGCTGCTGTCGGCCGCGCTGCCCGGTGACGCGATGGACGACTGGGGCTGGCGGCTGCCGTTCCTGCTGGCCGCGCCGCTCGGCATCGCCGGTGTGTATCTGCGTACGCGCCTGGAGGACAGCCCCGAGTTCCGCAAGCTCAAGAGCGAGGGCAACCACTCCCGCTCCCCGCTGCGGGAAAGCTTCGCCACCGCCCGCACCGCCATGCTGCTGTGCACCGGGTTCATGCTGATCAAGGCCGTCGGCCACTGGGCACTGCAGACCTTCATGCCTGGTTATCTGCAGACCACACTGGAGTTCAGCCGCGTCCAGGCCTTCGCCATCACCACCGCCGGTCTCTTCGTGGTGGCCGCCGCGGTGCCGTTCATGGGCGCGCTCTCGGACCGGGTCGGCCGCAGGCCGCTGCTGATCGCGGGCTGCGCCGGGTTCGTGCTGCTGTCCTGGCCGGCGTTCTGGCTGCTCAGCCGGGGCAACGCCGTCCTCGCCGGGGTCGCGATGATCGTGCTCGGCCTGTGCATCGCCGCCTTCGACGGCGCCATCTCCGCGGCACTCGCCGAACTCTTCCCCACCCGCGTGCGCTACGGCGCCATGGCCGTCTCCTACAACATCGCCACGGCCCTGTTCGGCGGCATGACCCCGTACTTCGCGACCTGGCTGATCGGCGCCAGCGGCTACGACCTCTCCCCCGCCTTCTACCTGATGGTCGTCGCCCTCGTCTCCGGCACCGTCGTGCTGCGGGCCCGCGAGACCGCGCCGCTGCGGCGCTCCGCCGCCTGACGCCTTTCCACCACGTCCCCGAAGGAGTCACCCATGCGAAACGTCGGCGCCCGCGCGTTCACCACGTCGGCCGCGGCCCTCACCGCCGCGGTCACTTTCGCCGCGACCGCTCAGGCCACCACCACGACGACCGTGGTCGAGAAGGTCCCGTACGCCATGGACTCGTCGAACCAGGCCGCCTGGTGGACCCCGGCGGCCACCTACAAGGGCAACGGCGAGTACACGTACTTCGCGTTCAACGAGCCCGGCACGACCGAGACCACGCACCGCCCGGCCGTCGCCCGCCGCGCCCCGGACGGCACCTGGAGCCGTCTCCCGCTGCTCAAGGGCGATGGAACGCAGGCCGAGTTCACCGACGACAACGGCCACAACCAGCCCTCCGTCGCCCGCGACGGCAGCGGCCGGCTGCATGTCTTCACATCCATGCACTGCGACACATGGCGCTACTTCCGCTCCGACGCGGCCGGCGGCTCCCTGACCGATCACGCTGGCGAGCTGCCCGACCAGGGCGCGGGCATCACCTACCCCGTGCTGACGACCGCTCCCAACGGCGATCTGTACCTGGCCGCGCGGGTGGGCTGTGCCGCGGACCAACGCCCCGGCAAGCTCTACCACTGGGACAACGCCACCGCGACGTGGAGCGTGGTCGCCACCTTCGGCTCCGCCCCGAACCGTGCCGCCTACCCCGACGACCTCCAGGTCGACGCCGCCGGTCGCGTCCATCTCCTGTACGAGTGGTCCAAGGCCCCCGCGTCCGCCTTCCGCCACCAGCTCTCCTATCTCCGCTACGACCCGGCCACCGGGGAGTTCACCAACCATGCCGGGGCCGCCGTCACCGTCCCCACGACCCCCGACACCTCGGACGTCCTTCAGGGCCTGACCGCCGGCGAGGAGTGGAGCACCGACAACACCGGGTACACCGGGCCCGCGGTGCAGAGCGCCAAACTGACCCTCGACGGCTCGACGCCCAAGGTCGCCTTCCGCTACCGCTCGGCCGACAGCGCGGGCGACTTCCGTGTGTACTACGCCTACCCGAGCGGCGGCGGCTGGGCGCGACAGACCGTGTACGCGGGCGGCCAGACCGCCGCCGCGATCGGCATCACCTGGGACGGGACGGAGGGCAAGCGCGTCTACTACGTGACCGCCGCGGGAGCCGACCGCGTCTTCGCGGCGACCGAGGCCGGCGGTGCCTGGGCGTCGTCGTCGGTCACGCCGGGCCTGACGGCGGACCGGCTCGCGGTGCGGCGGGACGCGGACGGGCAGGACGTGCTCTACCTGCCGGACACCGCGCACAACTCCCTCTACTATGCCCGCCGTTGAGGCTGGGCCCGGCCCGGGGCGGCGTGCTCACGGCACGTCGCCCCGCCGTACGGCGGGCTCGCGCTCTCGCGGGCGATGCGCGCGGGAGCCTCGACGAGCTTGCCCGCGGCGCACGGGGCCAAGCCGCCTCAGGTCGCGGGCCTGCTCGCCAGATACTCCTCCAGGCCCTCGCCCGTGAGCGGGTAGTAGTCGGACAGGCGCCCGCCCTCGTCGAGTCGGCGGCGTGCGAACGCCTCGCGGTCCTGGTGCAGCAGCGCGTCGTCGGCCAGCGCCATCGCACTGTGCTGCGGCACCACGACCGCGCCGTCCTCGTCGGCCACAATGAGATCGCCCGGGGTGACCAGCGTGCCGCCCACCCCGACCGGCACATTGAACGCGGAGGGGAACAGCTCCGTCTGCGACGCGTAGTGCGGTGTGACGCCGGTGCACCAGATCGGCACACCGAGCGCCCTGACCCGGGCCGCGTCCCGCACCCGCCCGTCGACCACGATGCCGGCGCCGCCGCGCAGCTTGAAGTAGCGCACCAGCATGTCGCCGAGGCAGCCGGTGAAGTGGCTGCCGTGGGCCGACACCACCAGCACGTCACCCGGCCGGATGGACTCCAGCACGCCCCACAGCGCGGTGTCGCGCTCGGCGTCCTCCTGCTCCGCCCCGTTGAAGACGTCCTCCCGGCGCGGCAGGAACTGGAGGGTCACGGCGCCGCCGGTGACCTTGACGTCCGGCTCCCGGTGCAGCGGCACGGGGCCGTCGATGAACGTCCGGGTGATGCCCATCTGATGTAGCTTCGCGCAGGCCGTCGCCGCGCTCACGTCCTCGAGCGCCTCCACCATGCGCGCGGTCGGCCGTGCGAAGGACGCGGTGTGCACCGGCGCCCTCATCGACTCGTAGATTCGGGTATCCCCCACCGACGACGTTCCTCGATCCCTGCTCGGGTTCATTCACTTGCCTCTCCGCGCGCTCCCCGCACGCAACACCAGTGACAACATCGCCTATCGATGGTAGATAACAGCTAATCGATTAGTGATGTCAATGCCATCAGTCAACGCCAACAGGAGCCCTCCGTGCCCTCCCTTCCGCCCTCGCCCTCCGAGCCCCTCGCACCCGCCGGCTGGTTCGAGGCCGCACGCTTCGGGCTGTTCGTCCACTTCGGCCTCTACAGCCTCGCGGCGCGGCACGAGTGGGTGCGCAGCCGTGAGGCCATGTCCCAGCAGGCGTACGACCGTTACCTCGAACACTTCGACCCGGATCTGTTCGAGCCCCGGGAGCTGGCGCGCGCCGCCCGCGGGGCCGGGATGCGCTACGCCGTGCTGACCGCGAAGCACCACGACGGTTTCTGCCTGTTCGACTCGGCGCACACCGACTACACGTCGGCGCGTACGGCGGGCCGGGACCTGGTGGCCGAGTTCGCCGACGCGATGCGCGCCGAGGGGCTGCGCGTCGGCCTGTACTACTCGCTTCTGGACTGGCACCACCCGGACTTCCCCGTCGACGAGCACCATCCGCTGCGCGGCACCGGGGCCGCCGACGAGCCGCGGGACCTGGCGCGCTACCGGTCGTATATGCGGGCGCAGGTACGGGAGTTGCTCACCGGGTACGGACCCATCGACCTGCTCTTCTTCGACTTCTCGTATCCCGGGATGGGCCCCGAGGAGTGGGGTGCGCGCGAACTGCTCGCCATGGTGCGCGAGTTGGCGCCCGGCATCCTCGTGAACGACCGGCTCGGCATCCCCGGCGACTACGTGACGCCCGAGCAGTACCAGCCTGACCGCCCCCTGGAGCGGGACGGCGTCCCGGTGATGTGGGAGGCCTGCCACACCCTCAACGGCTCCTGGGGCTACGACCGCGACAACCACGACCACAAGGACCCCGCACTGCTGGTGCGGATGCTGGCGGAGTCGGTCGCGTGCGGCGGCAATCTGCTGCTCAACGTCGGGCCCACCGGCCGTGGCGCGCTGGATCCGCGGGCGCAAGGCACGCTGCGGGCGATCGGCGAGTGGACCCGGCTGCACGGGCGGGCGTTGCACGACGCGGGACCGAGCCCGTACCAGGCACCCGCAAACGCCCTCTACACGCAGTCGGGGCGCCGCCTCTACCTGCATCTGCTCGCCTGGCCGCTGCGCCACGTCCATCTGCCCGGGCTCGCCGGCCGAGTGCGCTACGCCCAACTCCTGCACGACGGCTCGGAGATCGGCTTCCAGGAAATCGACGGGGCGCGCCACGAGCACAACAACCTCGCTCCCCCGGGCAGCCCCGCGGGCACGCTCACCCTGACGCTCCCGGTGGCGCGGCCCGATGTGCTGCTGCCGGTGGTCGAACTGTTCCTCGACGAGGACCCGGGAAAGCGGTTGCCGCAGCACTCTTGAACATGCGAGGGCGCCCCCCATAACATCAGTAATCGATAGACGATTGCTGGACTCGCGCGGCAGCCGCATCTCACATCCCGCGACCCTCTTCCTTCGGCCGGCCCCCTCGTATCGCATGCCACGAGCTCCGCCCGAACATGACCTATCGATTATTCATGACTACGCAATGGAGCGTGTCCCATGAGAGCAATGTGGCGCCGGACCTGTGCGCTCGCCGTGGCTCCGCTGGTGATGGCGTCGGCCGTCGCCTGCGGCGGCGGGTCCGACCAGGCCGCGGAGGGCACGACCCTCCGCGTCATCGTGAACATCACGCCGAATCTGACGGAGAAGTACTGGAACGACCTCTTCGCGAAGTACGAGAAGGCGCACCCCGGCGTGATGGTCAAGCTCGAACTGACCGGCACGGTCGCGGCGGACGCGAAGCTGCGCCAGGACCTCGCCGCCGGCGATCCGCCGGACGTGGCGCAGCAGATCACGCCGACGGCCGACACCGCGCAACTCTTCGCCGACCTGTCAGACCAGCCCTGGACCGCGAAGACGCCGCTGGCCGACCAGTACGCGATCGGCGGCAAGCACTACGTGGTCGGCGTGGGCGAGCAGATCCAGTCACTGGTCTTCTACAACAAGGCCGCCTTCAAGAAGGCGGGGGTGGACGCCGACGCGATCCGGACCATAGACCAATTCACCGCGGCCATGGGCAAGTTGAAGGACGTCGGCTACAAGCCCCTGCAGACCGCCGGGCAGTGGGTCACCGGGGGACAGTTCTCGATGATGGCCGACGCGGGCGTGCTCACCGCCGACCCGAAGTGGACGGCCGAGCGCAACAAGGGCAAGAGGTCCTTCGCCGACAGCGGCTATCTGCCCTATCTCCAGCACTACAAGGGCTGGATCGACAAGGGCTACCTCGACAAGAGCGCGCTCGGCCTCACCTACGCGGACGGCCAGACGGCGTTCCTGAACGGCAAGTCGGCGATGTACATCATGGGGTCGTTCTTCGTGCCCGCCGCGGACGCCGCGAAGAAGAGCGACGGCATCGGCGTGTTCACGATGCCGACCGACGGAGCGTACCCGTCGGGCCAGTTCGGCAACATCTGCAACCCGTACGTCGTGGTGAACAAGTCGCGCCACAAGGCCGAGGCCATCTCATTCGTGAAGTGGGCGACCACCGACCCGGAGGCCATCAGGAGCCAGCTCGCCTCCGACGGAAATCTGCGCGGCGGCTTCACGTACCCGATGTCGAGCCTGGGGACGTCGGTGCAGAAGATCCTGGACAAGGCTCCGTCGGTGATCGTGAAGTCCGGTGCGAACCAGCCGATCGCCGGGTTCAGCGACGAGCTCAACAAGCAGGTCCAGTCCCTGTACATGGGCGCCTCCCCCAAGGCCGTCGCCGACGGATTGGACAAGTGGTGGAACTCGCAGGGCTGAGCGGGGCGCAGCGGCTCGGACGGCGCCGGGCCCGGCTGCGGGAGACGGCAGTCTCCCTCGGGATGATCGGCCCGGCCGTCCTGCTCTACACGCTGATGACGGTCGTGCCGGTCGGGGTCGCCCTGTATCTCAGCCTCACCGACTGGGACGGGTTCTCGACGGCCGCGTTCATCGGGCTCGACAACTACAAGCACCTCTTCGACGACCCGAGTTCGACGGACGCCTGGTATGTGACGGCACTCGTCGCGGCGCTCGGAACCGTGCTGATGGTGGGCCTCGGGCTCGTGTACGCGCTCGCGCTCAAGGCCAAGTCGCGCACGAACTCCTTCTTCCGGGCCGTCGCCTACTTCCCCCACGTGATCAGCGCGCTGATCCTCGGCTATCTGTGGGCGGCGATCCTCGGCACGAACGGCGCGATCAACAACACCCTCGCGAAGTTCGGCATCGCGCCGGTCGGCTTCCTCTTCGACGACAAGTTCGCGCTGATCTCGCTGATCGCCGTCATCGTGTGGGCCGGATTCGGCTTCAACGTCGTCCTGTTCGTGGCGGCGCTGCAGACCGTACCGGCCGAGCTGCTCGAGGCGGCCGCGATCGACGGGGCGAGCAGGCGGCAGACCGACCTGCGGGTGGTGATCCCGATGATCGCGCCCGTGGTGACCGTGGCGACGGTGCTGAACCTGGTGGGGCTCATCCGCGCGTACGACATCGTGGTGAGCCTGACCGGTGGCGGTCCGGCCGGATCGACCCAGACGTTCACGTATCTCATTCTCGCCCGGTCCTTCGAGGGCACCAAGGTCGGCTACGCGACCGCGCAGGCGGTGTTCCTGATGGTGGTGTCCGCCGTGCTCGCCCTCCTCGTGACGGCGCTGCGCAATCGTCAGGACCAGGCCGCGACAGGTGGTTGAGGAGCCGGTGGTGGTGGTACTAGAGACAAAACCCGACGACAGGCCGACGACCGGGCCGGCGCACAGCGCCGACGGCAAGCGCGGCGCCGGGCGCAAAAAGCCGCGCTCGCCTGTGCGCTGGGCGCTGCTCGGCGTGCTGTTCGTCGTGATGATCGTGCCGATCTATCTGCTCGTCGTGAACGCTTTCAAGTCGCAGCAGGACATCCTCGACAACCCGTTCTCCATCCCGCTCGGCAAGCTCACCTTCGCGCACATGTCGGCGGCGATCAGCAGCCCGCAGTTCAACGTGATCGGCGGGTACGGCTTCACGCTGTTCCTCGTCGTGGTCGTGGACGTGCTGTGCATCCTGCTCGCGGGCCCGGCCGCATACGTCATCGCGCGCAGCCTCAAGCGGCGTACGCAGCTGGTGCTGCTGTACTTCCTGGCCGGGACGTTCATCCCGGGTGCCGCCGTGATCATTCCGGTGATCTACGTGCTGCGCGAGGTCGGCCTGGCCAACACGGTGACCGGTCTGATCGCGCACGACGTGGCGTCCACGCTGCCGGTGAGCATCTTCTTGTTCGTCGGGTTCATCCGCACCATCCCGGTGGACATCGACCATGCGGCGACGATCGACGGGGCGGGCCGCTACCGGACGTTCTGGACCATCGTCTTTCCCCTGATGCGTCCGGCGGTCGTCACGGTCCTGATCCTCAACTCGATCGGGATCTGGAACGACTTCGTCTCCCCGCAGATCCTGCTGAGCCCGTCCTCCGGGCACTACACGGTGACGACGGCGATCTACGCCGGCATCAGCCAGTACTCGACGGACCTCACGAAGGTGTTCCCCAACCTTCTGCTCGCCGTCGCGCCCGTCGTCATCTTCTTCATCTACATGCAGCGCCACATCATCAGCGGGCTCACGGTGGGTGCCGTGAAGGGCTGACCTCCGCGTTGTCCGTCGACCTCAGAAGGAAGGATCACGGAGTGTCCAGGAGATGGAGACATCTGTCCGCGGCCACCCTGCTCACCGCGCTGACAGTGGTCGCGGTCGGTCATCCGGCGGCGGCCCATCCGCCCCGGTCCCAGGCGGGCCGGACCTACTACGTCGGCCCGTACGGCGATGATGCCAACGCCGGCACCGACGCCACGTACCCCTTCCGGCACATCCAGAAGTGCGCGGACATCATGGTGCCCGGCGACACGTGCGAGATCGTCTCGGGCTCGTACGAGGAGACGGTGGTCCCGGCCCGGTCCGGCACCGCGGAGCTGCCGATCACGTACAAGGCCGCGGTGGGCGCCGACGTCACCGTGAACGGGGCCTCGCGGCTGACCGGCTTCGATCCGGTCACCGCCGCCGACATCACCGAAATCGCGAAGAGTGATCCGTTCGCCGCCGGCTCGCAGTTCAGCGACGCGGTGGCGGCCGGGCACATCTACAGCACCGACGTGGACCTCGGCTCGGACGTGTCGACGGTCCAGGTGTTCACCGACAAGAAGATGGACATCGAGGCCCAATGGCCTTATCCCGGCCTGGACTTGCTGGGACCCACGCTGCAGTACGCCGGTGCGGGCAGTACGAACGCCACGATCTCCGACGCGGCGCTGACCCGCCCCGCGGGATACTGGGACGGCGCACGTGCCCTCACCGGCTACTGGTACATCTCGGCCACCGGCACCGTGAAGAGTTCGGCGGTCGGCTCGGTGACCCTCGACGTGGCGCCGCCGTGCGTCCACAAAGTCGTACCGCACGAGACCCGGTACTCCCTCTCCGGGAAGATCGGTGAACTCGCGCGCCCCGGCGAGTGGTTCTACGACCCGACGGCCAAGAAGCTGTACGTGTACGGGGACGACGATCCGGACAACCACCGGGTGGAGGCCAAGCGGCGCACCCTGGGCTTCGACCTGACGAACACCAGCCACACGAAGGTGTCGGGCATCAAGCTCTTCGCGACGACCGTGCAGACGGGCGCGACGAGCACGGGCGTGACGCTGGACGGCATCAAGGGCCAGTACCTGTCGCACTACACGGACATCACGCGCGGCGCGACGGACTGCGGCACGACGGTGACGCGGGGCGTCGCGGACACGGGCCTGATCATCAACGGCACCCACAACAAGGTGATCAACAGTGATCTGTCGCTGAGCGCGGGCAACGGCATCGCGCTGCGCGGCCAGAACAACACGGCCACCGACAACGTGATCCACGATGTCGACTACATGGGCACGTACGCGGCCGGCATCGCCGTGCAGGGCAACAGCCAGACGGTCACCCACAACACGATCTCGCGGGTCGGCCGCAGCGGCATCAACCTGCAGTGGAACACCGTGGAGGGGCTCGAACCCGGCAAGGACGTGATCGCGTACAACGACGTCTCGGGGTACGCGCGGCTCAGCCTCGACGTCGCCGCGATCTACACCTGCTGCAGCGCGTACATGATGGGCTCGTCCCTCGACCACAACGTGCTGCACGACCCGGATCCGAGCACCAAGTCGTCGACGTTCGGCATCTCGGGCATCTACGCCGACAACGGGCAGAGCGATCTGGTCATCGCGAACAACGTGGGCTGGGGCAACCGCGAGGGCACGGTGATGCTCAACGGGCTCGGGACCGGGTCGCACGACAACCTGGTGGCCAACAACACCGGCGGGATGACCCTCTTCTACGTGAAGGAGCCGGGGCAGTCGACCGGCACGAAGATCTACAACAACATCGGGACGATCCGGGGACTGAGCGGCGCGACCGACGGCGGGCTCGTGCTGTCCAACAACCTGCCCCCGGACGTCGATCCGCTGTTCGTCGACGCGGCGGCGCACGACTACCGACTGTCGGCCGACTCACCGGCACGCAACGCGGCGATCGCACTGCCCCGCATCAACGACGGATCGACCGATCCGACGCCGAGCCTGGGCGCGTACCAGTACGGGGCGCCCCAGTGGACCGCGGGAGCCCGCGGTTAGCAGGATGACAAGGCCGGACCACAAGGCCGAGGCCCGAGCCGGGATTCCGGCTCGGGCCTCGGCCGTCGTGCGGTCGGCGGGTCAGGGCTTCTTGGCCGCGGCCTTCCGTGGCTTCTTCGCCTTCCCGGTCGCCCCGGGCGCTCTCGTCATGCGGGCGTCCGGGACCGGTCCGCGGCCGGCGGCGTGGTCGGCGAACGCCGCGGCCGCCTTCCCAGCGTCCCCGGAACGCAGCAGTTCGACCAGGCGGCCGTGCTCGTCGGCCATGGCGCTCCAGTCGCCGTCGAAGAGCGGGTCCGAGATGGCGCGCAGGGTCCGCAGGCTGGGCTCGATGACCTCCCACATGCGGGCCAGGAACGGGTTGCCCGAGATCTGGCTGACCAGCGCGTGGAACTCGATGTCGGCGTCCCGGAACCGGCTCACGTCGTGCGCCGCGACCGCGGCGTGCATCCGCTCCACCAGCGCGTCGAGCTCACGCAGAGAGTCGTCGGTGAGGTGCTCGGTGGCGAGCTGGGCGGCCAGCCGCTCCATCGGTTCGCGCACCTGGCGGGCGTACTCGGCGTCCTTCGAGGAGATCTCTACGACGAAGTGCCCGCGGCGCGGGACGTGCATGAGCAGGCCCTCACGGGCGAGCCGCTTGACCGCCTCGCGCACCGGGGCCTGGCTCACGCCGAGGCGCCGCGCGATCTCCGACTCGACCACGCGCTCGTTCGGCGCGAGGTCGCCGTCGACGACGGCCTGGCGCAGCAGGTCGTACACCTGGTCGGAGATCAGGGTCTTGCGGAAGCGGTCCTTGTTGGTGGCCAGCGTGGAGACGAATCCAGCCGACGCATTCGATGCCATGAATTCCCAATCGTGCGACGGAGCGAGCCGGTTGTGCCATGATACGCGCTCATCGTCTATCGATGGTGTCCACCAGCCGCTTGGCGAGCCAGTCCAGCTTGACGACCTCGTGGGCGGGGCCGCCGCCCTCGTGGTCGTTGAAGGGGTACGCGCAGATCTGCTTGTCCGCCTGGGCCGGCACGCGCTCGGCACCGTAGTGGTTGAAGGCCGCGTACACCGTCGACGGCGGGCAGATGTGGTCCATCAGGCCCGCCGAGAACAGGGCCGGCGCGGTGGCCCTGCGGGCCATGCTGACGCCGTCGAAGTAGGCCATCGTGCGGGCGACCGTGGCCGCGTGCTCCCGGTGCAGTTTCACGAACTGCGCGACCTCGACGTACGGCGGGCGGTCGGTGAGCGTGGTGGCGCGCGGGAAGTGGCACAGGAACGGAACATCCGGCATGACGCCGACGAGATCGGGCACCAGGCCCGCCGCGGCGAGCGCGATGCCGCCGCCCTGGCTGGTGCCGGTGACGACGACGCGCGCCGGGTCGACGGCGGGGTGGGTGCGCACGGCAGTGACGGCGCGGACCGCGTCGGCGTAGAGGCGCCGGTAGTAGTAGCGGTGCGGGTCGAGGACGCCGCGGGTGAGGAAGCCGGGGGCGGCTATGTCGCCGGTGGCCGGGTCCGGGTCGGGGGTCTCGGCGCCCTGGCCGCGGGTGTCCATGACGAAGTGGGCGTATCCGGCGCAGGCCCACAGCCGCTTCTCGTGCGGGGCGCCCCGGCCGCTGCCGTACCCCAGGTACTCCACGACAGCGGGCAGCGGGCCGGTGCGGGTCACCGGCAGGTGCAGCCAGCCGCGCACCGGATGCCCGCCGTATCCGGCGAAGGTCACGTCGAAGGTGTCGATCGTGGCCAGTCCGTTGTGGACGGGGTCGAACGTGGCGGCGGTGGCGAACTGCTCCTGCTCGGCGAGGGTTTCCTGCCAGAACGCGTCGAAGTCGGCGGGCTCGGGCAGGTCGGGGCGGTATCTCTCGAGCTCGTCCAGGGGCAGGTCGAAGAAAGCCATGGAGCGTCTCCGCGGAGGTCGTGGCCGGCCGGGCCGGGCCGGGGTAGTCGGTCATCGCCTATCGATCATCGAGGGGATCGAATCAGGGTGCTTCGCGGCGTGTCAACCACGCAGCCCGTACACCCGCACGGCGTTCGTGTGCAGGACGTCCTCCCGCTGCCGGGCCGTGAGGTGGGCGAGGCCGAGCCGGGACAGGGCCAGCGAGTCGGCGCGGCTCCCGCGGGGCAGGCAGATCGGCCAGTCGGATCCGATCAGGCAGCGCTGCGGGCCGACGGCGTCCACGACGCGGCGGACCAGGGCCGCGACCCGTTCGTGCGGGACGCCGTGCTGCTGGGTCAGCAGGCCGGAGATCTTCACGACGACGTTCGGCGCCGCGGCGGCCCGGTCGAGGTCCGAGTACCACTCCCCCGGGTCCGTGTGCAGGTTCGGCGGGTTGCCGAGGTGGTCGACGACCACGGTGAGCGCCGGATGCGCGGCGGCCACGTCGGCGGCCGTGCTCAACGCGCCTGCGAGGAGGTTGAGTTCGAGGACGACACCGGCGTCGGCGAGGACCGGGAGCAGGGCGCGGGCGGGCACGGGGGTGTCCGTCCAGCGCGGGCCGCCGAGCCGCATCCCGTTGGGGCGGCTCTCGCCCGGCTCTGTGAGCAGGGCGCGCAGCCGGTGCGGTCCGGCGTCGGCGTGGGCGTGCAGGTTCGCGACGTGTCCCGCGACGAGGTCCGGCCGCAGCAGCCGCGCCTCGCGCAGGGCGTGTGTCTCGCCGGCGTCGCCCCGGGAGGCCTCGACGAGGATCGCCCCGGACAGGTCCGGGTCCGTCCCCGAGGCGGCCAGGTCGTCCGTGTCGAAGGTCCGGTGGTGTGCGCTGTCGGGGCGGATCCAGGGGAATCCCAGGGCCGGGTCCCACAGATGGACATGGCAGTCGATCATGGTCGGCAGCCTCCTCGGGGGCGTTCCGGAGTATTGACACGTCGGCTCGCGTCGATGAGTCTAACCATCGGCTATCGATGGTCGATTGCGAGGGGTGGGTGCACATTGATGCACGGGACTGAGCTGAGCGGCGCTGCGGACGGCGGAAGCGGTGCGTCGATGAGGGCCGCGACCGGGCCCGGCCTGCGCCTGCGCCTGCAAGCTGACCGCCCCGTCGCGGACGTCCCCCGATGGGCCACGCTGCAGCGGGAGTTGTTCGCTCTCCAGGACAAGGCGTGGCGGGTGTTCGCCGACCGGTACACCGAGAGCGACGGACGCCTCGTGTTCCGCGACACGCTGGGCCGGGGCCTTGACGGCCGCGACGGCGTGGACGACTTCTACGAACCCTTCTTCAACTGGCCGACGCTGTACGTCCTCGGCGGCAGCACGGAGCTGCTGACCGCGGCGCGCCGCCACTGGTACGGGGTGAGCGCGCAGCTCACCGAGATGGGCATGCTGCAAGACGGCCTGGAGCGCGGCTACGACTGGTTCCATCAGGGCGAGGGGCTGCTGCTGTTCTACGGGCTGTGCCTGGCCGATCCGGGCGATGCCCAACTGCGCGAACTGGCCTGCCGTTTCGCCGACTTCTACCTTCCGGGCGGCCCGAACTACGACCCCGTACACCGGGTGATCCGGGCACCGCACAACGGGTCGGCGGGCCCCCGGTGGGGGTTCAGCGACGAGGACGCCTACTTCCCGTGGAGCCTCGCGCTGCGCCCCTACGGGCTGCCGCTCGACGGCATGCCGGACGTGACGTCCTTCGACGAGCTGGCGGCGTCCCCCGAGCGGGCCCGCGCCTACGGCCGTGCGATGCGGGACCGGATGGGCCGCGGCGACACGCTCGTGAACCTGGCGGCGACCGGGCTCGCCACCAACGCCCATCTGCTCGGCGGCGGGCAGCGCTACGCGGACTGGGTGGCCGAGTACGCCGGCGTCTGGCTCGAGCGGCTCGCCGGGCACGACGTCGTACCGGACAACGCCGGGCTGAGCGGGCAGGTCGGCGAGTACCTGGCCGGCCGGTGGTACGGCGGGCACTACGGATGGTCGTGGCCGCACGGGTTGTCCTCGGTCGCCAGCGGCACCCTGGTCGGCGCGTCCAACGCCACTCTGCTGACCGGTGACACGGCCTTCCTGGACCTGGCCCGCAATCCGCTGGACGCGGTGCTGGGCCGGGCCGAGCAGCGCGGTGCGGACGAGCGGGGCACGCTCGGCGAACGCTGGGACCCCCATCTCGCGGCGATGACCGCCGACCGCACCCTGATGGTCCCGCAGCGCCACAACGACTCCGGCTGGTTCGACTTCACCGTCATGCCGGGACAATTCCCGCTGTCCCTGTGGCACTTCAGCCGGGCGGAGGCGGACCGGGAGCGGATCGAGGTGCTGCGGGCCGGCTCGCACTGGGACTGGACGGCGGTGCACACCCAGCGCATCAAGGACGAGGCGGGGCACGAGGAGCCCTGGTACGAGTTCTTGCAGGGCCGCAACCCGGACTTCCCCGAGCGGATGCTGCGCAGCGCGCTCGCCTCGTGCCAGGAGCGGCTCGACGCCATCGCCGGGGACCCGGTGGACCCGGCCGTCGGGCCGGACGCCCTCGGCATCCACCACTGGCAGCAGCTCAATCCGGTGCTGACCGAGGCACTGCTGCAGCTGACCACGGGCTCTCCGCAGGTCCTCTACAACGGCGGTCTCGCCCATCTTCATCTGCGCTACCACGACGCCGTGGAGCGGCGCCCGGGGCTGCCGCCGGACGTCGCCGCGCTCGTCACGGACATCCGTCCGGACCACACGGTGGCGGAGCTGGTCAATCTGGGCGACGCGGCGCGCTCGGTGGTCGTGCAGGCGGGTTCCTTTGCCGAGCACGTCGTGCACACCGTCCGCGTCGACGACGGGCCCGCGCACGAGGTGGGCGGCCCGTACTGCCGTGTGGAGCTGCCCGGCCGCACGCGGGTGCGGCTGACACTGACCATGACCCTGCGAGCCGGCCGACCCGCGTACAACTCCCCCTGGCAGGAAGCGTGATGATCGCGTCCACGACCGACCGGGCCGCGTCCCGGACGCCCTTCGCCCTCCCCCGCATCGGCATCGGGACCGCGCCGCTGGGCGGGCTGTTCGAGGAGGTGTCCGAGCAGGACGCCGCCGCCACACTGCGCGCCGCTGCCGAGGCAGGGATCAGCTACTTCGACACCGCACCGCGCTATGGGCACGGCCAGGCCGAGGAGCGCCTCGGCCGACTGCTCGCGCCGGCCGGGATCACCGAGCCGGTCGTCTCCACGAAGGCCGGGTGGCTGCTGCGCCCCGGGCCCGGCGGCGCGCCGGGCGAGGTCGTCACGGACTGGACGGAGGCCGGGATCCGCCGTTCGCTGGAGTCGAGCCTGACCCGGCTGGGCCGGTCCTCGGTCGACGTCCTGTATCTGCACGACCCGGACGACTACCCGGAGGAGGTCGGGCGCACGGCCTATCCGGCGGTGCGCAGGCTGCGCGACGAGGGGCTGGTGCGCGCGATCGGGTTCGGCATGAACCACAGCGCGCCTCTGGCCGCGTACGTGGCCGAGTTCGAGGTGGACGTGGTCCTCATCGCGGGCCGGTTCACGCTGCTCGACCACGAGGCACTGTCGACGTTGCTGCCGCTGTGCGCGCGGACCGGCACGGCCGTGGTCGTGGGCGGCGTCTTCAACACCGGTCTGCTCGCGGACCCGTCGCCCGACGCGATGTTCAACTACCGTCCTGTGCCCCGGCGGGAGCTGGCCCGGGCGCAGGAGTGCCGGGCGCTGTGCGACGGGTTCGGGGTGCCCTTGTCCGCGGCCGCGGTCCAGTTCCCGTTCCTGCATCCGGCGGTCGGCTCGGTGGTCGTCGGCTGCCGGTCCGCGGCCGAGGTGAGCGCGAACGCGGCGGCGGCACGCCTCCCCGTCCCCGACGAGCTGTGGGAGCAGCTGGCCGACGGCGGGTTCGTGCCGCGGTCGTTGCTGGAGGGCTGAGACGTCGTTTCACTTGGCCAGTCGGCGGCAACATATGAGGGTCGCGGCGATGGCCGCTTCACGCCGTAGCGGCGCTGGTGGTCGGCGACGAACTGGAAGCGGTTCACCAGCGCGTCTCCCCGGCGAAATACTTGGCCGCCTTCCGCAGGATCTCGCGTTCCTCCTCCAGTTCGCGGACCTTCTTGCGCAGGGCCGCGTTCTCCGTCTCCAGCGGCGTGGGCGGCTCGGCGGGCGCATCCG
>NZ_BAAASD010000078.1:0-20485 GCF_039532705.1 Streptomyces sparsogenes subsp. cuspidosporus | reverse complement strand
CCGTCGGCGGCCCCTGCGGGTCGGCCGCGCCGCCCGCCCCGCCCCCACCCGCCCCGCTCCCGGCCGGCCTTCTCCGGTCCGTACCGATGCGGTCCGTATCGGTACGCGTCCCGGCGGGGTCCGCCACGACCTTGCTGAGCAGCACTGTACTGTCGTCGCCCGCCGGGGCGGCGGGAGCGGGCCCGCGGGCCGGCTGTACCCGGACCGCCCGCAGCGCCACGGTCTCGTCGTCCCTCGCCGCCCGCCGACCACCGGCCGGCCCGGCCCCAGGCACGGGCCCGGCCACGGGCCCAGCCGGAACCCCCGCCGCCGGACCTCCGGCCGCGGGCACCGGCGGCAGGACGGCCGTGGCGTCCGGATCGGTGGGCAAGGCGGGCACCGGCGGCAGGATCGCCGTGGCGTCCGGATCGGCGGGCCCGGCGGGCACCGGCGGCAGGACGGCCGTGGCGTCCGGGTCCGCGGGCCCGGCGGGTGACGCGGGGGGCCGGCGGTGCCGGGCCCGGGAGGGGCCGTCAGAGGGCCGCTCGGAGGCCGGGGCGACCCCGTGCCCGGAGGCCGCCCTCCGTCCCGCCACAGGCCCGGCGGCGGGCTTTCCCGCGGCCCTGGGCGCGGGACCCGCCGTGGGCCGGCTCAGGGGCCGGGGCATCGTCCCTGGCGCAGGCCCTGTCGTGGGCCCCGTCATCGGCCCCGTCATGGGTCCCGTGGTCGGCCCGGCGCCGGGCCGCGCCGGGGGCCCGGTCACGATCCCCGGGGTCAGCCCGGGCGCGGGCCTGGGCAGGGGATCGGTCAGCGGGTCGTCCAGCCGCTCCACGGCCGCCGCGAACGCGTCCGTCTCCCCCTGGGCGTCGTGCGGCTCTCGTGGCCCGTACGGCGCGTAGGGGTCGGGCTCCTGGGCGCCTGGGGCCGCGCCCTCGCGCTCGGGGCGCAGTGCGGTCACTCGCCGGCCTTGCCGCCGACCGCCCCCACCACGGGGGCCAGGCCCGCCGACCGCCCCACCGCCCCCGCGTCGCCGCACTCCTCCAGCCAGTTGGCGAGCATGCGATGGCCCCACTCGGTGAGCACCGACTCGGGGTGGAACTGCACGCCCTCGACCGGCAGCCGGCGGTGGCGCAGCCCCATCGCGATGCCCGTGTCCGTCCAGGCCGTGATCTCCAACTCGTCCGGGACGGTCTCCCGTTCGACGGCCAGCGAGTGGTAGCGGGTGGCGGTGAAGGGCGACGGCAGGCCCTTGAAGACCCCGGCGCCCTCGTGCGTGACGAGCGAGGTCTTGCCGTGCAGCAGCTCGGGGGCGCGCCCGACGACCCCTCCGTACGCCACGGCCATGGACTGCATCCCCAGGCAGACGCCGAAGACGGGCACACCGGTGCTCGCGCAGTGCCGCACCATGTCGACACAGACCCCGGCCTCTTCGGGGGTGCCGGGGCCCGGGGAGAGCAGGACGCCGTCGAAGCCGTCCTGGGCGTGGCCGAGGGCCACCTCGTCGTTGCGCAGCACCTCGCACTCGGCGCCGAGCTGGTAGAGGTACTGGACCAGGTTGAAGACGAAGCTGTCGTAGTTGTCGACGACCAGGACGCGCGCGCTCACCGGGGGCCCGCCATCCCCTCGTCGACCGTCACGTCGCCGAACGGCAGCAGCGGCTCCGCCCACGGGAAGACGTACTGGAAGAGCACGAAGACGATCGCCAGCACCAGCACGAGCGAAATCAGCGCCCGCACCCATGCGTTACCCGGCAGATGCCGCCAGATCCAGCCGTACATGCCATCCCTACTCACGACGGACTCACGACGAAGAAGTCGATTGCAGCACCAGAGTAAAGGGCCGGGACCTGCCCGGGTGGGTCAGCCGGGCAAAGCTTCCGGCTTGCCTTCGGTCACCGGACGGGTGGCGTCCAGGTGTGCCCACGCGATCAGCCTGTGGCTGTGCCCCCACTCCGGCTCACAGGTCGTGAGGGTCAGATAGCGGCCCGGTCCCCGGAACCCGGAGGCGCGCGGCACCGGGTCGATGACGCCGACGTCGGTGGGCAGGGTGCGGTAGGGCCGCCTGTCGATGCGGTACGTGTACCAGGTGGTGCCGTCGGTCACCACCACGGCGTCGCCGGGGCGCAGCCGGGGGAAGTCCTTGAAGGGGTCGCCGTAGGTGCGGCGGTGCCCGGCGACGGCGAAGTTGCCCCGGGCGCCGGGGCGGGCGGTGCTCGGATAGTGGCCCAGGCCCTTTTTCAGGGTGCCGGCCGCGGTGCCCTGAAGGACCGGCTTGACCCAGTCGGCGCCGAAGCGCGGGATGTACATGAGGGCGAAGGGCTCGCCGTCCCGGTACGGCTCCGGTTCGGCCTCCCGCCGCGGCGCCGCGGCCCCGGCGACGGGCCCGGTCGCCCACCGGTCCTGCAGCCGGTCGATCTCCCCGTCCATCGCGCGGTCGGCGCGCACTCCGGTCCAGTACAGGACGTAGACGACGAAGAGGACGATCAGGGTGCCGACGGTCAGGCACACCTCGCTGAGCGTTCTTACGACCAGTCGCACCCTCATCGGCCGCACACCTGTCCGCCTTCACCGCGTTCACCGCGTTCCTGAGGCCCCCCTTCCGGGGGCCCGCCTCACCGGGGCTGGGCGTAGTGCAGGTCCACTGTGCCGGAGTAGCCGGGAAGAGTCACGCTGTCGTGCTGGGCGACTTTCCAGCCGAGCCCGTACGCCTCGACGTAGCTGCGGTAGTTCTCGATGGCGGGGGACGCGGCCAGCGCGGCGCGCAGCTTTCCCCGGTCGCCGACGGCGGTGATCGTGTACGGCGGGGAGTAGACCTGGCCCTGGAGGATCAGGGTGTTGCCGACGCAGCGCACCGCGCTGGTGGAGATCAGCCGCTGGTCCATGACCTTGATCCCCCGGGCGCCGCCCTGCCACAGCGCGTTCACCACGGCCTGGAGGTCCTGCTGGTGGATGACGAGGTCGTTGGGCTGCGGGTCGGGCACGTCGGGGATCTTCGCCGTCGCGTTCGGCGGGGCGTCGGTGAGGGTGACGGTGAGCCCCGTGCCCGTGAGCTTCTCGGTGCCCGCGGCCCGCTCCAGCGCCGCGAGCTCGCGGCGCTCGGCGTCGGTGGCGCCGTTGTCCCGGCGGGCGAGGGCGTCGACCCGCGAGCGCAGCTGGGCGGCGCTGTTGTCGAGGTCGCGGTTCTTGCGGCTGCGCTCCTGTATGAGGTCGGACAGCCGCAGCATCGATTCGTCGCTGCGGATGTTGGTGCCCTGGGCGGTGTCGAAGCTGGTCCAGAAGATCAGCCCGGCGAGCGCGAAGACCCCGGCGGTCAGCAGCCGGACGGGGCGGAAGGAGGGGCGTCGAGGGCCCGGGGCGGGGGTGCCGGCGGAATTGCTCAACGTACCCTTACTCCTTACGACGCCGCGGAAGGACTACGCTAACTGACGCCCCGAGGGAAGGGCGTGGTCCCCCGCCCCAGTCCCGACCGGCGCCGTCCGTACCCATCCAGCGCGGTCACGCAGCGCATCGACAGGAGAGTTCCTCGTGCCGAAGTCACGGATCCGCAAGAAGGACGACTTCACGCCGCCGCCGGCGAAGCAGGCCGCCAACATCAGCCTGAGCAGCGGCCGCGGGTGGGTGGCGCCGTTGATGCTGGCCATGTTCCTGATCGGCCTCGCCTGGATCGTGATGTTCTATGTGACCACCGGCGACATGCCGGTCAAGTCGCTGGGCAACTGGAACATCGTGGTCGGCTTCGGCTTCATCGCCGCCGGGTTCGTGGTCTCCACTCAGTGGAAGTAGGATCGGCTCTCCGGCTTTCGCCGCCCGATCGTCCACACCCCGGTCGTCCACAGAGTTATCCACAGCCGGGGAAAACTCAGAAGATCTGTGGATAACTTCCGCCGCATTGACGCCGGTGTGATCGGCCGAGCACATCCGTTCGACCGTTCACACCCGCTCCTGCCTGCGAGAACGCGGATGAGTTCGGAGCCGCACTGATGTTCTCCACAGCTTGCACAAGATCGGCCACTCGCTGTGGACAACTGCACTGTGGATATTCCGCCGAGACGGCACGGCCGACGGTCAGCCGGTGAGCTGCACCGTCCGCATCCACACCAGCGCGACGATCACCAGCAGCGCCAGCGCGCAGGTGCCCTGCTGAACCAGCGCGCGCCGCTCCCGCGGCGCGTGGACCATCCCGTACGCCACCACGGTGCCGACGACCAGCCCGCCCACATGGGCCTGCCAGGCGATATTGGCCCAGAAGAAGGTGAAGACCAGATTCAGCACCAGCAGCGCGATGACCGGCCGCATGTCGTAGTTGAGGCGGCGCATCAGGACCGCCGTCGCGCCGAGCAGGCCGAAGATCGCCCCGGAGGCGCCCAGCGAGGGCTGGTTCTGCGCGGCGAGCAGATACGACAGCGCGCTGCCGCCGAGCCCTGACAGCAGATACAGCGCGAGATAGCGGGCCCGGCCGAGCGCCGCCTCCAGCGGCCCGCCGAGCCACCACAGCGACAGCATGTTGAACGCGATGTGCATCGGCTGCTGGTGCAGGAAGACCGCGGTGAACAGCCGGTACCACTGCCCCTCGGCGACCCCCTCGACGCTCGGGTAGGTCACCCGGCCCACCAGAAAGAGCGCGTTGACGAACCGGTCGCCCAACGCGAGCGCCACGAACCACACGGCCACGTTGACGCCGATGAGGATCTTGGTGAGCAGCCGCGGGTCGTCGCTGATCGCGCCGCCCGCTATCGTGCGCGGCCGCGCGGACCGCACCGGGGGCCCGGCCGGAGCGGGGCCGCCGGAAGGCCCGGGCGCGCCACCGCGCACACACTCAGGGCACTGGAAACCGACCGAGGCGCTGATCATGCACTCCGGGCAGATCGGCCGCTCGCAGCGGACGCAGCTTATGCCGGTCTCCCGCTGCGGGTGCCGGTAGCAGCAGACCGCCTGGTCCTCCATCGTCTCCCCTTGCCTGCACTCCATGCTCGCACCGGGCCCGCGTGCCCGCCTGCCGTCAAGACGGACAGGCGGGGCACGGAGTTCCCGTACGGGCTCAGCCCTCGCGGGTCTCCACGACGACCGACTCGATGACGACGTCGTTGAGCGGGCGGTCGGTGCGCGGGTTGGTCGACGTACCCGCGATCGCGTCGACGACCTTCTTGCTCGCCTCGTCGGCGACCTCGCCGAAGATGGTGTGCTTGCCGGTCAGCCACGCGGTCGGCGCGACGGTGATGAAGAACTGCGAGCCGTTGGTGCCCGGGCCGGCGTTGGCCATGGCCAGCAGGTACGGCTTGTTGAACGCCAGGTCCGGGTGGAACTCGTCGGCGAACTCATAACCGGGGCCACCGGTGCCGTTCCCCAGCGGGTCACCGCCCTGGATCATGAAGCCGCTGATCACGCGGTGGAAGACGGTGCCGTCGTACAGCTTCTCCTTGGCCCGCTTGCCGGTCGCCGGGTGGGTCCACTCGCGGGTGCCCTCGGCGAGCTCCACGAAGTTCTTGACCGTCTTCGGCGCGTGGTTCGGCAGCAGCCGGACCACGATGTCGCCGTTGTTCGTCTTCAGGGTGGCGTAGAGCTGCTCAGCCACGATCTACCTTCCATAGTTCTCAGTGCGGTCCCCCGATCCTCGCACGGACGCCCTGACGACGCGTACCCGCCGAAGCCGTGCGCGGCGCCGCGATTCATGCCGCCGCGTGCGGGAACCCGTATGTGCCCCGGATGCCCGGCCGCGCGTGCCCGGTGTCCTGCGAACGGGCATGATCTTCACAAACAGGTATGAACTCCCATGAGATGGATAGACGAAACTGCGCATATTAAGGACGGAACGCACAACCCCTCAGGACCCGTAGCACCGCCAGCGAGGAGGAGGATCCCGTGACCCGCATGGACAGCGTGCGAGCCGCGACCGGCACCGCCAAGGGCAGCGTCCTGCACGCAGCGGAGGCGGTGGCGCCCTACGCCGGCACGGCCAAGGACGCCGCCGCGCGCTACGCGCACACGGCCCGCGTACGGCTGGCGCCGAAGGTTTCGCACGCCGCACACCAGGCCCGCCACACCGCCGGCAGCCAATACCACGCGCACATCGCGCCGCGGCTCACCAAAGCCCGCCGCACCCTGCCCCGAGGGGTCGACGCCGCCGCCACCCGGGCCGCCCTCAGCACCCGCAAGGCGGCCCGCCAGGCCGCCCGGTACACCGCGCCGCGCATCGAGCACGCGGTGGCCGCCGCCGGGCCGGTGCGCGAGGAGGCCGTCACCCGCAGCGCCGCGGCCCTCGCCGCCCTGCGCGTGCACGTGACCGCGGAGGACATCAACAAGCTCGCCAGGCGGCGCCGCCGCAGGACGCGCACCGGCCGCATCGCCAAGCGCGCCACCTTCGTCGGCCTCGTGGGCGCCGGTGTCTTCACCGCGTGGAAGTGGTGGGACAAGCAGGCCAACCCCGACTGGCTGGTCGAGCCCCCGGCGGCGACCGAGGTGAGCGAGCGCGAGCCGCTGACCGCGGTGGACGGCAGCGACCAGTCCGCCCTGGACCCGGAGGCGCAGGCCAAGCAGACGGACGAGAAGGAGCGCTGAGCCGGGCCGGGTCGCAGCCGAGCACCCGGGCCCCGGCCCCGACCCTGGCCCTCGCCCCGGCCCTCGCCGCGCACCGCCCGCCGCCGCCCGATCAGTGGGCGGCGGCGCGCTCGCTGTACCGGCGCCTCTCCAGGAAGATCTCGGTGAACACCGAGACCTTGGCACGCAGCGCCCAGGGGTCGAACGGCTTGGCGATGTAGTCCACCGCACCGGCCGCGTACCCCCGGGAGGAGTGCTCGGGATCGGCGCCCATCGCGGTCAGGAAGATGATCGGGATGTCCCGGTTGCGCGGCCGCCGCTGGATGTGCGCCGCCGTCTCGTAGCCGTCCATCTCCGGCATCTGCACATCCAGCAGGATCACCGCGAAGTCGTCGTGGTCGAGCAGCGCCTTGAGGGCCTCCTGCCCGGAGGACGCGGTCACCAGCTCCTGGTCCAGCGTGGCCAGCACGGCCTCCATGGCCAGCAGGTTGTTCGGCTGGTCGTCGACCACGAGGATCTTGGGACGAGGCCCCGAGCAGGGCTTGGACATCGCGGGCCCGACGGGTGCGTCGGGCACCTCCTCCGGCTCCCGGGCCGTGGCCGGGCGCTGGAACTCCACCATCGCCAGCTGCCGCTCCAGCATCTGGCAGCGGTCCTCCGCCAGCATGCCGCGCAGCCGCACGTCCTCCAGCTCCTCCGTGAGGCGCTTCACCTCACGCCGGAGCATGTCCCGCTCCTTGACCAGCTCCGCGTGATCGGGCAGGCCCAGCTCCAGCGCGTCCGCCCGGGTGCGCTCCGTCACCCACGCGCCTTCCATCTGGCTCAGCCGCACCTCGAGATCGGCGATGCGATGCTGCCGGTCGAGCAGCGCCTCACCGAGCGCGTCCTCCTTCACGCTGGACGCCCGGGCCTCCCGGTCGGCGTCCGCCAGCTGGTGCTGCAGGATCTCCATGGCATGACCGGGCGACCCACTCGTGTGCACCGCCGCCCGGTGCAGCTCCCGCACCAGCTCGATCGCGGCCGGGGTCGCCGCGCTGCCCCGCCGCTCGGCGAGATCGGTGAACAGGTCCTGTACGAATTCCCACGGCGGGATGCGCGTCCCGCTCAGATAGCGCGAGAACGTGCCCGGATCGCGATGCCTGCGCGCCGCGTATCTGCGCACCGACACATCGAGCCCCTTGAACAGGTCCCGCAGCGCCAAGGCGAAATCCCGGCATTCCTGGCTCAGCCCATCACCCAATGGCCGCAGCTCACGCATCTTGTCTCCCTGCGCGGCGGACCGCGCCGACCACCCGATTCCCGGGCCGTTTGCCCGAGTTGAGCCCAGCGTGGGGCATCGACCGGGTGTTGCGCAGGACAAGGGCGAGAGCGGCAACATCGGGCAACACGCGGGAGGACAATGCCCCGCGCCGGCTCCGCCGCGGCAAGCACAAAACACCGGCCAGGGCACCTTCCGATGTCCTGACCGGTGACGACAGTGGAGCCTAGGAGAGTCGAACTCCTGACATCCGCCATGCAAAGACGGCGCTCTACCAACTGAGCTAAGGCCCCGTCGCCGATCAGGATACCTGCTCGCGGCCACCTTTCCCGACCGGGTATCGCTCGCGCGTACCGCCCTCCGTAGGATGCCACGCAAGATTCGCTGCAGCGAAGCGAAGGGGAGAGCGAATGGACGCAGCACAGCAGGATGCCACCGCCCGCGCACGGGAGCTGCAGCGCAGCTGGTACGGGGAACCGCTGGGGGCGCTCTTCCGCCGTCTCATCGACGACCTCGGCCTCAACCAGGCCCGCCTCGCCGCCGTCCTCGGTCTGTCCGCGCCGATGCTCTCGCAGCTGATGAGCGGCCAGCGCGCGAAGATCGGCAACCCGGCCGTCGTCCAGCGGGTGCAGGCCCTGCAGGAGCTGTCGAGCCAGGCGGCGGACGGCCGGGTCAGCGCCGCCGAGGCGGCCGAGCGCATGGAGGAGATCAAGAAGTCCGCGGGAGGCTCCGTGCTGAACACCACCCAGACCACCGCCAGCACCGGCGCCCCGACCGTGCGGCGCGTGGTCCGCGAGATCCAGTCGCTGCTGCGCTCGGTCTCCGCCGCCGGCGACATCATCGACGCCGCCGACACCCTCGCCCCCACCCACCCGGAGCTGGCGGAGTTCCTCCGGGTGTACGGCGCCGGGCGGACCGCCGAGGCGGTCGCCCACTACGAGGCGCACCAGAGCTGACGGGCCGAAGGACTGCTGACGAGCCGATGAGGGGGCGGGGGCCGCGCGATGGGTGAGATCTTCGCGGGCCGGTACGAGCTGGTCGACCCGATCGGACGCGGTGGCGTGGGCGCCGTATGGCGCGTCTGGGACCACCGGCGCCGCCGGTACGTCGCGGCGAAGGTGCTCCAGCAGCGCGACGCGCACACCTTGCTGCGCTTCGTGCGGGAGCAGGCGCTGCGCATCGACCACCCCTATGTGCTGGCACCGGCGAGCTGGGCCGCGGACGACGACAAGGTCCTGTTCACCATGGACCTGGTGGGCGGCGGCTCGCTGGCCCACCTCATCGGCGACTACGGTCCGCTGCCGCCGCGCTATGTGTGCACGCTGCTGGACCAGTTGCTCTCCGGCCTGGCGGCGGTGCACGCGGAAAACGTGGTGCACCGCGACATCAAGCCCGCGAACATCCTGCTGGAGGCCACCGGGACCGGTCGGCCGCATGTGCGGCTGGGGGATTTCGGCATCGCGCTGACGAAGGGGGAGCCCCGGCTCACCGAGGCCAACTTCGTGATGGGGACGCCCGGTTACTTTGCGCCCGAGCAGATGATGGGCGAGGAGCCGGACTTCCCCGCGGACCTCTTCGCGGTCGGCCTGGTGGCGCTGTATCTGCTCAGCGGGCACAAGCCGGACGCGGACGCCCTGGTCAAGCTGTTCGAGCAGGGCGTGCCGAACGCGCCGGAAGGGGTGCCTGAGCCGCTGTGGCAGGTGATAGCGAACCTGCTGCAGCCCGACCCCGAGAACCGGTTCCGCTCGGCCACGGGGGCGCGCAAGGCGCTTCTCGCGGCCGCGGAGCTGCTGCCCGAGCCCGGCATCGACGACGAGGTCATCGAGGTCTTCGACCATCTCGGGCCGCTCCCCGAGGGTTTCGGCCCCGAGGGCCCCCTCCGGACGGCCCGACAGGCCGACCCCGACACGGGCACGGTCGCGGCGGGCACGGTCGCGGCGGGCACGGTCGCGGGCACGGTCGCGGGCACGGTCGCGGGCACGGGCGCTGACGAGGGCGGGAGCACGGGCGGGGACAGGAGCACGGGCGGGGACACCGGCGGGGGCGCGAACCGCCGGCACGGCGCCGCCACGCCCCAAGCCCCTTTTCCCCAGGCGCCGATGACGCCAGGGCCATCCGAACCACAACCGTCCGTATCGCAGCCGTCGCAGCCACAGCCCGGGCAGCCACAGTCCTCGCAGTCGCCGCCGTCGCACCCGTCGCACCCGTCGATGTCGGACACTGGCAGCTTCCAACTGCCCCCGCCCCAGCCCCAGACGCCGCACACCGGGATCCCGCCGCAGCCACCGACCCCACCGCCGCACACCCCACCCCCGCCCGCCGCGCAGCCGCACACCGCGCAGCCGCACACCGGGCAGCACCCGGCGGCCCAGCACCCGGCGGCCCAGCACCCGGCGGCCCAGCACCCGGCGGCCCAGCACCCGGCGGCCCAGCACTCGGCGGGGCAGCCCCAGGCCCCTTACGCCCCGCTCACCCCGTACTCCGGGGTCCCGCAGCCGGCAGACCCCTCGCCCCGGGCCCGCGCAGCCCCCACCGCCCCCGAGCCCCGTACCGCCCGCACAGCCGCCGCAGACCCCGCTCGATCCGCGCCGGCCAGGACCCCAGCCCTCGCATACGCATACGCCCACCCCCACTCCCGCCACGGCTCCCGCTCCGGCGGTCCGGCCCGAATCCCCTCCTACTCGTCCATACACCGCTCCCCAGCCGCAGGTTCCACTCGCCGGGCCCGAGCGGCGTCCCGGCCCGTCCCGGAAGGCGGCGATCGCGATCCTCATCGCCGCCGCCGTCTGCTTCGCGGTGGGCACCTGGGCGCTGCTGGCCGCCGGCTGACCGATCGGGCCGGCCGAGCAGGCCGAGCTACCGGGCCGGCCGAGCGGGGCCGGCCAGGCGGGCAAGCTGACCGGCCGGCCCCCGCCGGGCCACCGGGCGGGGGCCGCGCCGCGCTACGGGGGCCGGGCTACCGGGCGGGCGGCGGCGGGCCGGGCCGCCGGTGCCTGCCCGGGCCGGGGGTCCCTGCCGCGGCCACCGGGGCGCGGCGCCGGGCCACCAGCGTCCACCCCCCGAGCCCGATCAGCAGCAGCGCGCCGGCCGCGTAGCTGGCGTAGGCCACCAGCCGCAGCCGGTCCTCACTCCTGCCGGCGGGCACCGCCATGGCGTCATCCCCGGTGGCCGGCGCCCGGGCGGCCTCCCGCTTGTCGGCGTCCGTCAGGCCGAACCCCGCCCGGACCGCGTCCCCGTCGTACGTGGGCCCGGCCGCCGGGTCGCCCGAGACCCGCACCCGCAGGGTGAGCGGCACCGCGCCCTTGAAGAACCGTGTGACCTCCGGGTTCACCGTGACCGCGAGGTAGTACCAACCCGAGAAGCTCATGGTGCGCACCGAGTACTCGGCCCGCGCGGTGCGGTTGCCGTACGCCACGGGGGCGGTGTCCAGTTCGGCCCGGGCCTTCCGGCCGTCGTAGCCGGCGAAGGAGGTCTTTCTGGTCAGGCCGCGCGCCGGGTTGAACGCCCGCATCCCGAGGGCGTCGTTCACCCCGGCCCCCTCTCCGGTCTTCGAGGCGGGGAGTTCGGCAATGGCGTTCAGCCGCTGCCCCCAGTCGACCGGCACCCGGTAGAAGTGGGTCTCTCCCGGCTTTATCTGATCCGCCCACACCCCTGTGGACAGGGGGCGGGCGTCGTTGAACCCCCTGCCGCCCTGCCGCCACCGGGCCTGGCCCTCGGGCGGTTCGGGCGCGGGCGTGCGCCAACTCCCCTCCGGGGCCTGGCCCCTGTCGCCGCCCTTCACCGGTGGCTCCACCATCAGCCGGAGTTCCAGCGGCCAGCGGGCGGGGTCCTGGGAGCCGGTCCCGCGCTCCACCGTGACGACGTACCGGCCCGCCTTGCGGCAGGAGGCCACCGAGCCCGGTTCGGCCAGGCGTGCTGCGTAGTCGGCGAGCGGGTAGGCCACGCCGTTCGCCTCGATCTTCCGGTCGGAGCTGCCGCAGGTGGCGCCGTCGGGGCTCTCCAGCGTCACCTTGAGGCCGTCGCGGTACGAGGCGACGCCCGCCCCCGGCCGGGGTGCCGCGACGGCTGAGACGTATGCCGAGGAGGTGGCGTCCAGCCGGACCTCGTAGTGCCGCTTCTGGCCCGCCGCGATGCTGTCGACGTAGCCGAACCCCGGCTTCAGCGGCGGGGCTCCCTGAGCGTCGCTCGTGCCCTCGACTGAGGTCCCCTGGGTCCGGTACGGCCGGGCCCCGGCGGCCCCGTCCGCGGGCGCGGCCCAGGCCTGACCGGCCGGCCACGGCGCCGTGGCCACCGCGCACAGCGCCGCCACCGCGGCGAGGCCGGTCCTGACCGTGCTGCGGTCGTTCATCGCGGGTCACTCCTCGTCGTACCGGCCGTACGGCCCGTTCAACTTTGCTTATGCAAGCTTTTCGTTCGCAAGAGTGAATAAAGCGGCCGGCGGTCGCCGCGTTTCCCGCGACGGCCGCCAGTAAAGCCGACAGGGCCCCGACCGCTCCAGCGATCGGGGCCCTGTACGGAGCTGTTGGTCTCACACACCCGAACCTGCGGGCACGGAGTCGGTCGCCTCCGTCCACAGATCCTGCTCGGCGCGATCCGCCTGGATCTGGCGGTACACGAGGAGCCCGCCGATGGCGGCCAGTGCGACCAGGAGAAGCTTCTTCACCGCGCTACCTCGTCTCTTTCCTTGACGTAGGGGACCTCTGGCGCCCGATGATACACACCGGCCGATACCGATCGGTGACCTATGCCCGGCATGGGCCGAACGACGGCAGGTCCCAACTGACCGGGCGCGTTTACGGAATCGGCGCGGACAGAATCGGGCCGGACGGAGAGGTGATCTCCGTCCGGGCCGATCGCGCCGGTGGGGCTAACAGGACTTGAACCTGTGGCCTCTTCCTTATCAGGGAAGCGCTCTAACCGTCTGAGCTATAGCCCCGCGCTGCACCGAAAGATTAGCGCACGACCAGCCCTGTCCCAAAATCGGTAACGGACGGCCGCTACTCGTCCTCGGCGAGCGTGACCTCCACACCGCCGACGAAGCCCGCCGACAGGTTGTAGATGAAGGCCCCCAGGGTGGCCAGGGCCGTCGCCAGCACCACGTTGATCGCGGCGATGACCCCGGTGAAGACCAGCACCCGCGGCAGCGACAGGAACGACTCCAGATCGAAGCCGCTGCCCTTCTTCGACTCCGTGGCCTCGCTGATCGTGCCGCCCACAGCGCTGAAGACGCCCATCCCGTCCATGACCATCCACAGCACCGCCGCGGCGACCACGGTGCAGATGCCGAGCGCGATCGCGAGCAGGAAGCTGACCTTCATCACCGACCACGGGTCCACCCGGGAGACCCGCAGCCGCGCCTTGCGGGTGCGCGGAGCCGAGCGGGCGCCCGCCTCCGGGCGCGGGCGGCGCGCCGCCGTCTGCTGCTGCCCGGAGGCGCCCCGCGCGGCCCCGCCACCGCTCGGCGGCGCGTAGGCCTGCGGCGGGTGGTACGGCTGCGCGGGCTGCTGCTGGGACGGCCGCTCACCGGGCAGCGGACTCCCGGTGTGGCCCTCGTAGGGCGGCTGCGGCTGCCTGATGTCCGTCACGGTTCCCCCATGGGAGTCGGCGGCGGGGCCACGGGCGCCTCCCGAAGCGGATGATCCGCTCCCGGCGGACGCGGCTCCCGGCGCCGGCCGCTTGCCGGCACCTGCTCCGCCGCCGCCCGCCGCGGCACCCGTGGCTCCACTCACGACTTACTCCTCGGTCTCGTCGGCCGGGGACGGTGTGCCCCCGGCCGCCTCGGACGCGGCCCCCTCGGCTGCCTCGCTCCCGGTCTCGGACTCGTCCTCGACCTCTTCAGCCTCACGACCGGCCTCGGCGTTCCGGGCGATGCCGACGACGGCATCGCGCTTGCCCAGGTTGATCAGTTGGACGCCCATGGTGTCACGGCCCGTCTCCCTGACCTCGTTCACACGAGTACGGATCACGCCACCGCTGAGCGTGATGGCAAGGATCTCATCACTCTCCTCGACCACCAGCGCACCGACCAGCGAACCGCGGTCCTCCACGATCTTGGCGGCCTTGATGCCGAGGCCGCCACGGCCCTGGACGCGGTACTCGTCGACGTTCGACCGCTTCGCGTACCCGCCGTCGGTGGCGGTGAACACGAACGTACCGGGCCGGACGACATTCATCGAGAGGAGCTCGTCCCCCTCGCGGAAGCTCATGCCCTTCACGCCCGAGGTCGCCCGCCCCATGGGCCGCAGCGACTCGTCCGTGGCCGTGAACCTGATCGACTGTGCCTTCTTGCTGATCAGCAGCAGATCGTCGTCGGCCGAAACCAGCTCGGCTCCGATCAGCTCGTCCTCCCGGCCGTCCTCCGTCTCCCGGAGGTTGATGGCGATCACACCACCCGACCGCGGCGAGTCGTAGTCCTTGAGCGGGGTCTTCTTCACCAGGCCCGACTTCGTGGCCAGCACCAGATACGGCGCCGCCTCGTAGTCCCGGATCGCCAGGATCTGCGCGATCTGCTCGTCCGGCTGGAACGCCAGCAGGTTCGCGACGTGCTGCCCGCGCGCCTCCCGGCCCGCGTCCGGCAGCTCGTACGCCTTCGCCCGGTAGACCCGGCCCTTGTTGGTGAAGAACAGCAGCCAGTGGTGGGTGGTCGAGACGAAGAAGTGGTCGACGATGTCGTCCTGCTTGAGCTTCGTGCCGCGCACGCCCTTGCCGCCGCGCTTCTGCGAGCGGTAGTCCTCGGTCTTCGTCCGCTTCACATAGCCGCCACGGGTGATCGTGACGACGATGTCCTCCTCGGCGATCAGGTCCTCGATGGACATGTCCCCGTCGAAGGGGATCAGCTTGGTGCGCCGGTCGTCGCCGTACTTCTCGACGATCGCGGTCAGCTCCTCGCTGATGATCTGCCGCTGCCGCTCGGGCGAGGCCAGGATCGCGTTGTACTCGTTGATCTTGGCCTGCAGCTCGTCGTGCTCCTGGATGATCTTCTGACGCTCCAGGGCGGCCAGCCGCCGCAGCTGCATCTCCAGGATCGCGTTCGCCTGGATCTCGTCGATCGTCAGCAGGTCCATCAGGCCGCCGCGCGCCGTCTCGACCGTGTCACTGCGCCGGATCAGCGCGATGACCTCGTCGATCGCGTCCAGCGCCTTGAGCAGACCGCGCAGGATGTGGGCCCGCTCCTCCGCCTTGCGCAGCCGGAAGCGCGTCCGCCGGACGATGACCTCGATCTGGTGCGTGACCCAGTTGCGGATGAAGGCGTCCAGCGAGAGGGTGCGCGGCACCCCGTCGACCAGCGCCAGCATGTTCGCGCCGAAGTTGGTCTGCAGATCGGTGTGCTTGTAGAGGTTGTTGAGGACGACCTTGGCGACCGCGTCCCGCTTCAACACGATGACCAGGCGCTGGCCCGTGCGCGAGGACGTCTCGTCGCGGACGTCCGCGATGCCGCCGATCCTGGCCTCCTTCACCAGGTCGGCGATCTTCTGCGCCAGGTTGTCCGGGTTGACCTGGTACGGCAGCTCGGTGACCACCAGGCACTGCCGGCCCTGGATCTCCTCGACCTCCACGACCGCGCGCATCGTGATCGAGCCACGGCCGGTGCGGTACGCCTCCTCGATGCCCTTACGGCCGACGACCAGGGCGCCGGTCGGGAAGTCCGGGCCCTTGATCCGGTCGATCAGCGCGTCGAGCAGCTCCTCCGGCGTGGCCTCCGGGTTCGCCAGGAACCACTGGGCGCCCTCGGCCACCTCGCGGAGGTTGTGCGGCGGGATGTTGGTGGCCATGCCCACCGCGATCCCCGCCGAGCCGTTGATCAGCAGGTTCGGGAAGCGGGACGGCAGGACCGTCGGCTCCTGGTTGCGCCCGTCGTAGTTGTCCTGGAAATCGACGGTCTCCTCGTCGATGTCCCGGAGCATCTCCATGGACAGCGGGGCCATCTTGCACTCGGTGTAGCGCATGGCCGCGGCCGGGTCGTTGCCCGGGGAGCCGAAGTTGCCGTTGGAGTCGACCAGCGGCATCCGCATCGACCACGGCTGGGCCAGCCGCACCAGGGCGTCGTAGATGGACGAGTCGCCGTGCGGGTGGTAGGTGCCCATCACGTCGCCGACGACGCGCGCGCACTTGTAGAAGCCCTTCTCGGGCCGGTACCCGCCGTCGTACATCGCGTACAGCACGCGCCGGTGCACCGGCTTGAGGCCGTCCCGGACGTCGGGCAGCGCGCGGCTCACGATCACGCTCATCGCGTAGTCGAGGTACGAGCGCTGCATCTCCGTCTCGAGGCCCACCGGCTCGACGCGGAGGGCGGCCCCCTGGGCGGTGTCTTCGGGCGTGTTCGGGGTGTTCTCGTCGGCCATTGCTGGTCAAGTCCTTCTGTCGTCTGCGGCTGCTCGGCCGACTCAGATGTCGAGGAAGCGGACGTCCTTGGCGTTGCGCTGGATGAACGAGCGCCGGGCCTCGACGTCCTCACCCATCAGGACCGAGAACAGGTCGTCGGCCTGCGCCGCGTCGTCCAGGGTGACCTGGCCCAGGACGCGGTGATCGACGTCCATGGTGGTCACGCGCAGCTCCTCGGCGTTCATCTCGCCCAGACCCTTGAAGCGCTGGACCGAGTCCTCCTTGATGCGCTTGCCCTGCTCACGGCCGGCCTGGATCAGCGCGTCCCGCTCGCGGTCCGAGTACGCGTACTCGAAGTCGTCCCGACCCCACTTGATCTTGTACAGCGGCGGGCGGGACAGGAAGACATGGCCCGCCTCGACCAGCGGACGCATGAAGCGGAAGAGGAAGGTGAGCAGCAGGGTGTTGATGTGCTGACCGTCGACGTCGGCGTCCGCCATCAGAATGATCTTGTGGTAGCGGAGCTTGCTGATGTCGAAGTCCTCGTGCACACCGGTGCCGAACGCCGAGATCAGCGCCTGGACCTCGTTGTTCTGGAGGATCTTGTCGACCCGGGCCTTCTCGACATTGAGGATCTTGCCTCGGATGGGCAGGATCGCCTGGTACTGCGGGTTCCGGCCGGCCTTGGCCGAGCCGCCGGCGGAGTCACCCTCGACGATGAAGATCTCGCACTTGGCCGGGTCGTTGGACTGGCAGTCCGCCAGCTTGCCCGGCAGCGAGGCGGTCTCCAGCAGCCCCTTGCGGCGGGTCAGGTCGCGCGCCTTACGCGCCGCCACCCGGGCCGTCGCCGCCTGGATGGACTTGCGGACGATGTCCGCCGCCTCGTTGGGGTTGCGGTCCAGCCAGTCGGCCAGATGCTCATGGACGATCTTCTGGACGAAGGTCTTCGCCTCCGTGTTGCCCAGCTTCGTCTTCGTCTGGCCCTCGAACTGCGGCTCGCCGAGCTTGACCGAGATGATCGCGGTCAGGCCCTCGCGGATGTCCTCACCGGTGAGGTTGTCGTCCTTCTCCCGGAGCAGCTTCTTGTCCCGCGCGTACTTGTTGATCAAGTACGTCAGCGCGGCGCGGAAGCCCTCCTCGTGGGTACCGCCCTCATGGGTGTGGATGGTGTTCGCGAAGCTGTAGACACCCTCGGTGTACTGGGTGTTCCACTGCATCGCGATCTCCACCGAGAGCATCCGCTCCCTGTCCTCGGCCTCGAAGCCGATGACCGTGGGGTGGACCAGCTCCCCCTTGCGGGAGTTCAGGTACTTCACGAAGTCGACGATGCCGCCCTCGTAGCAGTACGAGACGGAGAGCGGATTGCCCTCCTCGTCCACATGGGCCGCGCGCTCGTCCTTCAGCGAGATGGTCAGGCCCTTGTTCAGGAACGCCATCTCCTGGAAGCGCCGCGACAGCGTCTCGAAGGAGTACTCGGTCGTCTCGAAGACGTCCGGGTCGGCCCAGAAGGTGACCGTCGTACCGGTCTCCGAGACCGGCTCGTTCTTCGCCAGCGGCGCGGTCGGGGCGCCCAGCTTGTAGTCCTGGGTCCAGCGGTAGCCGTCCCGCTTGACCTCGACCGCGACCTTCGACGACAGCGCGTTGACCACGGAGACGCCGACGCCGTGCAGACCGCCGGAGACGGCGTAACCCCCGCCTCCGAACTTGCCGCCCGCGTGCAGCACGGTCAGCACGACCTCGACGGCCGGCTTCTTCTCCACTGGGTGGAGGTCGACCGGGATACCGCGGCCGTTGTCGACCACGCGGACCCCGCCATCGGCCAGGATCGTCACCTCGATGGTGTCCGCGTGACCGGCCAGGGCCTCGTCCACGGAGTTGTCCACCACCTCGTACACGAGGTGGTGGAGGCCGCGCTCGCCGGTGGAACCGATGTACATACCGGGTCGCTTGCGGACCGCGTCCAGGCCCTCCAGGACGGTGATCGCACTGGCGTCGTACGACGGCGGGGCCAGGGCCTCCGCGCCGTCCTCGGACGGGATCTCGGACGGGATGTTCTCGTTGGGGTTGCCGGAATCGGCCACGAAGCGCCCTTTCTGGCACAGCACGAGCCGACTCCGGGGCAAGCGGGAGCGGCTGCGTCGTTCAACATGTTTCCGCGAGCGCTCGGTGCGCAAGCGGCGACGGTGTACGGCCCCAGTCTACCGGTAGCGCCGACAAGAATGGGGGCTTGCCGGTGCCTGAGTACGCATGTGCCGCCCTGAACCGGTCGCCGCCGACTCCCCATATCTGGGGACGGGGTCCAAGAGGCTCACGCCGCCACTCAGCGCTTCGGGCCGTCAACCACCGGCAACCATGACGGGCACCCCGTACGCCACCCCGTTCACGAACGTCACCCACCGCCCCCGCGCCCGGTCCGGCCGGGGGGCGCACGCGCGGTCCGCGTCAGCCGTAGGTGTCCCCCGGACCCCTGCTGCCGGGGGCGCGCAGCGGACCGTAGCGGCGGGCCGGGCCGCCCGGGCCCAGCACCTTGATCAGCTTGACCGCGCCCTGGCCCAGGTCCGCGTTGAGCCGGGCCACCAGCTGCGGGGCCAGCAGCCTCAGCTGGGTCGCCCACGCCGTCGAGTCGCACCGCACCGTCAGCACCCGCGCGTCCTCGTCGTACCGCTGCGGCTCGCAGTGTTGGGCCACCTCCGGCCCCACCATCTGCGGCCAGCGGCCCATGACCCCCCCGACGGCGGCCGGGGTCTCCCAGCCCCGCTCGGTGATCAGCCGGCTGATCGCGGCACCGAGCGGAAGCGGATCGCGTCCATCAGCGCGCGCTCCGGAGCGCAAGCCCCCTCGACGCGCCTGCTTCTTCTGCTGCGCCGCCGCGCCCCGGGCGCGCGCCTGTTCCTTGGCGGCGCGCAGCGCCACGCGCGCCAGATCGACCCCCGAGGGCTCCGCGGGGGTGGTCGGCCGGGCGGGCCGTGCGGGCTGCTCGGTCACAGGGGCCGCACCTCCCCGTGGGACACCGCGTAGCGAGCGCCCGCCAGCACCCCGGGTACGTCGTCCTCCACGGCCGCCGTCACCAGCACCTGCTCCCCGGGCGCGACCAGCTCGGCCAGCCGCTCCCGGCGCCGCTCGTCGAGCTCCGCGAAGACATCGTCGAGCACCAGCACCGGCTCACCCGCCCGTCGGCCCCCGCCCGACCCACCGGCCCCACCGGCGCCGGCCTCGGCTGTCCCGGCCGGCGGGCTGCCGGTGCCCCAGGCGACGTCGGCGCGCAGCAGGTCGTACGAGGCCAGGCGCAGGGCCAGCGCGTACGACCAGGACTCGCCATGGCTCGCGTACCCCTTCGCCGGAAGCTGCCCGAGCCGGAGCACCAGGTCGTCGCGGTGCGGGCCGACCAGGGTGACCCCGCGCTCGATCTCCTGTCTGCGGGCGGCGGCGAGCGCGGCCGAGAGCTGCTCGTACAGCTCCTCACGGGTGCCCGCTGCCGCCAGGTCCTCGCCGACGGAGCTGCGGTAGTCGAATCCCACCGGCCCACCGCCGGGCGCCAGTTGCTCGTACGCCTTGTCGGTCAGCGGCTGCAGGGCGGAGATCAGATCGAGGCGCTGGGCGAGCAACTCGGCACCGGCCCGCGCCAGGTGCTGGTCCCATACGTCGAGGGTGGACAGCGCCGCCTCGCCGCCGGAGCCGCGGCCGCCGCCGTGGCGCCGCGCCATCGCGGCGGTCTTGAGCAGGGTGTTGCGCTGCTTGAGCACCCGCTCGTAGTCGGAGCGGACCCCGGCCATGCGCGGTGAGCGGGCGGTGACCAGCTCGTCCAGGAACCGGCGGCGCTCGCCCGGATCCCCCTTCACCAGGGCCAGGTCCTCGGGCGCGAACAGCACCGTGCGCAGGATGCCCAGCACATCACGCGGCCTGACCTGCGAGGACCTGTTGATTCTGGCCCGGTTGGCCTTGCCGGGGTTCAGCTCGAGCTCGACCAGCTGCTGCCGGTCGCCCTCGGCGATGGCGGCCCGCACGATCGCCCGGTCCGCGCCCATCCGCACCAGCGGGGCATCGGAGGAGACACGGTGGCTGCCGAGCGTGGCCACATAGCCGATGGCCTCGACGAGATTGGTCTTCCCCTGGCCGTTGGGGCCCACGAAGGCCGTGACGCCCGGGCCGAGGGCGACCTCGGCCCGGGCGTACGAGCGGAAGTCGGCGAGCGACAGATGCGTGACATGCATGGTGGCGCGCCGACCTCCCCCGGCGGCTCCTCGCGGGAGCTGGTTACTTCTTGTTCTCGACCGCGTGGCCGCCGAACTGGTTGCGCAGCGCGGCGATCATCTTCATCTGCGGGGAGTCGTCCTGGCGGGACGCGAAGCGGGCGAAGAGCGAGGCGGTGATGGCGGGCAGCGGCACGGCCTTG
>NZ_BAAASD010000077.1:0-20577 GCF_039532705.1 Streptomyces sparsogenes subsp. cuspidosporus | reverse complement strand
CAAGGCCGTGCCGCTGCCCGCCATCACCGCCTCGCTCTTCGCCCGCTTCGCGTCCCGCCAGGACGACTCCCCGCAGATGAAGATGATCGCCGCGCTGCGCAACCAGTTCGGCGGCCACGCGGTCGAGGCCCGGGATGGCCGGTCCGACATGTAGCGCCAGGACTGAGCCGGCCGCCCGGGCGGCCGGCTCACAGCTGGAAGCGCGGGCGCCGGTCCTCGGGCACCAGGGCGATGTACTCGGGGTGCTTGCCGATCCAGCTCCGTACGAAGGAGCAGAACGGCAGCACCTCGAGGTGCGCCTCCCGGGCCGAGTCGAGGGCCCCGCGCACCAGCCGCCCGCCGAGACCCCTGCCCTCGAAGCGGGGGTCGATCTCGGTGTGGGTGAACGCCATCTGGTCGTTCGAGCGTTCGTACTCCGCGAAGCCCGCGAGCTCCCCGCTCTCGCCGTCGAAGATCTCGAAGCGCGACTGCTCCGGGTTGTCCGTGACGCGTGGTTCCACTGTTCCTCCTGCGGTACGGGGGATCGGACCGTCTCGATGAATCGGCCGGTCCCACCGTACGCTCGGGTCCCGCCCGGGGCCCTCGGGGGCCCGAGGGCCCCGGGCGGACGCGAGGCGGCTAGCGCACCAGGCAGGGCCGCTTGTTGTCGAAGGTCCAGTCCGGGACGAGGTACCGCATCGCGGCCGCGTCGTCCCGCGCCCCGAGGGCCTTCTCCCGGTAGAGCTCATGGGCGGCCAGGAGGCGGTCCTCGTCGAGCTGGACACCGAGGCCCGGGCGGTCGGGGACGGCGACCTCGCCGCCCACGATCCGCGGCGGGTCCACGGTGAGCCGCTCCAGCCCTTCCTGCCAGATCCAGTGGGTGTCCAGGGCGTTGTACTCGCCCGGGGCTGCGGCGCCGCAGTGGGCGACCATCGCCAGGGAGATGTCGAAGTGGTTGTTCGAGTGGCATCCCCAGGTCAGCCCCGTCTCATGGCAGAGCTGGGCGACCCGCACCGAGCCCTGCATGGTCCAGAAGTGGGGGTCGGCGAGCGGGATGGACACCGACTGGAGGGCCAGGGCGTGGGTCATCTGGCGCCAGTCGGTGGCGACCATGTTGGTGGCCGTGGGGAGGCCGGTGGCGCGCCGGAACTCGGCCAGGACCTCACGCCCCGAGTAGCCGCCCTCGGCCCCGCAGGGGTCCTCGGCGTAGGCGAGCGTGCCGACCAGGGGCCGGCACAGCTCGATGGCCTCGCGCAGCGACCAGGCGCCATTGGGGTCGAGGGTGATCCGGGCCTCGGGGAAGCGCTCCTTGAGCGCCCGGACGGCCTTGACCTCCTCGTGGCCCTCCAGGACCCCGCCCTTGAGCTTGAAGTCGCGGAAGCCGTAGAGGTCGAAGGTGGCCTCGGCCTGGCGGACGATCGCCTCGGGGGTCAGCGCCTCCTCGTGCCGGATGCGGTACCACTCCGCGCCGGCGTCCGGTTCGCGCACGTACTCCAGGTCGGTGCGGCCGGGGTCGCCGACGTAGAACAGATAGCCGAGGACCCGGACGGAGTCGCGCTGCTGCCCGTCGCCCAGGAGCGCCGCGACGGGGACCTCGAGGTGCTGTCCCAGCAGGTCGAGCAGCGCCGACTCGACCGCGGTGACGGCGTGCACGGTGGTGCGCAGGTCGAAGGTCTGCAACCCCCTTCCCCCCGCGTCGCGGTCGGCGAACCGGTCCGCGATCTCGCGCAGGACGCGCTTGTAGTCGCCCACGCGGGCGCCGACGACGAGGGAGGCGGCGTCGCGCAGCGTCTGCGTGATCTTCTCACCGCCCGGGACCTCCCCCAGGCCCGTGCGTCCCTCGGAGTCCTCGAGGACGACCACGTTGCGGGTGAAGTAGGGGCCGTGCGCCCCGGAGAGGTTGAGCTCCATGCAGTCCCGGCCGGCGACCGGGTAGACGGAGAAGGCGGTGATGGTTGGCTGGCTCATTGACGGATTCCTCGGTCCCGGGTGGTTACAGCGACCTGCCCCACATACGTGCACGCTGTCTATGTATGTAGATGGAGGCTAAGGTGGCGAACACGCCGGGTCAATGGGTCCACGGCCACGGATTACGCTGACCGCCCGCCGCTGTACCCCGGTCGACCAGGGAGAAGCGGGCGGATGCCGGGGCGACAAGCTCAGAATCGCCTCAAATCTTCCACAGAAGGCGAACATGCGAGCGGGGTGTTCGTAGGGTCAAGATCATGACCAAGAGCCGCAGCGGTATTCACACCTTGCACATCCCGGACCCGTCCAAGGCCGCGGCGGGGGCCGCCCTGGACGCGGTCACCGAGCTCGGCGACGCGCTGCCCGACACCGGCCCGGACCTCTATCTGGAGTACGGTGCCAAGCACCTGCGCAACCATCTGCCCGCCGAGGTCCTCGACGCCCTCGCGCAGTGGCGGTACTCCCCCACCGCGTGGCTCACCCTGGCCAATCTGCCCGGCCCCCACGAACCCGTGCCCACCCCCCGGGACGGGTTCTGCGACGAATCGCTGCTGCGCACGCCCAACCTGGTGCACTTCGGCATCCTGCACCTGCTCGGGCTCACCCCGATCGCCTACCCGTGGGAGAACGACGGCCGTCTGATCAGGAACGTGGCGCCCCGCGCCGCCTCGGCCGACACCCTCACCTCCTGGGGGTACGCGCAGCCCCTCGACTGGCACACCGACGACTCGGTGCTCGACCACCGGCCGGAGGCGGACGCCGCCGAGGCCATCCCCCACTACCTGTCCTTCTTCGGCATGCGCAACGACGAGCGGGTGCCCACCGACCTGCTGCCCGTCGACACCGTCCTCGAGACGCTGCCGGACCGGACGGCCGAGGCGCTGCGGCGCCCCGACTTCACGGTGACCGCGCCCGAGTCGTACACCACCGACGACCACGGCAGGCCCCTGAGCCGCACCGTGGTCCCCGTGCTGTGGACGCTCCCGGACGGCAACGCGGCCCTGCGCTACGGCCCCGGCAGGCTCACCGGCCACACCCCCGGGGCGCGGGCGGCGCTGGCCGACTTCGAGCGCCACGCGGCCGGGCTGCCCGGCCTGCCGGTGATGGTCGAGGAGGGCGGGTTCCACATCTTCGACAACCGCCGGGTGATGCACCGCCGGGTACCCTTCCAGCCGGCCGCCGAGGGGCGCGCCCGCTGGCTGCGGCGCTGCTACGCCCACCGCCCCGCGACCGCGCCCGTCCCCGCGACGGCCGGCTGAGGCGCCGGCGCCCCGCCGCTGAGGCTCCCGCGCGCCCGCGCGACCGCGACCGCGCGGGCGGACCACGGGGGCGGACCACCCCGGCGGGGCGGCCCCGCCGGGCGCCACGAAGGCCATGTCCGATTTCCGCCAGCACCCCGCCCCGCGCTGCCGCACAGTGGAGGGGTGATGACCGACGACGGCAAGTACGAGGCGGTGTGCAGCCGCGACGCCCGCTTCGACGGCGAGTTCTTCTTCGCCGTCTCCACCACCGGGATCTACTGCCGGCCGAGCTGCCCCGCGATCACGCCCAAGCGGAAGAACATCCGCTTCTACCCGACCGCGGCCGCGGCCCAGGGCGCCGGCTTCCGGGCCTGCCGCCGCTGCCGCCCGGACGCGGTGCCCGGGTCCGCCGAGTGGAACGCCCGGGCCGATGTGGTCGGCCGGGCGATGCGGCTGATCGGCGACGGCGTCGTCGACCGCGAGGGGGTGGCCGGGCTCGCCGGGCGGCTGGGCTACAGCGCCCGGCAGGTGCAGCGCCAGCTCAACGCCGAACTGGGCGCCGGCCCGCTCGCCCTCGCCCGGGCCCAGCGCGGCCACACCGCCCGGATCCTGCTCCAGACCACCGGCATGCGGGCCGCCGAGATCGCCTTCGCGGCCGGCTTCGCCAGCGTGCGGCAGTTCAACGACACCATCCGCGAGATCTACGCCACCACGCCCAGCGAGCTGCGCGCCGCCCGCCCCGGCCAGACCGCGCGCTTCGGCCCGGTCGGCTCCGGGGACGGCGCCGCAGGGATCCCGCTGCGGCTCGCCTTCCGCGGCCCCTACGCCGCCGCGGAGGTCTTCGACTACCTGGGCGACCGCGCCCTCGCGGGCCTCGAGGAGATCACCGGGGAGCGCGGCGCCCGGACCTACCGGCGCACCCTGCGGCTGCCGAGCGGCGCCGGGATCGCCGAGGTCGACGAGGCGCCCGGCGCGGGCGGCTGGCTGGAGTGCCGGCTGCACCTGTGCGACCTGCGCGATCTGACCTGCGCCACCCAGCGCGTACGCCGCCTGTTCGACCTGGACGCCGATCCTTACGCGGTCGGCGAGCGGCTGGCCGCGGACCCCGCGCTGGCCCCGCTGGTGGCCCTGCGGCCGGGGCTGCGCGCGCCCGGCGCGGCCGATCCGCAGGAGCTGGCGGTCCGCGCGGTGCTGGGCCAGCAGGTCTCGGTGGCCGCGGGCCGCAGGCTCGGCGAGGCGCTGCTGGCCGCGTACGGCGAGCCGCTGCAGACCCCGAGCGGCGGGCTGACCCATCTCTTCCCCAGGGTTGAGCGGCTGGCCGGGGCGGCGCTGGGCGAACTGGGGATGCCCGCCGCTCGCCGTGAGGCGGTGCGCGCCGTGGGCGCTGCGCTCGCCGACGGCACCGTCCTGCTCGATCCCGGCGCCGACCGGGACGAGACCGAGAAGGCGCTGCTGGGCCTGCGCGGCGTCGGCCCCTGGACGGCCGGCTACATCCGCATGCGGGCGCTGGCCGACCCCGATGTGCTGCTGACCTCGGACGCGGCCGTACGGTCCGGGATGCGGCGCGCGGGCGCGGAGGCGGTGGACTCCGAGGCCTGGCGGCCCTGGCGCAGCTACGCGATGCACCACTTCCGGCACGCCGCCGCGGGCCGCGCGAACGACGAGGAACACCGGGAAAGGAACGACCGATGACGGTCTACACGACGATGGACAGCCCGCTGGGCGAACTGCTGCTGGTGGGCGAGGAGTCGACCACCGCCAAGGGCGGCACGGCCCTGGCCTCCCTGTCCGTGCCCGGCCAGAAGGGCGGCGCGGTCGTGGCGGAGGGGTGGCGGCGGACGCCGGAGGCGTTCGGTGAGGTCCGCGCCCAGCTGAGCGCGTACTTCGAGGGCGAGCTGACCCGGTTCGACCTGGAGTACGTGACCCGCGGCAGCGCCTTCCAGCGGCGGGTCTGGGAGGCCCTGGACACCATCCCCTACGGCACCACGACCACCTACGGCGGGCTCGCCGAGCGGATCGGGGCCCCGCGCGGGGCGGTGCGCGCCCTGGGCACGGCGCTCGGCGCCAACCCCCTGCTGGTGGTGCGCCCCTGCCACCGGGTGATCGGCGCGAACGGCTCGCTGACCGGCTACGCCGGCGGCCTGGAGCGCAAGCGGCGGCTGCTGGCCCACGAGGGCGTGTGAGCGCGCTGTTCCCCCGCCCCCGCATGGAGGTGGCGCCGGGCGCGGTGCATGTGCCGGGCTGGCTCACGCCGGGGCAGCAGCGCCGGCTCGTCGCGGCCTGCCGGGCCTGGGCCGGCGGGCCCGTCCCGATCCGGCACACCAGGCTGCCGAGCGGAGGCGTCATGTCCGTGCGGACGGTGTGCGTCGGCTGGCACTGGCTGCCCTACCGGTACAGCCGTACGGCCGACGACGTGAACGGCGCCCGGGTCGCCGAGTTCCCCGAATGGCTGGTGGAGTTGGGCCGCCGCGCGCTGGCCGAGGCGTACGGGGACGAGGCGGCCGCGGCCGGCTACACCCCCGACACCGCGCTGATCAACTTCTACGACGGCCAGGCCACGCTCGGCATGCACCAGGACAAGGACGAGAAGTCCTCCGCGCCGGTGGTGTCGCTGAGCATCGGCGACACCTGTGTCTTCCGGGTCGGCAACACCGCGACCCGCACCAGGCCGTACACCGACATCGAGCTGGCCTCGGGCGACCTGTTCGTGTTCGGCGGGCCCTCGCGGTACGTCTACCACGGCGTGCCCAGGGTCCTCGCGGGCACCGGCGACCCCGCCACCGGGCTCAGGACGGGGCGGCTGAACATCACCCTGCGGGTGACGGGGCTCCAGGACTCCTCCTGAGCGCGCGGTGCGGTGGTTAGGGTGGTGATCGCGGGCGACGGCGGCGAGGACCGGCGGCGCGCCCGGCACCCTCACAGGAAGGCGGACGACGTGGCGGGCATCACGGGTCTCACGGACATCGCGGCCATCGAGGCGGCCGCCGAGCGGATCGCCGGACACGTCGTGCGCACCCCGGCCGTGCCGAGCCCGGGTCTCACCGCGCTGCTCGGGGTTCCGGTCACCGCCAAGCTGGAGTTGCTGCAGCGCACCGGCTCCTTCAAGGCGCGCGGGGCGGCGGCGAAGCTGCTGTCGCTGAGCGAGGCCGACCGCGCGGCGGGGGTGGTGGCGGTCAGCGGTGGCAACCACGGGATCGGGGTCGCGGTCATGGCCGCCGCCCTGGATGTGAAGGCGACCGTCGTGATGCCCCGGTCGGCGCCCGCGCGGTCCGTGGAGACGGCGGAGGCGGCGGGGGCCACCGTCCGTCTGATGGACGACATGGACGGCGCGTTCGCCCTCATGTCCCGGCTGCGGGACGAGGGGCTGACGCTGGTGCACCCCTACGACGACCCCGTGGTGGTCGCCGCCCAGGGCACCGTGGGCCTGGAACTGGCCGACGACGCGGGCGAGTTGACCGATGTGCTGGTCAGCATCGGCGGCGGCGGGCTGATCGCCGGTGTCGCGGCCGCGCTGCGGGCCCGGCGGCCCGGGGTGCGGATCTGGGGTGTGGAGACCGCGGGCGCCGAGGCCATGTCCGAGGCGCTGGCCGCGGGCGGCCCGGTGCCGGTCGCGCTCTCCTCGATCGTCACCACGCTCAGCGCGCCGTCCGTCTCCCGGCTCACCTACGACCATGTGTCCGAGCTGGTCACCGAGGTGCTCGTGGTCTCCGACGCCGAGGCGGTGCGGGGCACCCTCGACCTCGCCGAGCACGCGAAGGTGTGGGCCGAGCCCGCCGCCGGCTGTCTCCTCCCGGCCGCGCGGCGGGTGGTGGAGCGGGTCGGCGAGGGCGTCCGGCTGGGTCTGGTGGTCTGCGGCGGCAACGCGACCACGGCGGACGTCATGTCCTGGGCGGGCCGCTTGGGCGTCGGGACCCGATAACCGTCGGCGGCCGTCGCCGCGCGTTCTGCCCGCATGGTGGACAGGGCTCCGGACGGTGACCTGGTCGGCCGTCACGGAAAACCGGGTTCTCGCCGTTCTCCCCCCGTGACGCTGCGTATATTGAGGCCGAGTTCATGGGGTCAAGTCCTGAACGGCGAGGGCGGGGGGCGGGGATGACCACCGAGGTGGCCTCGGGCCGGAAGGCGCGGCCGGATCGCTATGACGCGATCATCGTCGGCAGCGGCATCGGCGGGCTGGTGTGCGGCGGCTATCTGGCCGCCGACGGCCGCCGCGTCCTGGTGCTGGAACAGCACGACGTGGCGGGTGGCAACGCGCATGTCTTCCGCAGGCGGCGGCGCTACGAGTTCGACGTCGGCACCCACTACCTGGGCGACTGCGGGGAGGACGGGATCATCCCGGCCGTCCTCTCCGGGCTCGGCGTCGGCGACCGGGTGCGGTTCCGGCCGATGGACAACGAGCGCGGCTTCGACCGGGTGATCACCCCCACGGTCACGCTGGACGTGCCCGCGGGCTGGGACAACTACCGCGACCGGCTGAAGCGCGCGCTGCCCGGCGAGGCCGCCGGGATCGACCGGTTCATCGACCTCGCCAAGACCACCACCGCGCTGAGCCGGGCGAGTCTGCTGGGCGAGCCCGTCATCGACCTCTACCGCGCGTCCCCCGAGGTGACCCGCTGGAGCCGGCGGTCCCTCGGCGCGGTGTTCGACCACTGCGGTTTCTCCGCCAGGGCCAGAACGGTGCTGGCCGCGCAGTTCGGCAACTACGGGGCGCTGCCCGCCGATGTGAGCTTCTCCGTGCACGCCAACCTGATGGACCACTATCTGCGCGGCGCCTACTACCCCGAGGGCGGCGGGCAGGTGCTGGTGGCCGCCCTGGTCGAGGCACTCGAGGGATACGGCGGGGAGCTGCGCACCCGCACCTCGGTGGCCCGTATCCTCGTCGAGGACGACACGGCCGTCGGGGTCGAACTCACCGACGGCGAGCGGATCACGGCGCCCCTGGTGATCTCCAACGCCGACTACCGCAGGACGGTCCTGGACCTGTGCGGCGGAGAGGCGGTCTTCCCCTCCCACCTGGTCAGACAGACCCGCGAGGCGACCATGCGCTTCCCGCTGACCGCGGTGTACGTCGCACTGGACACGGAGCTGCCCGACACCCCCAACGCCAACATCTGGTGGCACGCCGACGACGACCTGGAGCGGACGCACGCCAGGATGATCGAGGAGGGGATGCGGGAGATTCCCCAGCTGATCTTCTCCTTCGCCTCGGTCAAGGACGCCGGCGCGCCCAACGTGTGCCCGCCGGGGCACAGCAACTTCCAGCTCATGACGGTCTGCCCGCCCGGCCATGCGTTCTGGGGCGTGGACAAGGGGCCGGCCGACGGCGGGCCCTATCGCCGCAACGCCGCCTATGTGGCGCGGAAGAAGCAGGTCACCGAGGCCATGGTGGCCACCGCGGAAGAGGTCGTCGGGCCCTTCCGGGACCACATCACCCATCTGGAGACCGCCACCCCGCTGACCAACGAGCGCTACATCCGCGCCAGCGGCGGCACCCCCTACGGGCTGGCCAACTGGGGCGGCGTCGGCAAGCGCCCCGATGTGCGCACCGGCGTGGAGGGGCTGTATGTGGTCGGCCAGAGCACCCGGTACGGCAGCGGGGTGGGCGGGGCGGCCACCGGCGGGATGGTGTGTGCCTCCCATGTGCTGGGCCGCCGACTGCTGGCGGAGGTGCACCGAGGGGCCGTCGTGGGAGACCCCTCGCTGCTCCCCGACCGCGGGCCGGGCTGGGATCCACTCAGGGTCTCCCGCGGCCGGGCCCGCCGCGAGGCGAAGGGCCTGGCCCGCATCGGCTGACGGCCCGCGGCGGCCTCACCCGGCCTGCCCCGCCCGCTGCTCCAGGAGCCTGGGCGGGGCGGCCTGCCGCCAGGAGTCCAGGAGGATGTCGCGCATCTCGTCGATGTCGTCCAGCGCGGCGAGCCGCACCCGCACCCAGGCGAAGCTCGCCTCGTGGTCGGCGATCCAGAACTTCTCCGGCTCGGCCAGGACCAGCTCGTCGCGCTCCACCTTCGGGCACCTGACGGCCATCGAGGTCTCGTCCTCGGGGAGGGTGGCGAACATCTTCCCGGCGACCCGGAAGGTGGGCATGGACCAGGCGATCTTCTCGGTCGTCCCGGGGAGCGACAGCGCGAATGCACGGACATCGTCGGACGTGGTCATGGGACGACCGTAAGGCACGCCACCGACACCCGCCCGGCCGGACCGCCCACAACGGGCCGGCGAACGCCGGGCGACGGACGCCGGCGGACGAATGCGGGGCGTGCGCCCCGGCGTCAGCGGCCCACGGCGTAGCCCTGCGCGCCGCGCGGGTTGGCGGCCGCGAGGAGGACGCCGGTGTCGGGGTCGCGGGCGACCGCGCACAGCCGCCCCTCGGTCCAGGCGCCGCCGACCGTGACGTCATGGCCGCGGCGGCGGAGCCCGGCGATGGCGGGCTCGCCGATCCGGGACTCGACCACGACCTTCCCCGCGGCCATCGACCGCGGGTGGAACGAGCCGGGGAAGCTCTCCTGGTGCCAGTTGGGCGCGTCGATCGCGCCCTGCAGATCGAGCCCGGAGCGCACGGGCGGCCGCAGGGCGACGGCGAGGAAGAAGTGCGTGCTCCACTGGTCCTGCTGGTCGCCGCCGGGGGTGCCGAAGGCCATCACGGGGGTGCCGCCGCGCAGGGCGAGGGAGGGGGTGAGGGTGGTGCGGGGGCGGCGGCCGGGGGTGAGGGAGCCCGGCAGCCCGGGGTCGAGCCAGGTCATCTGCAGCCGGGTGCCGAGCGGGAAGCCGAGGGCGGGGATCACGGGGTTGGACTGCAGCCAGCCGCCGCTGGGGGTGGCGGCGACCATGTTTCCCCAGCGGTCGACGACATCGAGGTGGCAGGTGTCGCCCCGGGTGGTGCCGTCGGGGCCGACGGTCGGCTCGCCGGCGCCGGGCGCGGTGGCGGGCTCCGGGTCGCGGGACGCCGAGCGCGCGACCGCGGCCAGGGCCTGCTTGCTCAGGCGCGGCTCGCGGCCGCCGGGCCGCCCGGGGCGCAGCTCCCGGGAGGCGCGCTCGCCGATGAGCGTCCGGCGCCGGTCGTTGTACGGGGCGGAGAGCAGGTCGTCCAGCGGGACGTCGGCGGCGTCGCCGTACCAGGCCTCGCGGTCGGCCATGGCCAGCTTGCCGCCCTCGATGAGGGTGTGCAGAAGGTCGGGGGTGCCCAGGTCATCGGCGGTCAGGCCGGGCGGCAGCAGGGCGAGTTGCTGCAGGAGCACCGGGCCCTGGCTCCAGGGCCCCGCCTTGCACACGGTCCAGCCCTCCCAGTCGTAGCGGACGGGGGCCTCGTAGCCGGCGGCGAAGGCGGCGAGGTCGTCGCCGGTGAGGGTGCCGGCGTGGCGCTCCCCGGAGGAGTCCAGGGTGGGCCGGGCGGCGGCCTCGGCCAGCGCCTCGGCGATGAAGCCCTCGCGCCAGACCCGGCGGGCCGCGTCGATCCGGGCCTCGCGGCCGGACCCCTTGCTCCCCGCCTCGGCCTCGGCGGCCAGCGCCCGCCAGGTCGCGGCGAGGGCGGGGTTCTTCAGCAGCCGCCCGGGCGCGGGGGCCCGGCCGCCGGGCAGGTACAGCTCGGCCGAGGTGGTCCACTCGGTCTCGAAGAGCTCGCGCACGGTCTCGACGGTCTCGCCGACGCGCTCCACTGCGGGGTGGCCGTGTTCGGCGTAGCCGATGGCGTACTTCAGGACCTCGGCGAGTTGCTTGGTGCCGTGGTCGCGCAGCAGCAGCATCCACGCGTCGAACGCGCCGGGCACGGCCGCGGCGAGCGGGCCGGTACCGGGGACCAGGTCGAGGCCGAGCGAGGTGTAGTGGTCGATGGTGGCCCCGGCGGGGGCCGGGCCCTGCCCGCACAGGACGGTGGGCGTGCCGCCCGCCGGGGCGAGGATGATCGGCACCTCGCCGGCCGGTCCGTTCAGGTGGGGCTCGACGACGTGCAGCACGAACCCGGCGGCCACGGCCGCGTCGAAGGCGTTGCCGCCGTCCTCCAGCACGGCCATGGCCGACTGGGAGGCCAGCCAGTGGGTGGAGGACACCATGCCGAAGGTGCCCTGGAGGGTGGGGCGGGTGGTGAACATCAGAAGCTCCTGGTCCGGGTACGGCTCGATGGTGGAGCGCGGGCGCGGCCGCGGGCAAGTCCCCCGAGGAGTGCGCTCCGGCGGGTCACAGGGCGCGGTGCATGATGTGCAGGCCCACGTAGCCCTCGGTCGGGTGGCGGAAGCCCTCCGGCAGGGTGCCCAGCACCTCGAAGCCGAGCGACCGGTAGAGCCGCACCGCGTGCGCGTTGGTCTCCACGACCGCGTTGAACTGCATCCGGCGGAAGCCGGCCGCCCGCGCCCAGTCCAGCGAGTACTGGCACAGCGCGCGGCCCACGCCCCGCCCGGAGTGCGCCGGGTCGACCATGTAGCTGGCGCTCGCGATGTGCGCGCCGTTGCCCATGTGGTTGTTGTTCATCTTGGCCGTGCCGAGGACCGTGCCCGCTTCGTCGACGGCGACGACCGTCCGGTTCGTCGGCGCCAGGAGCCACCAGTCGCGGCCCTGTTCCCGGCCGAGGTCGGGCGGATAGGTGAACGTCTCGCCCGCGGCGACGATCTCGTGGAAGAAGGGCCAGATGGCGGGCCAGTCCCGCGCGGTGGCTTCCCTGATCAGCATCCGGACATGATGCCGAGGGGGCGCGCGGGCCCGCCAATGGTTTGCGCGCGCCGCCTCCGCCGGCCGGTCGCGGGTCAGGCCCGCTGGGCCAGTTCGCCGAGGAGTTTCCAGGTGCGGCGCTCGTCCTCGGGGGAGCCGATGGCGGTCTGGGTGTAGACCAGTTCGGTCACGCCCGCCTCGGCGTACGCGGCCACCTGGGCGGCGAGCAGCTCCTCGTCGCCGATGGCGACGAGGTCGGCGGGGTTGTCGATGCCTTCGCGGTCCAGGGCGGCGCGGTAGGCGGGGAGGGTCGCGTAGTGCGCCATGTTCTCCTCGGCGCGGGCCCGGGCGCCCGCCACGTCGGCGGTGACCACGCCGGAGACGATGGCGGCGACGCGGGGGGCGGGGCGGCCGGCGGCCGCGGCGTGGCGGGTGAGGGTGGGCACGGTGTACTCGGCGAGGGTGCGCGGTCCGGAGAGGATCGGCAGCGCTCCGTCGGCGAGTTCGGCGGCGGCGCGCAGGGTCTGCTCCCCCGCCGCCGCGACCAGCACCGGCACCCTCGGGCGGGCGCCCGGCACACTGGCCGGCAGCGAGGTCCTGGCGACGAGCGTGTCGCCCTGGAGGTCGACCGCGCCGGTCTCCAGCAAGGAGCGCAGGGCTTCGAGGTGTTCGCGCAGGTGCCGGACGCGGGGGTGCGGGGTGGGCCCGTAGGTCTGCTCGACGAAGGACTTGACCGACAGCCCGACGCCGAGGGTGAAGCGCCCGTGGGAGGCCGCCTGGGCGGTCTGGGCCTGCATGGACAGGGTGATGGGGTGGCGGGGGTGGATCGGCACGACCGCGGTGCCGATGTCGATGCCGGGGACCTCACGGGCCGCCAGGGCGGCCACCGTGATGGCGTCGTGGTCGAACCGCTGGGTGAACCAGGCCGCGGACACCCCGGCGTCGGCCAGTTCCCGCACCTGGCCGATGAGGGTGTCGACGGAGTTGGCCTCGCGGGACAGCTGGTGGTGGTCGGTGGGCAGGGCGACACCGATGCGCATGACGTTGCTCCGTATCGACGGTCGGCGGACAGCGGCCCTCGCCGTCCGGCGGGGGCCGGGCACAGATCTTAACCCGGTAAGCAAATTTACCAGGTTAAGAATTCTGGGGCTGTCGGAGTGTCAGGCGCGTTCCTGGGCGGGCCGCTCGGCCGGGGCCTGCGCCGCCGGGGGCGCCACCGGGATGGCCGCCGGGGGGCGGCCCGGGAGGCGCAGCGCGGGGAGCACGGCGGCCAGCATGAGGGCCACGGCCCACAGATAGGTGTCGGCGAACGGCCCCGAGTGGGTCGGGGTGGTGGCGCCGCCGCCGTTGACGGAGAGGGTGACGGAGAAGAGGGCCACCCCGACCGCGGCCGCCACCTGGGAGGTGATCTGAAGGGCCGTCGAGGCCGAGGGGGCGTCGTCGGGCGAGATCCCGCGGGTGGCGGCGGCCATGGTCGGCATCATGGTCAGGCCGACGCCGGTGCCCAGCACGAGGAGCGAGAGGGCCAGCCGCCAGTAGGCGAGGTTGTCCGACAGTTGCGCGGTCAGCAGACCCATGCCGAGCGCCGCCGTGGCGACCCCGCCGGCCACCAGCCGGCGCGGCGGGACCCGGTCCGCGAGACGCCCGGAGAACTGCATGGTCACGCCGGCCGCCAGTCCCAGCGGGGCGCCCAGCACACCGGAGGCCGTGACGCTCTCGCCGCGCACCACCTGGAAGTACATGGGCAGGAGCAGCATGCTGCCGAAGTAGCCGACGACGAACAGGGCCAGCGTCACCGCGCCGGCCGTGAAGGCGCGGTCGCGGTACAGGCGCAGGTCGATCAGCGGGTGCGGGGAGGTGCGGGCCCGCAGGACGAAGCCCACGACCAGCGCGGCCCCCACGGCCGCCGGGAGCAGCACGCCCAGGTCGCCGAAGTCGCGCCGCTCCGCGCCGGTGGACAGCCCGTAGAGGAGCGCGGCCAGGCCCGGGGAGAGCATCAGCAGGCCGGGGACGTCCAGCCGCCGGCCGGGCGCGCCCTGGGCCCGGGGCAGGGCGCGGGCGGCGACGAGCAGGGCGAGGGCACCGATGGGCACGTTGATGGTGAACATCCAGCGCCAGGAGAAGGAGTCCACCAGCCAGCCGCCCAGCACCGGTCCGCTGACGGGGCCGATGAGGATGGGGATGCCCATGATGCTCATGATGCGGCCCATGGTCTCGGGGGTGGCGGCCCGCATCATGATCGTCATGCCGGTGGGCACGATCATGCCGCCGCCCAGGCCCTGCACCATCCGGAAGGCCACCAGCGACTCGATCGACCAGGCCGTGCCGGCCAGCAGGGAGCCCAGGGTGAACAGCGCGATGGCCGTCATGTAGACGCGTTTGGTGCCGAACCGCCGGATCGCCCAGGCCGTCACCGGGATCACCGCGGCCAGGGCCAGGGAGTAGCCGGAGGCCACCCACTGGACCGTGGCGAGCGGCGCGTCGAACCGCTCGGCCAACGGGTTGATGGCGACGTTCACGACGGTGGTGTCCAGCACCGACATGATGGAGCCGAGGGTGACCACGGAGGCGAGGACCGCCAGCCGGGGTGTGGTGGGCGGGGCGTCGCCTGAAGTGTGCGTGGTAGGTGCCATGACGGAGCCTTGTCTTCGTAGCCGGGGCCGGGTGGGCGGGCGCCTTGCCCGCCCGCGTCCCGAGACTCGGACATCAACCAAGGTTCAAGTCAACCCGCGGCCGGCTCCGGCGTGTCGTTCGGCCCTCCGCGCCGCTCACCGGGGGACGAGGCGGCGGGAGACGAAGCGCCGGGGGCATCAGGCGGGCGGGCGTCAGGACAGCGGCAGCGCCCGGATCGACTTGCCGCGCACCACGTACAGCCGGTCCCGGCCCGCCAGCAGCCCCGTGGTGCCGAGGAAGGAGCCGGACGAGTCGCGGAGGGTCCACCGCGTCCGGCCGGTCCTGAGGTTCACCGCGACGGCGGCGGCGCGGCTGTCGGAGGAGGGCGGGAAGACCAGCCCGCCGGCCACCGTGGTGGGGGCGGGCGGCAGGGCCAGATCGGTGTCCGCGGCCCACTTCCACCGCACATGATGGGACGCCAGGTCGATGGCGAACACATGCGTGCCCAGCACCGTGAGGTAGGCGACCCCGTCCGCCACGGCGGGGGCGCCGAACACCGGCCCCTCGCCCGTGCCGGAGGGCAGTTGGTCCGGGTCGATCCGCCAGCGCGCACGGCCGGTGCGCAGGTCGAGCGCGGTGAGCCCGCGCCCGCACACCAGCACGGTGTCCCGCGCCACCGCGGTCCGCCAGGCCGGCACCTGACTGCCGCCTTCGTCGATCAGGCCGTCGTCCGGCAGTTTCACGGTCCACCGCCGTCGGCCGTCGGCCGTGTCGTACGCGGCCACCGAGCCGGCGTCGACGAGCACCAGCCGGCCGGCGGCCACCCGGCCGGGGAGCGCCTGGGCCTCGCCGCGCGCCAGCTCCCGGCGCCAGCGCACCCTGCGGGCCGCCGTGTCGTACGCCAGCAGGAAGCGGCGCCGGGTGTCCGGCATTCCGTCGCGGTGCGGGCCCGAGTGGCCGACCACATACGCGGTGCGGCCGTCCGCGGCGCAGACCGGGAGGTCCATGAAGCGGAAGGTGATCCCCAGCGGATCGGAGTACCAGGTCCTGCCGTCGGCGGGGTCGATCATCGCCAGCCGGTCGTCCCCGTCGGCGTAGGCGGCCTTCATGACGAGGAGGCCGCCGCAGGCCACCGGCGTGTACCCGGACACCGCGGGCGCGGTCCAGCGCAGGGTGCCGCGGCGGGCGTCCACGCCGAGGACGCCGTCGCCCGGGTCGGCCTGCAGGGCGATGACGTCCCGGTGGAGCAGCGGCCGGCCCAGGTCCCCGATGGGGCCGCGGTACTCCCACAGCGGCTGGGGCGCGGTGTCCGGGCCGGTGGCGCCGGGGGCGGGCCGGGAGCCGCCGCGGGTGTCCCGGTCACCGGAGCCCGCCGCCCACCACACGCCGCCCGCCACCCCGGCGGCGGCCAGGGCGCCCAGCCCGCCCAGCAGCAGCCTCCGGCGGGCCGGGCGCGGGCCGTCCTGGGGCGGTGGCGCGTCGGTGAGGCCGGCGGGCGGCGGGGCGGCGGGCTCCCCGCTCCGACGCACCTCCGGGTCCCAGACGGTGGCGGTGCGCAGCGCGAGGTCATGCAGGACGCCGACGGGGAGCCGCCCGGCGAATCCCTCGCCCCGCCCCGGGGGTTCGCGGTCCCACTCGTCCCACTCGTCCCGCCCTTCCCGCCCGCCGTCCTCGCCCGTTCCCGCCAGGGCGCGGGCGATCCGCTCGGCGGCGGGCCGGTCGGCGGGGTCCTTGGCCAGGGCGCCGACGATCAGCGGCCACAGCTCCTCGGGCAGCCCGGCCAGGTCGGGCTCCGCGTACGCCACGCGGTACAGGACGTCGTTGGCCTCGCCCTCGCCGAACGGCGCCCGGCCGGTGGCGGCGTACACCAGCAGGCCGCCCAGCGCGAACACGTCGGCGGGCGGTCCGACGCTCTGCCCGCCGACGGGGCGCGCCTGTTCGGGCGATATGTAGGCCGGGGTGCCCACCTGGCGGCCGGTGCGGGTCAGCCGCTCGGCGCCCACGGCCCGGGCGAGCCCGAAGTCGATCAGTTTGGGCCCGTCGGCGGTGATCAGCACGTTGGAGGGCTTCAGGTCCCGGTGCACCAGGCCGTGGCGGTGCACCGTGGCCAGGCCCCGGGCGAGCGCCGCCCCCAGGGCGCGCGTCGCGGGGTACGGCCAGGGGCCGTGCGCCTCGACGGCCTGCGCCAGCGACGGGCCGATCAGGTATTCGGTGGCCAGCCACGGCCGCGGCCCGGCGGTGTCGGCGTCCACGACGGCCGGGACGAAGTCGGCTCGGCCCAGCGCCCGGACGGCCTGGAGTTCCTGCCGGAACCGCTCCCGGAACTCCTTCTCCTCCGCCAGCTCGCGGTGGACCGCCTTGAGGGCCACGGTCCGGCCGCCGTCGGAGCGGGCCAGGTAGACGGTTCCCATGCCGCCCGAGCCGAGGCGGGCGAGCAGGCGGTAGCGGCCGAACGCCTCCGGGTCGTGGGCGAGCAGCGGCCGTACCGGCAGGGCGGATCCGTCCGCCGTCACGTTCACGGTCATCCCTTCACTCCACCGGAAGCAGGAACACGGCGGCGCCGTGGGCGACGACGGCCGACGATCCCGCGGGGTAGACGTAGTACTCCTCGAGGAGCTCGCCGCCGCTCTCCTGGAATCGCCACCGCACACCCCCCGTCCGGGCGTCGAGCGCGAACACGCCCGCCGCCACGGCGGCCAGTACGGTACGGCCCGAGTGGCTGACCGAGAGCTTGGGGGTCGCCTTCCACACGGTGTCGTCGGGCAGCGCGGAGCGCCACAGTTCGGTGCCGTGGTCCGGGTCCACCGCGTAGACCAGCTTGGTGCCGTCGGACACGTACAGCACATCGCCCCTGCCACCCGGCCCCGGGCGGACCACCGGATGGCCCAGCGGGGACTTGGTCGTGGCGTAGCTGTTGATGTCCAGCGACCACCGCTGCCGGCCGGAGTCGATGTCGACGGCGCGCAGCCTCGCCCCGTGCGCGGCGTAGATCAGGCCACGGGTGGGGGATATCCCGAGCTTGTCGCCGGTGTCGACGCCGTCGAAGCGTCTGCGCCACTCCTGGTGGCCGTCGGACAGCCGCAGCGAGATCAGCTCCACCGTGCCGCCGGGGTATCCCAGGCCGATCAGCGACCGGCGGGCGGGGAACGCTCCGATGTCGTCGCCGTAGGCGGCGGGCAGCCGGCTGCGCCACCGTTCGCGGCGGGCCCGGGTGTCGTACGCGACCACGTAGGCGGGGGGCTTGGCGCCACCCGTACCGGTGGCGGTGAAGTAGGCGTGCCGGCCGTCCGCGTCGACGGACAGCATGGTCTTGAAGGTCAGGTCGGTGCCGGAGTACCTGGACTCCACCCAGCGCTGGTGGCCGTCGCCGGCGTCGAAGGCGACGAGTCTGCCGCCGATGTCGACGAGGGCGAGCCGGCGGCTGATGGGCTCCGGGGTGCCGTCGGTGCCCAGGTCGTCGCGGCGCCAGCGCGGGCGGCCGGTGCGCAGGTCGAGCGCGACGGCCTCCTGGGCGTTGGTGATGATGGCGAGTTCGTCGCGCCACACGAGGGGCGGGACGGAGGTGGCGTCGGTCAGGTCGAAGCGCCACCGGGCCACCGGGGCGGTGCCGGCCGGCGGTCGCGCCGCCGGGCTCGCGGAGGCGCGCGGGGACCGGCCGGGGTCGGTGAGGGCGGACAGCCCGCCGCGGCCCGCCACCCACCCGGCCACCGTGGCACCGCCCGCCAGCAGCACGGCGGCGCCCGCCGCCGCGGTGGTGAGCACGGCGCGGCGGGAGGCCGCCGCGGTGCCGGAGGGCGGCGGGTCCGCGGCCGGGCGCGCACGGTTGTGCCCCTCGCCCCGCGTGGCCGCGGTGTACAGCTCCTCGCCCGTCAGCACCTCGCCGTCGGTGCCCGGCGCGGGGCGCCCGCCGGGCGGGGCGGCCGCGGGGGCGTCGGCGGTCGCGGGCTCCTCCAGCACCAGCACCTGCGCGGCCTCGCGGGCCAGCCGGGCGACCACCGGGCTCGGCAGCCGCGGTGGCGCGGTCCGCTCGCCCCCGCCGCCGAACGCGGCGCGCAGCGCGGCGGCTTCCGGGCGGGCCGCGGGGTCCTTGTCCAGACAGCCCGTCAGGATCGCGGCGAGCGAGGCGGGCAGCGAGCCCAGGTCCGGCGGTTCGGCGGCGATCCGGTACAGCACCTGCGGCGGCGCGTCGTCACCGAACGGGGGGCGGCCACAGGCCGTGTAGGCGAGGACGGCGCCGAGGGAGAAGACGTCGGAGGCGGGGACGGGGGCGCGGCCCCTGGCCTGTTCCGGGGAGAGGAAGGGGGCCGGCCCGGCGAACCGGCCGGTGTCGTTGTCGTACGCGTCATCTCCCCCGGCACGCCCTCCCCCGGCGCGCTCTCCCCCGACACGCCCTCCCCCACCGGCCTCGTGTCCGCCTGACCCGTCGCCGCCGTCGGCTCCCCGGCGCGGCAGGCGCGCGTGGTGAAACCCGGTCAGCCGGGGCCCGTCCCCGGCGACGAGGACGGCGTCGGCGGAGATGCCGCCGTGCACCATGCCGACCGCGTGGACCCGCTCCAACGCCTCGGCGAGCGCGCCGCCCAGCGCCCGTACCCCGGCCTCCGGGAGCCCTCGGGGCGCGGCGCGGACGACGTCGGCGAGCGGCACGGCGGGCACGTACGCGTGGGCAACCCAGGGCGCCGCCGCGTCGAGGTCGGCGTCCTCGGCGGAGCGGACCCACCGGCCGGCGGCGGCCCGGGACGCCTCCACGTCGCGCCGCAGCCGGGCGCGGATCCGCTGGTCGTCGGCGAGCGCGGAGCGCACCAGGGTGACCTCGACGGCCGGCCCGGCGCCGACGCGCCGCCCCAGCAGCCGCACGCCGCTGTCCGTCTCGCCCAGGCGGGCCAGCATCCGGAACGGCCCGAGGCGGCGCGGATCGGCGTTGTGCAAGGTGTGCATGTATCGGCAGCCCTCCCGGCACGGTGTGCCGCGCCCCCGCTATCTGAACGTACCGCAGCCTAGGGGTGTTGAAGCGTGGAGGGCCGGGTGACGGGGGGTCACAGGACGGGCATGGCGCGCAGTGTGCCGGCGTGGGCCAGGAAGACCCGGTTGGCAGCGCCGGTCAGGTGCCAGCCCTCCTCGCCTCCGCCGCCGAGCGTCCACGCCGCCTCGGCCTTGCGCAGGTCGACGGTCACGACCCCGTCGTCCGGTCCCGACGGGTCCGCGCCGAGCGGGTGGTACAGGGCCCGGCCCTGGACCACGGGGGCGGTCGTGGGCAGCGCGTGCGTCCCGGGGAGGACGGACCAGCTCTGTTCGCCGGTGCGGGCGTCGACCGCGATCAGCTGGTCCTGCCAGGCGAGGTGGAGGGAGCCGTGGGCCGGGGCGGGGGAACCCCAGGGGCCGGTGCCGGGGGCGGGGGTGGTCCAGCGCGGCGCGCCGTCCGCGAGGGCCAGGGCCCTCAGGCGGGCGCCGCCCAGATACACGGTGCCGCCCGCGACGGCGGGCGTCAGGGCCGCGTCCACGCCGGTGTCCTGGCGCCAGGCGGCCGAGCCGTCGGCGGTGCGGTAGGCGGTCACCGTCCCGTCGGCTGCCGCGACGACGAGCCGTTCCGCGGCGACCGCGGCGGTCGCCTTGGCCGTGCCGGTGCCCGCTCGGATCGTCCAGCGGTCCCGGGCGCCGGTCAGTGGGAGCGCGCGCAGCCGCCGTTCACCGTCCAGTACGTAGGCCAGGGCGGCGTCGGCGGCCAGGAGCCGCGTCACACCGGCGGCCCGGGACCAGCGTTCCCGCCCGTCACGGGCGTCCAGCGCGGTGAGCCGTCCGCCCGCGGTGACCGCGAGGACCAGGCCGGCCGCCGCGAGCAGGCCCGCGGCGGGCAGCGGCGCGCCCCGGTCGGTCCAGGTCCAGGCGGGCTCCCCGGTGTCCGCGGCCCAGGCGGCGAGGCCCTTGGGGACTTGGGCGACCACGACCCGGCCGGCCGTCAGCGGGCCGGCGCCGTCGGTGGCGAGGCCGCCGCGGCTCCACAGCGGGGCGGGCGCGGTGCCGGTGGTGTAGCGCGCCAGCGGGGTGGCGCCGGGGACGCCGGGGTCCGGGCCGCCGTCGCCGCGCAGCAGCCACCACCCCGCCCCGCCGCCCGCGGCGCAGACGGTGACGGCCGCCGCCGACG
>NZ_BAAASD010000076.1:0-20610 GCF_039532705.1 Streptomyces sparsogenes subsp. cuspidosporus | reverse complement strand
GGCCGATGCGCTCGCGCGCGGTCAGCTTGCCCTTGGCGTGCTGCTTCTCCACCGCTCGCGCCGACCCCGCGTGGGTGGCCTCGTCGATGCGGCGCTGAAGGTCCGCGAGCTTCCCCGCGGTGGTGTGACGATTGGGAATCTCGGAGGAGATCTCAGGCTCGGACATCGGGATGCGGCTCCTGCTCGTCCTCGGGGGCTGGGAATCGGGCCCGGAAGCGGGGGCTTGCCGGGCGTGATCGGGAATGTGCGCCGGCTGGGCTACCGGCACGTAGCGTATCGGCGCGACTGTCTGGGGGCACTGCGTCGTTGGCCACACCTCCTGACCCTAGGCTGGCCCCTATGGCGCCTTCTGACACCCCGGGGAGCCCGGGAACCCCGAATGGCCCGGGCGGCCGCTGGTCCGACCTGGAACGACCCCCGCTGGTCGCCACCGCGCTGCGGCGCGCCCTGGTGCGCCCCGGCGGGCTGTGGACGGAGCTGGACGTGGTGCTGGCGACCGGCTCGACCAACACCGATCTGGTCGCCCGGGCGACCGCCGGGGCCCCCGAGGGCGTGGTGCTCATCGCGGAGGAGCAGACCGCCGGGCGCGGCCGGCTGGACCGCGCCTGGACCGCCCCGCCTCGCTCCGGGCTGTTCTTCTCGGTGCTGCTGCGGCCCGGCGCCGCCGGGGTGCCGGCCGAGCGGTGGGGGTGGCTGCCGCTGCTCGCCGGGGTCGCCACCGCCGGGGCGCTGTCCCGGACCGCGGGCGTGGACACCGCGCTGAAGTGGCCGAACGACCTGCTGGTGACGGTCGACGGGCAGGAGCGGAAGTTCGGCGGGATCCTGGCCGAGCGGACCGGGGACGCGGTGGTCGTCGGCGTCGGCCTGAACGTTTCGCTGCGCGCCGAGGAGCTGCCCGTGCCCACCGCCGGGTCGCTGGCGCTCGCGGGCGCCGCCCACACCGACCGCGACCCGCTGCTGCGCGCGGTGCTGCGGTCGATCGAGGAGTGGTACGGGGAGTGGCGCCGCTTCGAGGGCGACCCCGGGCCGTGCGGGCTCCAGGAGACGTACGCGGCCGGGTGCGCGACCCTGGGCCGTAGGGTGCGCGCCGAGCTGCCGGGCGGCGGGGAGCGCGTGGGGGAGGCGGTCGCGGTCGACGGCGACGGGCGGCTGGTGCTCGCCACGGAGGGCGGCGTGCAGGAGCCGGTCTCCGCGGGGGACATCGTGCATCTGCGCCCGGCGTCATAGGCGCCGGTCGGGAGGGGGTTTCCCAAGATTTTTTACGGCTGCGGGCAAAGAGTTTTCCCAGCTTTCCCGTGGAGAGTGAGCTAGGGCACACCTGACGTATCGTTGTGGCGGTCCGTCCAGCTCGGGACGGCCGTGGGCCGGAAACCGAACCGGAAGAGGGAACGGAAGGGCAGTGCGCAGGGATCGGACAGGGGGCCGGCGGTGACCGCCGACGACAGGGATTCCGGCGCGGCTGAGGAGGCCGGGGCCCGGGACGCGGCCGCCGACGAGTTCGCGGCCGGCGCCGGCGCCGGCGAGACCGAACTGGACCCCCTCTCGCTCCGGCTCGAGCAGCTGATCCTCGGGGCGGAGCGGCAGTACACCCCGTTCCAGGCGGCCCGCAGCGCCGGGGTGTCCGTGGAGCTGGCCACCCGCTTCTGGCGGGCCATGGGCTTCGCCGACATCGGCCAGGCCAAGGCGCTCACGGAGGCGGACGTGCTGGCCCTGCGGCGGCTGGCCGGCCTGGTGGAGGCGGGGCTGCTGAGCGAGCCGATGGCCATCCAGGTGGCGCGGTCCACGGGACAGACCACGGCGCGGCTGGCCGACTGGCAGATCGACTCCTTCCTGGAGGGGCTCACCGAGCCGCACGAGACCGGCATGACCCGGACCGAGATCGCCTACCCGCTGGTCGAGCTGCTGCTCCCGGAGCTGGAGGAGTTCCTGGTCTACGTCTACCGGCGGCAGCTCGCGGCCGCGACGGGCCGCGTGGTGCAGACGGCGGACGACGCGGAGATGGTGGACCGCAGGCTGGCGGTCGGCTTCGCCGACTTGGTGAGCTTCACCCGGCTGACCAGGCGGCTGGAGGAGGAGGAGCTGGGCGAGCTGGTCGAGGCGTTCGAGACGACCGCCGCCGACCTGGTGGCCGCGCACGGCGGGCGGCTGATCAAGACCCTGGGCGACGAGGTGCTGTACGCGGCCGACGACGCGAGCATCGCCGCCGAGATCGGGCTGCGGCTGATCGAGACGCTGACCCACGACGAGACGATGCCCGAGCTGCGGGTCGGGATGGCGTTCGGGACCGTCACGACCCGGATGGGCGATGTCTTCGGCACGACGGTGAACCTGGCCAGCCGGCTGACCTCCATAGCCCCGAAGAACGCGGTCCTGGTGGACGGGGCCTTCGCGGAGGAGCTGGGGCGGCTGCGGGCCGCCCCGGTGTCGGAGGCGCAGGCCGCCGAGGAGGCGGCCGCGGCGGAGAAGGAGGGCGAGGAGCCGCCTTCGTACCGCTTCGCGCTCCAGCCCACCTGGCAGCGGCCGGTCCGTGGGCTGGGCGTCGTGGAGCCCTGGCTGCTCACCCGGCGCGGCTGAGGCGACGCTGGTGCGGCGGTGGGGGGGCGATGGGGGATGGGACGGCGTGGTTGCGCCCGTCTTGTGCGTCTTCGTTGAAGGGGCGGTTGACGGACGCCGGATCGCGCTAGCCTACCTGCGCGATCCGCGGGTGGATCTTGGCGAATCCCGGCGAGCCCCGGACTCGATGCCCTCGCACCACCTGTCGGCCCCGTACCGACGACAGAAGCCAGGAGCACTGTGACCCAGTCTTACGAATCGGTCGCCCGGCCCGCTGCCGTGCCCCCGCCGGGCTGCCCGGCGCACGCCGGCGGCACCACCGGAGCAGAGCCGCTCTACGGACCCGAGTTCACCCGGGACCCGTACGCCGTCTACCAACGGCTGCGCGAGACCCACGGCCCGCTCGCGCCCGTGGAACTGGACCCGGGCGTCACGGCCGTGCTGTGCGTCGGGTACGAGACGGCCCTGGAGATCCTGCGGCGTCCCGAGATGTTCTCCAAGGATCCGCGGAACTGGCGGGCGATGAACGAGGGCCGGGTCCCCGAGGCCACCCACTCCGCTCAGCTGATCAGGCCCCGGGCCCAGGCCGGCTGGGTGGACGGGGAGGCGCACCAGCGGCTGCGCGGCGCCATCGACGACAGCATGAGCCGGATCGACCTGGGGGCGCTGCGCGGCTATGTGGAGCGCATGGCCGACTCGCTGATCGACCAGTTCGCCGCGGCGGGCGAGGCCGATCTGATACCCGAGTACTGCCAGCTGGTCACGATGCTGGTCGTCGGCGAGCTGTTCGGCTGCCCGAAGGACATCGCGGACCGGCTGTTCGGGGGCATGGCGCAGCTGCTGGACGGGCAGGACCCGATGGCCGCGGCCCAGGCCGTGGACGCGACGCTGCGGGACCTGATCGAGCTCAAGCGGACCGAGCCGGGGGCCGACGTCACCTCCTGGCTGATCGCCCACCCGGCGCGGCTGGACACCGAGGAGCTGGTCGAGCAGCTGCTGCTGCTGATGGGCATGGGCAGCGAGCCGGTGTCCAGCCTCATCAGCAACGCCCTGCGGGTGCTGCTGACCGACGAGCGCTTCGCGGGGGACCTGGCGGGCGGCGGCATGCTCGTCGAGGACGCGCTGGACGAGGTGTTGTGGACCGAACCGCCGCTGGCCAATCTGGCGGTCCACTTCCCGCTGCGGGACGTCACGCTCAGCGGGATCCGGCTGCGCGCGGGCGAGCCCGTGGTGATCAGCTTCGCCGGGGGCAACCAGGACGCCCTGCACTCCTCGCACCACAAGCAGGGGAACCGGGCCCATCTGGCCTTCAGCGCCGGGCAGCACACCTGCTCCGGCCGCAGCCAGGCGCGGCTGATCGCGGCCGCGGCCATCGAGAAGCTGCTGGACCGGCTCCCGGACATCGAACTCGCCGTCGCCGCGGAGCAGCTGGCGTGGCGCCCGGGGCTGTACCAGCGCGGGCTGACCGCGCTCCCGGTGCGGTTCGCCTCCGTCGGGGAGTCCTCCAAGGCCGCGGAGTGGGCCGCCGAGCAGGAGGCCCCGACGGCCCCCGCCTCAGCGGCCCCGGCCCCGGCCGCTCCGGCGGTCCCGGCGTCCCCGGAGTTCCCGCCCGCCCCGCCCGCTCCGCCGGGCCTGCCGGCCGTGCCGGGGGCGGAGGGCGCGGCCGAGGCCGAGCCCGGCGGCGGGGCCGCGGACGCGGGCAAGCCGAAGCCGTCCGGCGTGCTGGGCTTCCTGGCCAGGTGGCGGCGCTCGCGCAAGTGATCCGGGCCGCGCCGTCCCCGGCCCCACTGGCCGGGGGCGGCGCGGGCTGCGATGATCCGTCCCGACGTGTTCACGCTCGTTAACCGGGAGGGTCGTGTGAGTGAGCAGCGCTACGGCGAGTGGGTCGCGGTCCGGCGGGACGGGTTCGTGGCCGAGCTGGTGCTGGACCGGCCGAAGGCCATGAACGCCGTCTCCTCGGACATGGCGCGGAGCATCGCCCAGGCGTGCGCCGCGCTGGCCGGGGACGGCTCCGTACGGGCCGTGGTGCTGTCCTCGACGCACGAGCGGGCCTTCTGCGTCGGGGCCGACCTGAAGGAGCGGAACTCCCTGAGCGACGCCGAGCTGGGGCGGCAGCGTCCGCTGGCGCGCGCCGCCTACACCGGGGTGCTGGAGCTGCCGATGCCGACGGTGGCCGCGGTGCACGGCTTCGCGCTGGGGGGCGGCTTCGAGCTGGCCCTGTCCTGCGATCTGATCGTCGCGGACGGCACGGCGGTGGTCGGGCTGCCCGAGGTCTCGGTCGGGGTGATCCCGGGCGGGGGCGGCACCCAGCTGCTGCCGCGCCGGGTGGGGGCCGCGCGGGCCGCCGAGCTGATCTTCACGGCGCGGCGGGTGCCCGCCGCGGAGGCCCGTGAGCTGGGCCTCGTCGACCGGCTGGTGGCCGACGGGGAGGACCGCGCCGAGGCGCTGGCGCTGGCCCGGAGCATCGCCGCGAACTCGCCGGTCGGGCTGCGCGCGGCCAAGCGGGCGCTTCGGGTCGGTTACGGACTTGATCTGCGGGCAGGCCTTGAAGTCGAGGACGCGGCCTGGCGGTCGGTGGCCTTCTCCGGGGACCGGGCGGAGGGCGTGGCGGCCTTCAACGAAAAGCGCACACCGAACTGGCCCGGCGAATAACCCGGGACGGGACAAGGCGGAATTCGCCGAACATTCCTACGCTGGACTGTGCGGTGTGTGCGGCAGGGGAATGCGAGGCGTGGTGACGGGCGAGGGTGATGCGCGGCTGAAGGCCGTGGTGGGACTGGCGCAGGCGATGGCGGCCGCGCACACCCCGCGCGAGGCGGTGCGCTCCGCGGCGGCGGCCGCGCGCACCGCGCTCGGCGGGAGCTTCGCGGCGGTCTCGGTGTGGGAGCGCGAGCTGGGGCGGCTGCGGGTGCTGGTCAACAACGGGGAACTGGGCGAGGGCGAGGAGGAGTTCCCCGACGCCGAGTTCTATCCGGTGCACGAGTTCCCCGAGATCACCGAGTTCCTGCACGAGCAGTGGGCCCGGGGCGGGGAGCCGCACGCCTGGGTGGAGGTCGCCGCCTGGCCGGGCGAGGACGGCCCGGGCCCCGGCCTGGCCCCGGACCCGGACCCGGACCGGGGCGCGGACCTCGGCCTGGGCCTGGAGCTGAGCCCGGGCGGCGGGGAAGGTCCCCGGACGGCGCTGCGCGGCATCAGCCCCGGGCGGGTGGCGGCGCTGCGGCGGCGCGGGCGGGGCAGCTGTGTGGTCGCGCCGATCGTGCTGCACGGGCGGGCGTGGGGCGAGCTGTACGTGGCGCGGCGGGCCGGGGATCCGGTGTTCGGCCGGGCCGACGCGGACTTCGCGACCGTACTGGCCGCGGTGACCGCCGCCGGCATCGCGCAGACCGAGCGGCTCGAGGAGGCCCGCAGACTGGCCTTCACCGACCCGCTGACCGGGCTCGGCAACCGCCGGGCGGTGGACATACGGCTGGACGAGGCGCTGGAGGAGCACCGCCGGGACGGGGTGGTGGTGAGCCTGGTGATGTGCGACCTCAATGGGCTCAAGCAGGTCAACGACACGCTGGGGCACGCCGTGGGCGACCGGCTGCTGGAACGGTTCGGCTCGGTGCTCTCGCTGTGCGGCGCCATGCTGCCGGGGGCGCTGGCGGCCCGGCTGGGGGGCGACGAGTTCTGCCTGGTGGAGGTCGGGCCGTCGGCGGACGAGGTGGTGCGGGTGGCCGACGAGCTGTGCCGCAGGGCCGCCGAGCTGGAGCTGGGCGAGGGGGTCGCCTGCGGGGTCGCCTCCACCGGCGACCCGATCGGCCCGGTGAACAGCGCCCGGCGGCTGTTCCGGCTGGCGGACGCCGCCCAGTACCGGGCGAAGGCCGCCCGCTCGGCGAAGCCGGTGGTGGCGGGGCGGGAGGGCGGCCCGGAGGACCCGGTGGTGCGGCTGGCCGACACCCCCGCGCACCGGGCACCCGAGCGCCGCACCTTCCGGGGCCGTCTGTAGGGGCCGTCTCCAGGGGCCGTCTCCAGGGGCCGGCTGTACGGGCCGTCTCTCCGGTGGTCGCGCCCCGGAGGGGCCAGGGGCCGGTCGTACACGGGCCAGGTGACAGACAGAGATTCAGTATCTAGGGTGCCTGAATATGGATATGCATTCTGTGGTGCTGGGCACCTCCGGCACGACCGCGGCCGAGGTGATCGCCGTCGCGCGCGACGGCGCGCGGGTCGAGCTGTCCGAGGAGGCCCTGGCGGCCGTCGCCGCCTCCCGCCGGGTCATCGACGACCTCGCCGCCAAGCCCGAACCCGTCTACGGCGTCTCCACCGGCTTCGGCGCGCTCGCCGTCCGCCACATCAGCCCGGACCTGCGCGTCCAGCTCCAGCGCAACATCGTGCGCTCGCACGCCGCCGGCATGGGGCCGCGGGTCGAGCGCGAGGTGGTGCGCGCGCTGATGTTCCTGCGCCTGAAGACGCTCGCCTCGGGCCGCACCGGCGTCCGCCCGGTGGTCGTGGAGACCATGGCCGCCGTCCTCAACGCGGGCATCACGCCCGTGGTGCACGAGTACGGCTCGCTCGGCTGTTCCGGGGACCTCGCCCCGCTGTCCCACTGCGCGCTGGCGCTGATGGGCGAGGGCGAGGCCGAGGGCCCGGACGGCACGCTGCGCCCGGCCGGCGAGCTGCTGGCCGAGCACGGCATCGAGCCGGTCGAGCTGCGCGAGAAGGAAGGGCTCGCGCTGCTCAACGGCACGGACGGGATGCTGGGCATGCTGATCATGGCCTGCGCGGATCTGGGCCGGCTGTTCACCGTCGCCGATGTGACGGCCGCGCTGTCGCTGGAGGCGCTGCTGGGCACCGACCGGGTGCTGGCGCCCGAGCTGCACGCCATACGGCCGCACCCGGGCCAGGCGGCGAGCGCGGACAACATGCTGCGGGTGCTCGCCGGGTCCGGCCTCACCGGCCACCACCAGGACGACGCGCCGCGGGTCCAGGACGCCTACTCGGTCCGCTGCGCGCCCCAGGTCGCCGGCGCGGGCCGGGACACCCTCGCACACGCCCGGCTGGTCGCCGAGCGCGAGCTGGCCTCCGCCGTGGACAACCCGGTGGTGCTGCCCGACGGCCGGGTGGAGTCCAACGGCAACTTCCACGGGGCGCCCGTCGCGTACGTCCTGGACTTCCTGGCGGTCGCCGCGGCCGACCTCGCCTCGATCGCCGAGCGCCGCACCGACCGGCTGCTGGACAAGAACCGCTCGCACGGCCTGCCGCCGTTCCTGGCGGGCGACGCGGGCGTGGACTCGGGTCTGATGATCGCGCAGTACACCCAGGCGGCCCTGGTGAGCGAGATGAAGCGGCTGGCGCAGCCGGCCTCCGTCGACTCCATCCCGTCCTCGGCGATGCAGGAGGACCACGTCTCGATGGGCTGGTCGGCCGCGCGCAAGCTGCGGACGGCGGTGGACAACCTGACCCGTGTGCTGGCGGTGGAGCTGGTCGCGGCCACCCGCGCGATCGAGCTGCGGGAGGGGCTGACGCCGGCCCCCGCGAGCCGCGCGGTGCTGGCGGCGGTGCGCCGGGCGGGCGTCGAGGGCCCGGGCGAGGACCGCTACCTGGCACCGGACCTGGCGGCGGCGGACGCGTTCGTACGGTCGGGAAAGCTGACCGAGGCGGTCGAAGAGGTGACCGGCCCCCTGGCCTGAGTAGGGGGCCGGCGGCGAACCGAGCCCTTAAAAGGGCGCCCGTCGGCGTACGGAGGCGGTCACCATCGCGACGCCGAGCCCGAGGAAGGCGGTGCCGCCGACCAGGTACGGGGTGACGTCCACGCTGCCCGTGTCGGCCAGGTTCTCACCGGAGGACGGCTGGGCGCTCGTCTGTCCGGCGGGCGCCCGACCGTCCCGCTCGACGGTGGCGTTCGCGGACGGGACGAACCACAGGGCGCACAGCAGCGAGCCGGCGGCAGCGGCGGTCAGCAGCGGTCGGCGTGCGGACAACGGCATCCTCCTTGAGGCTGCGGTCAATTGGCCCCGTGCGTCCGATCGTAGTGACAACTGCGGGTCGCGCGGAAGCGAGGTCGTCCGGAGGCATACCCTCCGTCATATGGGCAGTCCTGAGACGACATGCTTTGTGCCGCTTTGGGGTGGGTTGGTCCCGGCAACCTTCGGAGGTTCGCGACCCCGACGCGCCGAAGTGGAACGGAGATCCGGGCCTCGGCGTCCTGGAGGATAAGAGGGGACAGGGACGACTGAGCCGCACGGGTGCCGGGTACCCCGGTCGGGCCACGGGCTTGACCGGCGCCTTTGCTAAGTGGCATCGCGCACAGTTTTACTGTGCGAGGAACCGACCAAAAGGTACAGGCGTTCTTGTCGAACAGGTCCGGGGTTTCTGGGGTCCAGATCAATGGAGAAGCGTGTGATGACGGACGGCAAGCGCCGTAAAGGGCTGGTGGCGGCCGCGGCCGCCGTGCTCTGTGGAGTACTGACTCTCTCGGCGTGCGGAGGGGACGACAAGGGCGGCAGCGACGGGGACAAGAACGACGGCGGCGGCAAGTCGCAGTCCCAGGTGGACGAGGCGGCCGCCAAGGACGCGTCGCAGGCCCACATCAAGATCTCGCCCAAGGCCGGAGCGACCAACGCGGGCATCAACAGTGACACCAAGGTCACGGTGTCCGGCGGCACGCTCAAGGACGTGACGATGACCGCGGCCGCGACGGGCACCACCGTCCCCGGCACCATATCGGCCGACAAGAAGTCCTGGAAGCCGAACGGGCAGCTGGAGCGGTCCACCCAGTACAAGATCACCGCCACGGCCGTGGACTCCGACGGGCGCAAGGCCACCGAGAACTCGTCGTTCACCACCGTCTCGCCGGCCAACAGCTTCATCGGGAACTTCACGCCGGAGAGCGGCTCGACGGTCGGCGTCGGCATGCCCGTGTCGATCAACTTCGACAAGGCGATCAGCGACAAGAAGGCCGTCCAGTCGCACATCACGGTCAATTCGAGCAGCGGTCAGCAGGTCGTCGGCCACTGGTTCGGCAACCAGCGCCTGGACTTCCGGCCGAAGGAGTACTGGAAGGCCAACTCGACCGTCACCCTGAAGCTGGACCTCGACGGCGTCGAGGGCTCGCCCGGCGTGAAGGGCGTTCAGGAGAAGACCGTCTCCTTCAAGATCGGCCGCTCCCAGGTCTCCACGGTCGACGCCGAGGCCAAGACCATGAAGGTCGTGCGTGACGGCAAGCTGCTCAAGACCATTAAGATCTCGGCCGGCAGCCCGCAGAACACGACCTACAACGGTCAGATGGTGATCTCCGAGAAGTTCAAGGAGACCCGGATGAACGGCGCCACGGTCGGCTTCACGGACAGCGACGGCAAGGGCGAGTACGACATCAAGGACGTGCCGCACGCCATGCGCCTGACCACCTCGGGCACCTTCATCCACGGCAACTACTGGGGCGCCAAGTCCATCTTCGGCAGCGTCAACACCAGCCACGGCTGCGTGGGCCTGTCGGACACCAAGGGCGCGAACGACCCGGGCACCGACGGCGCCTGGTTCTACAACCAGTCCCAGATCGGTGACGTCGTGATCGTGAAGAACTCGCACGACAGGACCGTCTCGCCGGACAACGGCCTGAACGGTTGGAACATGAGCTGGAGCCAGTGGGTCGCCGGCAGCGCCACCGGCGCCTGACGCACCCTTAGGACTCCCGCCCCGGGCGGCGGTCGGCCTTTCACGGGTCGGCCGCCGCCCGTCGGCTTTCTCGGCCCGCTCTCGTCCGGCGTCAGCGCCGCAGGTCCTGCCGCACGCCTGTGACGGCCGTTTCTCAAGACGGTGCGAGGCCGGTAGGGATGCGGTGAGGAGGAGGGGGCGAAGAGGACGGGGCGGGAAGGGCGCGGTGAGAAGGGCGCGCGGATGGCCCGGGCGGCGGTGCCGAGTGGCGGCGGCGCCGCGCCCCGGGACAATGGGCCGAGGGGATGTGTCCGTCCGGCCGCCGCGGCGGCCGGGGCCCGACCGGGAGGCGCCGATGCCCGAAGTCACCGAGCCCTACCAGCCCGGTACCCCCTGCTGGATCGATGTGGTGGCCTCCGACCAGGCGGCCGCCCTCGACTTCTACGCCCAGGTCTTCGGCTGGGAGGGCCGCCCCGGCCCGCCCGAGACCGGCGGGTACGCGCTGTGCACCCTGCAGGGCAAGCCGGTGGCCGGCATCATGTCGGCCGAGGCGATGGGCGACCAGCCCCCGCCGCCGCCCGTGTGGACCAGCTACTTCTCCACCTCGGACGCCGACGCCACGCTGCAGGCGGTCACGCGCAACGGGGGCACCGTGTTCACCCCCGCCGTGGAGGTCATGAATCTGGGGCGGATGCTGGTGGCCGCCGACCCGACCGGGGCCGTCTTCGGCGTCTGGGAGCCGAGGGACTTCCCCGGCGCGGGCCTCGTCAACGAGCCCGGCGCCCTGATCTGGAACGAACTCAACACCACCGACCCCGAGGCCGCCGCCGCCTTCTACGAGGCCGCGCTGGGCCTTGTCGCCGCCCCGATGGAGGGCGCGGAGGACTACTTCTCGCTGTCGGTGGAGGGCCGCCCGGTGGGCGGGATGCGGCCGCTGGGCGAAGGCGCCCCGCCCGACGCGGGCTCTCACTGGCTGGTCTACTTCGCGGTCGCGGACACCGATGGGACCGTGGCGAAGGTGAACTCGGCCGGCGGGACGGTGTGCCGGGAGCCCTTCGACATGGTGGCGGGCCGGATGGCCGTGGTCCAGGACCCGCAAGGGGCCGCGTTCGCGCTGATCGCCCCCGAGCCGATGACGGCCTGACGCCGATCCCGAACCCGGTCCCGAGTCCGGTTCCCCCCGCGGGGGTTCAGCCCCCGTGGACCCGCTTGAGCACGAAGTAGCCCCCGCTGGAGCCGAGATACGCGTAGCGCGCGTCCGGGTGGAGCTGCTTGGCGTACTCGACGAGCTGATCGGGCGTGCGGTCGTACTCCTGCAGGGCTATGTAGTCCGGCACGACACCGCGCGTGCCGCCGACCCACAGGACCCGGCAGCGGTTGGTGAGCCGGCTTATCGGCCCCACGTTGGCCTCGACCGACGCCCCGTCGGGGATCCGGTCCAGCAGCCGCTCGACGGCGGTGACCTCCTTGGGCTTCTCGTAGTAGCCCGGGTCGGTCAGGTTCTCCAGCGGCAGCGAGGCGGTGAGGGCCAGCGCCGCGCCGGCGACCAGGGCGGGCAGCTGCCGGGCGTACGAGGCGAGCCAGGGGCGGTGGCTGTCGCGGGTGCGGTCCACGGCGTCGACGAGGGCGAGCGCGACGATCGGCATCAGCACCGCGCTGTAGTGCCAGTCCGTGCCCCAGTAGTGGTCGTCGTGGGAGACGAAGCGCCAGCCGAGGGTGGGCACGGCGGCCAGCAGCAGCGGGGAGCGCAGCGCGAGCAGCCCGCTGGTGGGCAGCAGCACCCACAGCAGGGTGCGCACCGCGGTCTCGAAGGGGATGGTCCCGGTCTGCTCGCCGCCGCTGCCGACCTTGTTCCAGTAGTCGTACGAGCCGGAGCCGTTGAAGCTCGGGATGATCACTCCGAGCGCGAGGGCGCAGGCCAGCACGCCGAAGGCGACGAGCCCGACCGCGAGCGGGACGATCCGCGGCGGCCGCTCCTGCCAGGTGCGGATCACGATCACGGCGCCGATCGCGGCCACCGTGGCCCCCATGTCCTCCTTGACGAAGACCAGCGGGGCGGCCCACAGCATCGCCGCGTACCAGCGCCGCAGGATGACCGCCTCCAGGGAGAAGGCGAGCAGCGGCATCGCGAAGGCGATCTCGTGGAAGTCGAAGTCGACGGCCCGCTGGACCCCCCAGGAGAGCCCGTACGCGACCCCGATCGCCAGCCCCCGGCCCCGCCCCAGCAGGCGCGCCGCGACGCGGGTGACCGGGATGGTGGAGAGGGCGAAGAGGGCGGCCTGGGCGACGAGCAGGGTGACGGGGGTGGGGAAGACCCGGTAGAAGGGCGCGAGCAGGGCGGTGACCGGGCTGAAGTGGTCGCCCAGGATGTTGAATCCGGGGCCCTTGAGGTCGGCGACGGGGGTCTGGAAGTGGGCGTAGGAGCGTATCGCCTGCTCGAAGATGCCCAGGTCCCAGGACATGGTCGCCATCCGCCGGTAGCGGCACACCGATACGGCGGCGAAGGCCACGAAGAACCCGGCGGCCAGCCAGTAGGGGTCGAGCCGCGGGTGACGCGCCGCGGGTTGACGGGTACCTGCCTGCTCGTGGTCCAAGGTGGCGGCGGTCGCCCCCTCGGCGGTGGTGCCGGGCGGGACTGCGGCGGCCGTGTCCATCCAGGGTCCTTATCGTGTGGGCGTCTGTGCGAAAAGATACGCGAAGGAGGCCGGGGCGTTGCAGGGACGGTTTGGGCAGGTTCTGATTCCGGGGCTCGCCGTGCTGGCGTTGGTCTCCGGATGTTCGGCCGGCGGCGGGGCCGACGGCGACGGACACGACGGCGGCGGGCGGGCCGACGGCGGCCACAGCGGCGCGGCGCCGGACGGGCGGGCGGTCAGCCCGCTGAAGAACCCGGACGGTACGAAGCCGGGGCTGGCGCCCGTGACCACCGACGCCGACAAGGCCGCGGCCCAAAGGCTCATCGACCAGCTGCTCACCAAGGGCCGGGGCCCGAGGACCGGCTACGAGCGGGACGAGTTCGGCTACGCCTGGATGGACACGGCCGACGGGGTACCGCTCGCGCGCAACGGCTGCGACACCCGCAACGACCTTCTGAAGCGCGACGGCCGACGGCTGCGTTTCCGGTCCGGATCCGACTGCGTGGTCGTCTCGATGACGCTGCACGACCCGTATACCGGCAAGACCATCGAGTGGCGCAAGCAGAGGGCCGCGCAGGTGCAGATCGACCATGTGGTGCCGCTGTCGTACAGCTGGCAGATGGGCTCCTCCCGCTGGCCGAAGAGCAAGCGCGAACAGCTCGCGAACGACGTGCTCAATCTGATCCCGGTGGAGGGCCGGGCCAATTCGGCCAAGGGAGACTCGGGCCCCGCGTCGTGGCTGCCGCCCAGCAAGCCGGTCAGGTGCGCGTACGCGGTCCGCTTCGCCCAGGTGTCCCTCAAGTACGCCCTCCCGGTGACGACGGCGGACAAGGCGATGATGCGGCGGCAGTGCGGCGGGTGACGGCTTTATGGCCGCTGGGGACCGCCCGCCCTCTCGATCACCCTGGGATGATCGAGAAGCGGGCGGGTCGGCGGGGTCGTGATTCCAGCAGGCCACCGGGCGCCGGATCCAAGCGGGCCGTGACGACGTCCACGGCCGCGACGCCGACGCGCGAGAGGCGAACTTCCTCGGCCTGCGCATCGGCTCGCCCATCCTCGCGGGCGCTCATCGCCTGTGGGATGACGAGGGCGTGATCGAATACGGCGAGTGGTGCCTGCCCTACCGGTTGGTTGTCGGCTACGAGTACAGCTTCGAGGCGGCGCCGGACGTTTCGTGACGTCGAAGACGGCGGTCGGCCCCTGCCGTCTGTGACGGGTGAAGCAGGTGACAGGGGCCGATTCGGCCGGCTGCGGGGGCTGGGAGGGGCCCGCACCCAGAGCCTCTCGCGGGCCGGTTCTCTTGGTCGAACCCCCATCTACCAGGGGATCCAGGTCTGCCAGGGGAATCACTCGACTGACACTCCACCCGGCCCGGCGGGTGTCAGCGGGTCAGGGCGTCGAGGGTGGCGTCGAGGTCGGTGGCCTTCGGCCGGTTGTGCGGGAGCTTGGCGAGGACCTTGGCCATGCCGCAGGTGTCGGTGAGGGCGGAGAAGACCAGCCCGCCGGCGACGCCCGCCGCCAGCAGGCGGGCCCGGGGCCGGCGTCGGCCGAGGAGCAGGCCGGTCAGGACGAGGGAGCCGGCGGCGAAGCGGACCTGGCGCTCCATCGCCCAGACGGCGCGGGCGCCGGCCGGGCGCTGGACCTCGTGGCCGAGCTGTATCCAGGCGGTGGTGCCGCCGGTGAGGTCGGCGGCGGCGATGCCGTGTTCGGCCAGGCGCTCACGGGCCTGGGCGGAGCGGTTACCGGAGGCGCACACGAGGAGGAGGTCGCCGCGGCCGGCCGCGCTCTTCAGGGCGGGCCGGGCCGCGTCGAGGTGGTCCAGGGGGATGTTGTGGGCGCCGGGCAGATGGCCTGAGGCGTATTCGCCCGGGGTGCGCACGTCGATGACGGTCAGCTCGGCGAGGCGGGCGTGGGCCTGGGCGGCGGTGAGGGAGGTGGTGCGTGACACGGGGGACTTTCCTTTGCTCTTCATGGGTTACCCCTTCGATAGGATACCCAAGGGGGTATTCGTGAAGGAGTGTGGGCTGTGGATCTGGCGATGGCGGCCGAGGAACTGAAGACGGTGGTCAACCGGCTGCGCCGGGCGCAGGGTCAGATTGGCGGTGTGATCAACATGATCGAGGAGGGGCGGCCCTGCGAGGAGGTGGTCACGCAGCTGGCGGCCGCCTCCCGGGCCCTGGACAAGGCCGGCTTCGCGATCATCGCCACCGGTCTCCAGCACTGCCTGACCGACGCGGACATGGCCGCCCCCCAGGAGCGGGAGCAGCTGCGCGCCCGGCTGGAGAAGCTGTTCCTGTCGCTGGCCTGAGCGGCCGCGTCGCGCACCACCGCTCGGCTCAGGTGAGGGCGTCGGCGAGCATGAAGGCGGCCACGGCCAGCAGCAGGACCGCGAACGTGCGCCGCAACCGGGAGCCGGTGACCTTGGCGGCCAGGCGCTTGCCGTCCCAGGCGCCGAGGATCGCGGTCCCGGTGAAGGGGACGATCAGCGCCCAGTCGACGCCTGCCGTGGTGGCGCCGCGGGTGGCCAGCGAGGCGAGCGAGTTCACCGAGATGACCAGCAGGCTGGTGCCGACGGCGGCCTGCATCTCGAACGCGACCACGGTGACCAGGGCGGGGACGGCGAGGAAGCCCCCGCCGACGCCGAGCAGACCGGTCAGCGCTCCCAGTCCCGCGCCGGTCGCCGCCACCCGGCCCGGGCGTGCCGGGTGCTGCCCGGGGCCGGCCGCTGGGCGGGCGGGGCGGAGCATCCGTACCGCGGCCAGGGCCGCGATGGCGGCGAAGGCGGCGGTCAGGAGGGCTTGCGGCAGGCGCGCCGACGCTGCGCCCGCCGCGGCGGCGGGCACGAGTCCGGCCGCGGCGAACAGCGCTCCCGCCTTCCAGCGCACGGTGCCGGTGCGGGCGTGGGTGTACAGGGCGGTCAGCGAGGTGGCGGTGACGATGACCAGGCTCGCGGTGGTGGCCGCCGCCGCGGTGAAGCCGAGCAGGTAGATCAGCGCGGGCACGGCCAGGACGCTGCCGCCCCCGCCGAGCGCGCCGAGCGCGAGCCCGACCACGGCACCGGCGACCAGGGCCAGGATCAGCGCGGTCACGCCGTGCCGCCGTCGGCGCCGCCGCCGCCGCGGGCGACGAGGATGCGGGTCGGCCGGTGGGCCTGCCGCGGGATGGGGCGGGCAGGGCCACGGCGAGGTAGCGGGAACATCGTCCGGTCACTCCGTGCCAGTCGTGCGGTCCGTGCCGTCGGGCCGGGGGAGGGTCAGGCCCGCCGTGGTGGCGGCGTCGAAGCCGTCGTCTACGGCGACCACGTCACGGCCGGCGGCGTCCAGCAGGGACGCGGCGATCGCCGCGCGCATGCCACCGGCGCAGTGCACCCACACCACCCCGTCCGGCACCTCGCCGATGCGGCCGGGCAGCTCGTGGACCGGGATGTGGACCGAGCCGTCGACGAACCCGCCCGCACGCTCGGCATCGCGCCGTACGTCCAGCACCACCACTCGCTCGCCGCGCTCGCGCACCGCGGCGAGGTCGGCGAAGCGGGCGCGCGGGAAGGAGGCGAGCTGTTCGCCCGCGCGGACCCAGCCGGCCGCCTCGCCGGTGGCGGCCGCGGCCGGGCGGTCGATGCCGACCCGGGCCAGCTCCCGCTGCGCGTCGGCTATCTGCTCGGGCGTCTCGGCCAGCAGGGTGACCGGCTTGCCCCACGGGATCAGCCAGGCCAGGTAGGTGGCGAGCTTGCCGTCGCCCTCGAAGTTGAACGATCCGGCCACATGCCCCCGGGCGAAGGCGACCCGGCCGCGCAGATCCACCACCCACTCCCCGGCGGCCAGGCGGGCGGCGATCTCCTCGGCGTCGGCGGGCCGGGGCGGGGTGAGGTCGACCGGCGCGGGGCCCGCGGCGTTGGCCGGGCCCATGTGCGCGTAGTAGGCGGGCACGTCGTCCAGCGCGGCGAGCAGCTCGGCGACGAAGGTGTCCACGTCCTGGGTCAGCGCGCCGTTGGTCCGGCGCTCCTGGCCGATGGTGGTCGCGTTCCTCTCCGTCTGCGCGGAGGAGCAGAAACTGCCGAACCCGTGGGTGGGCAGCACCGGCACCTCGTCGTCCAGTTCGTCGGCCAGTCGGCGGGCCGAGGCGTGCTGGGCGCGGGCCAGTCGCTCGGTCAGCCGCGGCTCGACCAGGTCCGGCCGGCCCACGGCGCCGATCAGCAGCGATCCGCCGGTGAACGCCGCCACGGCCCGGCCGTCCTCCTCCAGTACGTAGGAGGTGTGGTGCGGGGTGTGGCCGGGGGTGGCGATCGCGCGCAGCACCAGGTGCTCGTCCACCGGGAACCGGTCGCCGTCGGCGACCGGGGTGCGGGCGAAGGCGACCGACGCCCCGGTGGGCACCAGGTAGCGGGCCCCGGTCACGCGGGCCAGCTCCAGACCGCCGGTGACGTAGTCGTTGTGCAGGTGGGTCTCGGCGACGAGGACGATGCGCACGCCCCGCCGTGCCGCCGCGGCGATGACCTGTTCGATGTCGCGGGGCGGGTCCACCACCACCGCGGATCGGGTCCCGCCGGCCAGGTGGCTGTGGTTGCCCAGGCCCTCGATTTCCAGGGTGTCGACGAAGAACACGACTGCGACTCCTCTTGAGCGGCGAGCGATGTACCCCGGGGGGTATCTGTTGCCCACCCTAACAGGAGTACCCCCGGGGGTATTCCGACGAGGGGCTGGGCCCTCGACCCGCGGGGTACCCCGCTGCACCGCGGGTATCCGCGGGCGGGGGCGCGGGTACCGCTCGCGGCTGCCCGGACATGGCACTGCCCGCGCGCCGGGCCCCGGGGTACGGGGCGCGGCGCGCGGGCAGTGGTGCCGGGCGGGCAGTGGTGCCGGGCGGGCAGGGGGGTGTCGGGTCGGCCGGGGCCGTCAGCCGAGGCTGTCGAGGTCGACCACGTCGCCGGTCGGGGCCTTGGCGTCCACCGGCTTGTCGAAGTCGCTGAACTTCACCGTGCCGGGCTCCTTGCCGCCCTTGGTGACCAGCTTCAGCAGGTACGGCTTGCCCTCGGTGGCTATGTAGGCGGTGTACGTCTCCTTGCCCTCGGTCTCGGTGAGGGTGATCGCGGGCTTGCCGTCGACCGTGGTGGTCTTGCCCTTGCGTGCGGCGCTGGGGCCGTCCTGGAAGCCCGCCAGCATGGTGTCGGAGTCGCAGAAGGTGGCGAAGTCCTTGGCGTCGGCGCCGGTGGCCTTGGACTTGGTCCAGCGGTCGCCGATCATGTCGGCCGCGGCGGCGCCGTCCTTGCCGCCCTGCGACTTCCAGAAGGCGCGGTCGAACTTCATGTAGACCATGTCGCCGGTCTTGATCAGCTCGACGCCGCCGTCGCTGCCCATGGTCAGCCTGCCCGCGCACTCGCCCTTGCTGTCCGAGGACAGGTGGTACGTCATGGGGCCGCCGTCGACCGTGCCCTTGAGGTCCGTGGTGAGGGACTTGGCGGACTTCATCGCCTTCATCGCCTTGTCGGCGATCTCCGGGCCGGACAGCTTCTCCAGTCCGGAGCCGGGGGCGGCGGACGCCGAGGTCTTCTGCCCGGACTTGCCCGCGTCGTCGCTCTTGTCGCCGTCGGTGCCGCAGGCGGTCAGGGCCAGCGCGGTCACGGCGCACAGCGCCGCCAGGGTCGTGGTGGAGCGCATCAGCTCGTCTTCTTCCAGTTCTTGCAGCCGTTGGTCTTGAAGTATCCGTCGCCGGCGGCGATCGTCACGACGCCGTTCCCGGAGACGTTCTCGTTGGCGATGATCGAGTCGATGCCGTGCAGGGCGTCCTTGCTGCGTTCCCAGTAGCAGGTCGCGTCATTGGCGTTGCCAGTCGACTTGTACGTACCGGGGGCGAGATCGACGCCGATCCGGTACATGCCGCCGTCCCCGGACGCCTCGGACCCGGGGGTGCCGGAGGCCTTGGCCGGTACCGCTTCCCAGTCGTGGCAGTCGTTCGACTTGAAGATCTTGTCGCTCGCCTTGATGGTCACATAGGCGTTGCCCATGACGTTGTCGTTGGCGATGATCGCGTCGGTCTCGCCGCTGGAGTCCTTGGCCCGCTCCCAGTAGCACATGCCGTCGGTGTTGTCCGTGGATCTGTAGGTGCCGGGCTTGATGTCGGAGCCGACCTGGAAGGTGCCGTCGCCGCCGATGGCGGGCTCGGCCTTGGGCTTGTCCTTCGCGGCGTCGGACTTGGCGCCGCCGCCGGACGCGGCCTGGGCCGCGGTGCCCTTGTCCTTGTCCTTCCCGTCGTCTCCGCCCCCTCCCGCCATGGCGCCGCCGATGGCGATCACCACGACGAGCGCCCCGGCGCCCGTGAGGACCTTGTGCCGGGCAAACCAGTTCTGCTTCTGCTGCTGAGACATGCGACAGCCACCCCTTCTGGCGCGTCATCCCGGAGCCGGACTCGGACTCCGTGAACCGATGGGTCAATAAGAACAGAGTCTGTGAACCGAGTCAACAAGAGTCTGCTCGGGGGTACGATTCACAATGTGAACCGGTCTCTTTGAAGATCGCTATCGGTATGCTCGACGCCACAACCGCACACGGGACGGAGTCAGCCAGGTGCCCGACAACGCAGCAGAGGTGACCGCCGCCGGGATCGCCCGGCTGGCCGGGGTCGGCCGCGCCGCCGTCAGCAACTGGCGCCGCCGCCACCCCAACTTCCCCAAGCCGGTCGGCGGCACCGAGACCAGCCCCACCTTCGCCCTCGGCGAGGTCGAGCAATGGCTGCGCGCCCAGGGCAAGCTCGCCGAGGTGCCGCTGCGCGAGCGCGTCTGGCAGCAGCTCGCCGGGCATCCGGCCGGGGCCGCCGCCGCCCTCGGCCACGTCGGCGCCGTCCTCCTGCTGGTGCGGGACCGGCCCGCCCACTGGCGCCAGTTGAGCGAGGCCCCCGACCCGGGGCTGGCCGAGCTGCTGCCGCCCTCGCTGACCACGGTGCTGACCGCCCGGCTCGGCGAGGACCACCCCGTGCCCGTCGCCGACCCGGCCGGGCTGCGGCCCTTCGTACCGCTGCTGCGCCAGGCCGCCGAGCTGGCCGCCGAGTCGAGCCCGCGCGAGGCGTACGAGTTCCTCATCGGACGCCACCTCGACGCCAACCCGCGGCAGTACACCGTCACCCCGCCCGAACTCGCCGAGCTGATGGCCGCCCTGGCGGGCGTGGCGGGCGGGGCGGAGGAGCCCGCTCCGGCCACCGGCCCCGCCCCCACCGTCCTGGATCCCGCCTCGGGCACCGGCGGGCTGCTGAGCGCCGTCCCGGCCGCCGCCACCCTGTACGCCCAGGAGCTGGACCGCGAGCTGGCCGCGCTCACCGCGCTCCGGCTGGCCCTGGCCCACGACGCGCAGGGCGCCCGGGTGCGGGTGCACGGCGGCGACAGCCTGCGCGCGGACGCCCTGCCGCAGCTCACCGCCGACGCGGTGGTGAGCCACCCGCCGTTCAACGAGCGCAACTGGGGCCACGACGAGCTCGCCTACGACCCCCGCTGGGAGTACGGCTTCCCGGCCCGCACCGAATCCGAGCTGGCCTGGGTCCAGCACGCCCTCGCGCACGTCCGCGACGGCGGCACGGCCGTCCTGGTCATGCCCCCGGCAGTGGCCTCCCGCCGCTCCGGCCGCCGCATCCGCGCCGACCTGCTGCGGCGCGGCGCGCTGCGGGCCGTGGTCGCGCTGCCCGCCGGCGCCGCCCCGCCGTACGGCATCCCGCTGCACCTGTGGGTGCTGCGCCGCCCGGGCGCCGGGCAGCCCGCTGCCCCCCGGTTGCTGCTCGTGGACGCCGCCGCGGCCGCGGCCTCGGCGGC
>NZ_BAAASD010000075.1:0-20905 GCF_039532705.1 Streptomyces sparsogenes subsp. cuspidosporus | reverse complement strand
GCCGACGACGCGCACCGCACCGCCCGCGCGCTGAGCGCCGAGCGCGCCGAGATCGCCGGCGCGCCCGACGACATGGCGGACGGCGCGCCCCCCACCGCCTCGCTGCCCGCGCTGCGCGAGGCGTACCGGGCGGCCTCGCAGGTGTACGAGAAGGTGGGCGTCGGCGCCGATCTGCGCGCCGAGCAGGCCCGCGCGGAGAGCGACGAGAGCGCCGCGCTGGCGGCCCTGGACCGGCTCACCAACAAGGTCCGCACCCGCGCCGCGCAACTTCTGGACAGCACGGACGGCGCGGACGGCCCATCCCGTCAGGCGGCCGCGGCCCGCGCCGAGTCGCTGGTGCACATGCTGGAGGCGCGCGCGTCGGCGGCGAGCGAGCAGCTCGGCCGGTTGCGCGGCGAGGCGGAGCGGCTGGCGCCCGCCGACGGCGACGCCCACACCGAGCTGCCGGAAGGGATGATTCCGCAGGATGCCGAGCAGGCGAAGGAGCTGCTGCGGACGGCGAACGCCGAACTGAGCACCCGTACCGACGCCCTGGAGACCGCCCGCACCACCCACAGCGAGCTGCTGCGTGCCCACCGCGCCGCCGAGGACGCGGCGGGCGGCTTCGAGGAGACCGCCGCGCTGCTGCGGGACCTGCTGCGCGACCACCAGGACCCGGACGGTGAGGAGAGGCCCGAGGCGTACGCCGGGAGCCTCGCGGAGGCGCGGCAGGCGGCCGCCGAGGCCCGCCGCTCGCTGCGCGCCTGCGCGGGCGACCTGTCGGCGGCCGAGGGCGCCGTCCGGGAGGCGAGCGACGTGCTCGTACGGCACGCCAACGCGACCCGCTACGAGCAGGTGCGCACCCCCGCCCGGCAGCAGATCCGCGAGCTGCCCGCGTCCGCCCTGCCGGAGCACGCCGCGGCCTGGGCCGAGGCGTTCGCGCCCCGGTTGCGGGTGCTGACCGACGAGCTGGCCCAGTTGGAGCGCAACCGCGACAGCATCGTGGACCGGCTGCGCGGCCTGGTCGAGTCGTCGCTGGCCACACTGCGCTCGGCGCAGCGGCTCTCCCGGCTCCCCGAAGGGCTCGGGGAGTGGTCGGGGCAGGAGTTCCTGCGGATCCGCTTCGAGGACCCGGACCAGGCGACGCTCACCGAGCGGCTCGGCGAGGTCATCGACGAGGCGACCCGCGCCGCCGTGCGGAAGAACTCCGACCTCCGCCGCGACGGCATGTCGCTGCTGCTGCGCGGGGTGCACGCCGCGCTGCAGCCACGCGGCGTGGCCGTGGAGATCCTCAAGCCGGACGCGGTGCTGCGCGCCGAGCGGGTGCCGGTCGGTCAGATGGGTGACGTCTTCTCCGGCGGCCAGCTGCTGACCGCCGCGATCGCCCTGTACTGCACGATGGCGGCGCTGCGCAGCAACGACCGGGGCCGGGACCGGCACCGCCACGCGGGCACGCTGTTCCTCGACAACCCCATCGGGCGCGCCAACGCCACGTATCTGCTGGAACTGCAGCGGGCGGTCGCGGACGCGCTGGGCGTCCAGCTGCTCTACACCACGGGGCTGTTCGACACCACGGCGCTCGCCGAGTTCCCGCTGGTCATCCGGTTGCGCAATGACGCGGACCTGCGCGCGGGGCTCAAGTACATCAGCGTCGAGGAACATCTGCGGCCGGGGCTGCCCGAGCGGGATCCGGAGGACGGCCAGACGCACGGGCAGATCACGGCGACGCGCATGTACCGCCGCCCGGACGCCCCCGCCCCGCAGGAGGCCCAGGCCTGAGATCCGTCAGGCGGCGGCGCCCCGCGCCGGGCCGCGCCCCGCGGCCCGGCGCGCGGCGACCGGCTTCGCCTTCCGGTCCCGGCGGCGCTGCCGGCGCAGCTCCCGCGCCGTGCTGCTGGGCCGGGACACCACCCCGTAGCGCTGCTTCCACACCTGCCGGGTCACCCATACGTCCAGCACGCCCCAGGTGGCCAGGACCGTGCTGGCCACGGTGGTCAGCACCGCGGGGAAGGCCAGCCACGAGCCCGCCAGGGCGGACAGCACCGCCACCATCGCCTGCACCAAGGTCACCGCGACGATGATGACCGCCCGCACCGCCGCCGTGCGGACCGGATCGGGCAGCCGGTGCCTTCGCGCCGGCTCCTCGGTCCACAGCGGCCGAGCCGCGCGCTCCGGGATGTCGCGATCCTTGTCCATGGCGTCCATGAAGCCCCTACACCTTCCACCGGCTACCCAGGCCCGGCCGTTCCAGAAAGCGGGACATGGGTCGTATTCACCCTTAGTGTGCCCCCTCAATGCACGAATAACAGTGATCAGAGGTTCCCCCGGAGAGGGGAAAACCGGCCAAGGGTTGACTCGTTCCCGCACCTGCGACCGACACCGGACGCCCGGTGAGCAAGGGGTAAGTCGGGCCATCACCGGACAACTCGTGAACGCGGCGCGGCGCCCGTACCCCGGCATCAAGCGGACAACCCTTCGAGTTGTCGAACGGGCAGTAGTAGGCTCGCGCCGCTTAGTTGTCGGAACTCGAACACCGCCCCGCCACAACGGGGTTGACGTTGGGGAGGCCATGCGCTTTCGCGGGAAGTCGATCCGCCGGAAGATCGTGGCGCTGTTGCTGGTGCCACTTGTCTCGCTGACGGCAATCTGGGCCTTCGCTACAGTGATCACCAGTCGTGAGGCGATGCGGCTCCTGGACGCCTCCGACATCATCGACAAAGTCGGCCAGCCGGCCGAGGACGCGGTGCACGCCATCCAGAAGGAGCGCCGCCAGACGCTCGTCCTGCTCGCCGATCCGCGCCAGGCCGACGCGCTCCCCGTGCTCCACGCGCTCCAGCGCAAGACCGACGAGGTCATCGGCACGCTCAGCGACGCCGCCGCGAACGGCGATGTGCGCGACATGATGAACGACGACTCCGAGCAGCAGCTCTCGGCCATCGTCAAGGCGGCCGAGGGCCTGGACCCGCTGCGCCGCAAGGTGGAGGACCGCGGCACCACCCGCGCGGTGGCGTATGAGTATTACAACAAACTCGTCGACCTCTGCTACACCTTACGCAGCTCGCTGCACGCCGTGCCCGACACGGACCTGGACAAGCAGGGCCGCGCGCTGGTCGCGCTGATCCGCGCCCGCGAGGCGCTCTCCCGCGAGGACGCGCTGTACGTCTCGGCGCTGACGGCGGGCAAGCTGTCCCAGGACGACCTGCACTCGATCTCCGACCTCATCGCCGAGCGCAACCTGCTCTACGAGACCAACCTGCCGATCCTGCCCGCCTCCGAGCAGAAGATCTTCGCGGACTACCGGCGCACCAACGCCGCGCCCGCCGCCCTGCGCCTGGCCGAGGAGAAGCTCCTGGGCGCGGCCGAGCCGGCCGACGCGCTGCGGGCCCTGGACGAGCGCCACTGGGAGGCCGCCGCCCAGCCGGTGCTGCGCGACTACGACCGGCTCGGCAAGGAGGCCACCGACCGCCTCCAGAAGCGCATCGACCCGGTCGCCGACAACGTCCTGCTCCGCGCCGGAGCGGCCGGCATCCTCGGCCTGCTGGCGCTGATCGTCTCGATCTTCGTCTCGTTCCGGATCGGCCGCGGCCTGATCCGCGACCTGTCCAAGCTGCGCAAGGACGCCCTTGAGGCCTCCAGCGTCCGGCTGCCGAACGTGATGCGCCGCCTGGGCGCCGGCGAGCGGATCGACGTGGACACCGAGGCACCCCGCCGAGACTTCGGCCAGGACGAGATGGGCCAGGTCGGCCTGGCCCTCAACACCCTGCAGCGGGCCGCCGTCGAGGCGGCCGTCAAGCAGGCCGAGCTCCGCCAGGGCGTCTCCGACGTGTTCGTCAACCTGGCCCGCCGCAACCAGGTGCTGCTGCACCGCCAGCTGACCCTGCTGGACGCGATGGAGCGGCGCACCGAGGACACCGACGAGCTCGCCGACCTGTTCCGCCTGGACCACATGACCACCCGCATGCGGCGGCACGCCGAGGGCCTGGTCATCCTCTCCGGCGCGGCCCCCTCCCGGCAGTGGCGCAAGCCCATCCAGATCATGGACGTGGTCCGCGCCGCGGTCGCCGAGGTCGAGGACTACGAGCGGATCGAGGTCCGACGCATGCCGCGGCTCGCGGTCAACGGGCCCGCGGTCGGCGACCTCACCCACCTGATCGCCGAACTCCTGGAGAACGCCACCGTCTTCTCGCCCCCGCACACCACCGTCCAGGTGCACGGCGAGCGGGTCGCCAAGGGGTTCACGCTGGAGATCCACGACCGCGGCCTGGGCATGACGCCCGAGGCGCTGCTGGAGGCGAACCAGCGGCTCGCCGAGACCCCGGAGTTCGAGCTGTCCGACACCGACCGGCTCGGCCTGTTCGTGGTCAGCCGGCTCGCCCAGCGCCAGGGCGTCCGGGTCTCGCTCCAGCCCTCCCCGTACGGCGGCACCACCGCCATCGTCCTCATCCCCTCGACCCTGCTCAGCGAGACCCGCGAGGCGGGGCAGGACGCCGACGGCGGCCGGGACCGCGGTGTCTCCGACGCGAGGCCCGGTCCCAAGGACCGGCTCCAGGCCGTCGAGGAGGCGCCGGTCTCCTTCTCCGACCGGGCCGGCCGCAAGGTGTCCGTGGTCGACGGGCCGGTCGAGCTCGAATCGCCCGCCGCGCCCCTCGCACGGATCGGCGCCGGCGACGACCTCGAGGACGACGACGAGGCGGGCGCCATCTTCCGCGCCCGCGGCCTGTCGCCGACCCCGCCGCCCGCCGCCCGGCCCACCGGGCCCGTGCCGCACCCGCCGGTGGCCGAGGTGGAGCACCAGCAGGCCCGGGACGGCGCGCAGACCGGCCGCCCGGACCGGGGCCCCGCGCCGCTGCCCCGCCGTGTCCCGCCGGTGCTGGTCTCCGACCACGGCCGCCCGGTGCAGGGCTCCCCGGGCGGCGGCCGGCACGCCCGGCCGCAGAGCGGAGCGCAGCCGACCTGGGCCCAGCGGCAGGGCGGGCCGGACGGCCGGGGACCGGCCGACGGCCAGGCCCCGGAGCGCACCGTCCCGGTCCAGCGGTCGGCCTCCGGGCTCCCCAAGCGGGTACGACAGGCCAGCCTGGCACCCCAGTTGAAGAAGGACCCCGCTCCGCAGACCGAGGCGGACCGATACCCTGCCGACACCGATCCCGAACGCGAAGCCGAACAGGCGCGGGCCACCATGGCCTCGCTCCAACGGGGGTGGCAGCGCGGCCGGCGCCAGACGGCCACGGGAGACGGCAGGGCGGACACAGCACCTGGAACAACATACGAGGGGGACGGTCGATGACCGCACCGAACGCAGCCCGGAACGTCTCGCCGCGGGCGTCGGGCGAGCTGAACTGGCTGCTCGATGAACTGGTCGGACGCGTCGGCAGCATCCGCAAGGCGCTCGTGCTCTCCGGGGACGGCCTGCCCACCGGCGGGTCCCGCGACCTGTCCCGGGAGGACGGCGAGCACCTGGCGGCCGTGGCCTCGGGGTTCCACTCCCTCGCCAAGGGAGTCGGCCGTCACTTCGACGTCGGGCGGGTGCGGCAGACCATCGTCGAGCTCGACGACGCCTTCCTGTTCGTCACCGCCGCCGGCGACGGGAGCTGCCTGGCGGTGCTCGCCGACGCCGACTCGGACGTCGGACAGGTCGCCTACGAAATGACGCTGCTGGTCAAGCGGGTGGGCGTGCATCTGGGCAGCGCGCCGCGATCCGGCGGGTGACGGGGGAGAGGGGAGATGACCGCAGACGGTGAAGGCGCCCCCCGCTGGGTCGACGACGACGCGGGACCGGTGGTCCGGCCCTACGCCATGACACGCGGGCGCACCCGCAGCGCGGCCGAGGGCAAGCTCGACCTCATCGCGGTGGTCGTCGCGGACAGCGTGAACCAAGGGCGCGTCCCCGACCAGACGTTGTCCCCGGAACACCTCGACATCGTCGAGCTGAGCCGGGACTCCCCTCAGTCCGTCGCCGAGCTGGCGGCCGAACTCGACCTGCCGGTCGGCGTCGTCCGTGTGCTCATCGGAGACCTGCTGCACGCGGCACTCGTCCGAGTGTCCCGGCCCGTCCCTCCGGCGGAACTGCCGGACGAGAAGATTCTGCGCGAGGTGATCAATGGTCTACGGGCACTCTGACCTGGGCCGTTCCGAAGTCATTGACCCGATCACGCTGAAGATCCTGGTGGCGGGCGGATTCGGCGCGGGCAAGACGACCCTGGTGGGCGCGGTGAGCGAGATCAAGCCGCTGCGCACCGAGGAACTGCTCACCGAGGCGGGCCGGCCGGTCGACGACGTCGCCGGGGTGGAGACCAAGACCACCACCACCGTCGCCATGGACTTCGGGCGCATCACGCTCCGCGAGAACCTGGTGCTGTATCTGTTCGGCACCCCGGGACAGGACCGCTTCTGGTTCCTGTGGGACGAGTTGGCGACGGGCGCGCTGGGCGCCGTCGTCCTCGCCGACACCCGGCGGCTGGAGGACTGTTTCGCCGCCGTCGACTACTTCGAGCGGCGCGGCATCGCCTTCACCGTCGCCGTCAACTGCTTCGACGGCGCCGCCCGCTTCCCGGAGGAGGCGGTGCGCGACGCGCTCGACCTCGACCCGGGCACGCCGGTCGTCCTGTGCGACGCGCGGCAGCGGGAATCCGTCAAAAGCGTGCTGATCTCGGTCGTCGAACACGCGATGATGGCCTCCGCGGCCCGGCGCTAGACCCTTCCCTCGAAGGGGCGCCGGAGACATGGCCCGTACCCCGCCGTCCGGGGTGCGGGCCGCGGTGTGTCTCGGATCTTCCCCGGCCGGGTAGGTCTCCCCGTCGGGCATCTGGAAGGAGAGGTCGTGGAGCTGGAGCTGGCTGCCGAGGAGTTGACCGCAGTGCTGAACCGGCTGCGCCGGGCCCAGGGACAGATCGCCGGGATCGTCAGGATGATCGAGGAGGGCCGGAGCTGCGAGGAGGTGGTCACCCAGCTCGCCGCCGTGTCCAGGGCCCTGGACCGGGCCGGGTTCGCGATCATCGCCGGCGGACTGCAGCAGTGCCTGGCCGAGGAGAACGGCGGCAGGCCGGACGCGCGGGAGCACACCCGTGCCCGGCTGGAGAAGCTGTTCCTGTCGCTGGCCTGACCCGCGCCCGCACACGACGCGGCGCACAGCGAGCACCGACGACCCGGGAAGGGAGCAGGCGTGGCCATGACGGAAGCGGCGGTCCGGCTGGTGTCCGTGACCAAGGACTTCGGCGCCGTACGGGCGGTGGACGGGGTCGATCTCTCCCTCGCCGAGGGCGAGTTCTTCTCCCTCCTCGGCCCCTCCGGCTCCGGCAAGACCACCCTGCTGCGGCTGGTCGCCGGCTTCGAGCGGCCCACCACCGGCCGCGTCGAGTTGTCCGGCCGCGAGGTCACCACCCTGCCGCCGCACCGCCGCGACGTCCGCACCGTCTTCCAGGACTACGCTCTCTTCCCCCACATGAGCGTCGAACAGAACGTCGCCTACGCCCTGACGGTGCGGGGCGTGCGCAAGGCGGAGCGGCTCGCCCGGGCCCGCGAGGCGCTCGCCACGGTCCGCCTGGACGGCTTCGGGCCGCGTCGCCCCGCCGAGCTGTCGGGCGGCCAGCGGCAGCGCGTCGCCCTGGCCCGCGCCCTGGTCGACCGGCCCGCCGTGCTGCTGCTCGACGAACCCCTCGGCGCGCTCGACCTGAGCCTGCGCCGGCGGATGCAGACCGAGCTGAAGGACCTCCAGCGCACCACCGGCATCACCTTCCTCCTGGTCACCCACGACCAGGAGGAGGCGCTGACCATGAGCGACCGCGTCGCGGTGGTCTCGGACGGCCGGATCGAGCAGATCGGCCCGCCGGTGGAGGTGTACGAACGCCCGGCCACCGCCTTCGTCGCGGGCTTCATGGGCACCACCAACCTGCTGCGCGGCGCCGCGGCCCGCCGCGTGGTCGGCCGCCCCGGCACCTTCAGCATCCGGCCCGAACGCATCCGCCTGGCGGACCTCGCCGAGCCGGCCGCCGAGGGGGAGCGGACCGTGACCGGGCGCGTGGCGGAGATCGTGCATGCCGGGGCGCACACCCGCTTCACCATCGCGCTTCCGCACGACGACCGGCTGACCGTGATCCGGCAGAACCTGGCCGGGCTGCCGCCCTCCGTCCGCCCGGACGCCGAGATCCGGCTGCTGTGGGACCACGACGACGCCTTCCCCCTGCCGAGTTGACGGGGCGGAGCCCGCCCGGGCGCGCCGGAGGCGCTCTGGCGAGGCGGAATCCCGCCGCCGATACTGGCGAGGTCCCGGACAGCCATGTCGTAGGGGAGGACCAAGGTGCGGAAGACATCTGCGGGGAGGTCCGCGGCCGCGGCGTGCGCCCTGCTGCTGGCCGTCACCGCCTGCGGGTCGGACGACGGCGACCGAGCGGCGAAGGCCCCGGAGAAGCTCGGCAAGGGCGAGGGCAAGGTCAACATCATCGCGTGGGCGGGCTACGCGGAGGACGGCTCCAACGACCCCGACGCCGACTGGGTCCACCCCTTCGAGAAGAAGACCGGCTGCCGGGTCGACACCAAGGTCGCCGGGACCTCCGACGAGATGGTCTCGCTCATGAAGACCGGGCAGTACGACACCGTCTCCGCCTCCGGCGACGCCACCCTGCGCCTCATCGCCTCCGGCGACGCGGCCCCCGTCAACACCGAGCTGGTGCCCCACTACAAGGACATCTTCCCCGGCCTCAAGATGCGCCCGTTCAACTCCAAGGACGGCCGGATGTACGGCATTCCGCACGGCCGGGGCGCCAACCTCCTCATGTACCGCACCGACAAGGTCAGACCCGCCCCCGACTCCTGGCGCGCCGTCTTCGAGGACGCCGACGCCCACAGCGGCCACGTCACCGCCTACGACTCGCCGATCTACATCGCCGACGCCGCCCTCTACCTGATGAAGACCAAGCCCTCGCTGGGCATCAAGGACCCCTACGCCCTGGACCGCCGCCAGCTCGACGCCGCCGTCGCCCTGCTCAAGAAGCAGCACCGGGCGATCGGCGAGTACTGGAGCGACTACCAGAAGGAGATCACCGCCTTCAGGAGCGGCGACAGCGTCATCGGCACCACCTGGCAGGTGATCGCCAACCTGGCCCAGGCCGACAAGGCGCCGGTCAAGGCCGTGATGCCCAAGGAGGGCGCCACCGGCTGGTCCGACACCTGGATGGTCTCCACCAAGGCCGCCCACCCCAACTGCGCGTACAAATGGCTCGACTGGATCGTCTCCCCGAAGGTCAACGCGCAGGTCGCCGAGTACTTCGGCGAGGCCCCCGCCAACGCCAAGGCGTGCGCCGAGACGGCGGACCCCCGCCACTGCGCCGTCTACCACGCCGACGACGAGAGCTACTACCGGCGGGTCCACTTCTGGACCACCCCCATCAAGCAGTGCCTCGACGGCCGAGAGAACACCACGTGCACCGACTACGCCCAATGGACCAGGGCCTGGACCGAGATCAAGGGCTGAGATGCGAGCCCCCACGGCCCGCCCCGCCCAGGACCCCGGCCCCGCCGAAGGCCCACCCCCGAGGCCGGCCCCGAGCCCCGGCGCGCGCCCCGCGCCCGGCCCGCGCGCGGCCGCCCGGCTGCGCCTCGCCGCCCTGCTCGGCCCGCCGCTGCTGTGGCTGACCCTGGCCTACCTCGGCTCCCTCGCCGTCCTCCTGGTCTCCGCCTTCTGGACCACCGACTCGTTCACGTCGGACGTCGTCCGCACCTGGAACACCGACAACCTCCACGAGCTGCTGACCACCCCCGTCTACCGCACGATCGCGCTGCGCACCCTGTCCATCGCGATCGCCGTCACCCTCATCGACGCCGTCCTCGCCCTGCCCATGGCCTTCTTCATGGCCCGCGTCGCCGGCCGCCGGTGGCGCCGGCCGCTGCTGGTCGCCGTGCTCACCCCGCTGTGGGCCGGCTACCTGGTCAAGGCCTACGCCTGGCGGGTCATGCTCGGCCACGACGGGGTCCTCAACCGGACCCTGGCACCACTCGGGCTGCACGGACCGGGATACGGCACCACCGCCGTCGTCGTCGTGCTGGCGTACCTGTGGCTGCCGTACATGATCCTGCCGGTGTACGCGGCCCTGGAGCGGATCCCCGAGCGGACGCTGGAGGCTTCCGCCGACCTCGGCGCCGGGCCCTGGCGCACCCTGCGCTCGATCGTCCTGCCCGCCGCGCGCCCCGCGCTGCTGGCCGGGTCGGTCTTCACCTTCTCGCTCAGCCTCGGCGACTACCTCACCGTGCAGATCGTCGGCGGCAAGACCCAGCTCATCGGAAACGTCATCGCCTCGCAGGTCACCCTCGATCTGCCCATGGCCGCCGCGCTCTCCGCGGTGCCCGTCGTCCTGATCGTCTGCTACCTGGCCGCCGTACGCCGGGCGGGCGCGCTCGACTCGCTCTGACCCCCGCCGGCCCCGTGCCCGCCGCCGGCCCCGTGCCCGCCGCCGGCCCCGTGCCCGCCCCCGACCACCTGCCCGAGGAGGCCCCCGCCCGTGCGGCTCTCGCGCACCGCCCGCATCGCCCTCGGCGGCGTCACCGCCGCCGGGCTCGCCGTCGTCTACGCGCCCCTGCTGCTGGTCCTGCTCAACTCCGTCAACTCCGACCGGTCCTTCGGCTGGCCGCCCAGCGGCCTGACCACCCGGTGGTGGCGCGCCGCCCTGCACAGCGAGGGCGTCCGCCAGGCGCTGCTCACCTCCGTACGGGCCGGTCTCGCCGCGACGGCCATCGCCCTGGTGCTCGGCACCATGGCCGCCTTCGCCGTCCACCGCCACCGCTTCTTCGGCCGGCGCACCGTGTCCTTCCTGCTGGTGCTCCCCATCGCGCTGCCCGGCATCGTCAGCGGCATCGCCCTCAACGCGGCCTTCCGCACCGTCCTGGACCCCCTCGGCGTCGGCTTCGGCCTGTTCACGGTGGTCGTCGGGCACGCCACCTTCTGCGTCGTCGTGGTCTTCAACAACGTCGGCGCACGGCTGCGCCGCCTTTCGCCCTCGATGACCGAGGCCTCCGCCGACCTGGGCGCCCGCCCCTGGCAGACCTTCCGGTACGTCACCTTCCCGGCCGTACGCTCGGCGCTCTTCGCCGGCGGACTGCTCGCCTTCGCGCTGTCCTTCGACGAGATCGTGGTGACCACCTTCACCGCCGGTCCCGGCACCACCACCCTGCCCGTCTGGATCTACGAGAACCTGGCCCGCCCCCACCAGGCCCCCGTCGTCAACGTGGTCGCCGCCGTGCTGGTCGCCCTGTCCGTGCTCCCGGTGTACGTGGCGCAGCGGCTGTCCTCCGACCCGGCGGGCGGACGGCTGTGAGCCGTGCCGCCCACCGGGCCCCGCGCCGCCGGCGGCCTCAGTGGCCGCGCAGCGACCGGCGCGAGACCGGGAAGTCGAAGTACGTGTCCGGGAACAGCTCCGGCTTGTAGGTGTAGTGCCACCACTCCTCGGCCAGATTCACGAAGCCGAGGCTCTCCAGCGTGTCCTTCAGCAGCAGCCGGTTCGCCCGCTGCGCCCCCTGGATCCTCGGGTCCAGCGTGTGCGAGCGGGTGTCGAAGCAGTCGTAACCCGTGCCCATGTCCACGGAGTTGTCCGGGAAGCGCTGGTCCTTCGGCGCGTAGCACGGCACCAGCTTCTCGCCCGGCACATACGGGCGGGTGGGCACGGCGGGCAGCTTCACGATGGTCAGGTCCAGCGTGCTGCCCCGGCTGTGCCCGGACTTCTCGGCGATGTAACCGTCCTCGAACAGCCGCGTCTTGTCGACGTCCGGGTAGAACTCCCCCTTCATCGACTGGTCGTCGAGGTCCTCGGCCCACTCGACGAAGTCGTTCACCGCCCGCTGCGGCCGGTAGCAGTCGTACACCTTGAGCGTGTAGCCGCGCCGCAGCAGCGAGCGCTGCGCCTTGTGCAGCGCCTCGGCGGCCGGGCGGGTCAGCACGCACAGCGGCTCCCGGTAGCCGTCCACGGGGTGGCCGGTGAAGTTGTGCGGGGTGTAGTAGCGGATCTCCTGGAGGATCGTCGGGTCCACATCGCTCAGCGCCACGAACTCCTTCGGCGCCTTGGGCTCGGCGCGCGCCTGCGCCGGGGCGGGGGCGGAGACGGCGAGCAGGGCGGCGAGGGGCAGGGCGAGCGCGCGCAGCGCGGCGGTGAACCCCGGCGTGAACTTCGGGGTGAATCTTGGCGTGAATCTGGGCATGACCACCTCAGATATCAGGACGGCCGGGTCCGGAACAAGCCCCGACCGCCCCCGACCGGCACGTCCGCCCCGCCGCCCTCGCCGGCCGGCCACCGCTCATCGCTGCCGCTCACCACCACCGCTCCACCGCTTACCGCCACCGCTCACCGCTGCCGCGGCCGCTCCTCGGGCGCCCGACCGCGCACCCGCACCGGATACCCGGGCTCCGCGGCGCCCTCCCGCTCGACCACCACCTCACCGCCGCGCAGCCGTGTCGCGAACCGCACCGTCTCCGGGCCGTCCCACCCGTCCCCCGGGTCCAGGACCAGCGTCCCGCCGCCCTCACGGCCCCGCACCGGAGTCCACACCTCCAGCTCCACCCCGCCGTCCGCGCCCGCCACCGGCACCACCGCGCCCGCCCTCGCCAGCACCGGCACGCGCGACAGCGGCGCGTCCAGCACCACCCGCCCCGGGCCCTCGTACGCCCGGCCGGTCGCCGTGTCGTACCAGCGGCCACGCGGCAGCCGCACCGACCGCCGCACCGCGCCCTCCTCCAGCACCGGCGCCACCAGCAGCGCGTCCCCCAGCAGAAAGGCGTCCTCGCAGTCGCGCAGCGCCCGGTCCTTGGGCCACCGCCACCACACGGGGCGCGCGTACGGCGCCCCGGTGCGCCGGGCCTCGTGCGCCAGCGTGACGAAGTACGGCAGCAGCCGCCGCCGTTCGCGCAGCGCGGCCGCCGCGTGCGTGAGCACCTGCTCGCCGAACTCCCACGGCTCCCGCCGCCCCGCCCGGATCGCCGAATGGGTGCGGAACAGCGGCAGATACGACGCCAGCTGGAACCAGCGCAGATACAGCTCCGGGGACGGGCTGCCGGTGAATCCGCCCACGTCCGGGCCTGAGTACGGCACCCCCGACAGGCCGAGCCCCAGCACCAGGGACAGCGAGGCGCGCAGCCCCGCCCACCCGGTCGCCACATCCCCGGACCAGCTGCCCCCGTACCGCTGCAGCCCCGCCCACCCCGAGCGGGAGAACAGGAAGGGGCGCTCCTCGGGCCGCAGCTCCAGCAGCCCCTCGTAGCCGGCCCGCGCCATCGCCAGACCGTAGACGTTGTGCGCCTCGCGATGGTCGCCGCCCCGGCCCTCCAGCGCGTGCCGGGCCGAGCGCGGCAGCGTCGGCTCGCCGAAGGCCGCGAACGACACCGGCTCGTTCATGTCGTGCCACACCCCGGCGAAGCCCTGCTCCAGCCGCTCCGCGTACAGCCCGCCCCACCACTTGCGCACCCGGGGGTCGGTGAAGTCCGGGAACACCGCCTCGCCCGGCCACACCACCCCGCGCACCTCGCGTCCCCGCGAGTCCCGCACGAACACGTCCTGCGCCGAGCCGGAGTCGTACACCGCGCCGCCCGGCTCCGCCTTCACCGCCGGATCCACGATCGACACCAGTCGCGTCCCGCCCCGGCGCAACTCCGCCGCCAGCCCCGGCAGATCGGGGAACCGCGCGGTGTCCACCGTGAACACCCGGTTCCCGGCCAGGTGGTCGATGTCCAGGTGCAGCGCCGACAGCGGCAGATCCCGCTCCCGGTAACCCGCCACCACCCGCCGCACCTCCTCCTGGTCGCCGAACCCCCAGCGGGCGTGGTGGTAGCCCAGCGCCCAGCTCGGCGGCACAGCGGGGGCGCCCGTGAGCGCCGCCCAGCCCTGCAGCACCCGGGCCGGCGGGCCCACGATCACCCAGTAGCGCAGCGGGCCGCCCTCCATCCGCGTCCGGCAGCCGCCCGGCCGGTCGTGCCCGGACCCCGCGCCCTCCTCGCCCTCCCGCAGCGTGACCGTGCCGTCCCACGAATTGTCGTGGAACACCAGATGGGTGCCCGCGTCCGCGACCACCAGCTGCACCGGCATGGTCAGGTACAGCGGATCGTCGCCGGGCTCGAAACTGCCCCCCGGATCGGTGTTCCACAGCCGGTACGAGCCGTCCCGCAGCCGCGGCCCGGACGCCCGCCCGCCGAGCCCGAAGAACCGCGCGTCCGCCGCGACCTGCGATCGCTGCTCCCACCGCCCCGCCTGGCCCCGCGCGCCCCCGCCCGGGCCCGAGCCGTTCACCTGAGCGCCGCCCACGCCGTTCACCCGCGGGCCGTCCCCGCCGTTCCCGGGCGCGCCGTCCCCGCCGTTCCCCGGTGCGCCGTCCGCGCCCGGGCCGCCCGCGGGCTCCCACCAGCGCGGCGGCAGATCCCGCCGCAGCACCACCCCGCCCGGCGTACGCACCTCCACCGCCCCGGTCCGCGAGACCGCCACCGTCACCCGCTCGGACACCACCCGCCAGCCGCCGTCCGTGTCCGGCTCCAGACGCACCCGCTCGTCCGCGTCCGGGCAGGGCCCCTCCAGCGCGTACGAGGGCTCCGGCTCGGCGCCGTCCCACCCGCAGAACACCGCGCCGCCCGCGGTCACCCGCACCCGCAGCGAGGACCGCGCGAAGCGCACCACCCCGCCGCCCGGCTGCGGATCCGCCCCCCGCACCGGCCCCGGCACCCGCGCCCGCTCCGGCCCCCGGCGCGGCAGTCCGACCGCGTCGGAACGCCGGCGCCGCCACGCCGAGCGCAGCGACCTGAGCCCCCGCGCCGTACCGACCACCTTCACCGACCGCACCAGGTCACGCGCATCCATGTTGATCACTTTGCCATTGCCGACGGCCCGTGCGTGCGGCGTTCAACTGCCGTTCACCCGTGGTCCGCGCACATCCCCCGCCACCCCGATATGGAGTGGCGGCCCTGGTGCGGGAGTCGATCACATGGCATCGTCCTGCACGGACGACACTACGGACGACACACACGCGTATCCGCGCACCGCCGGGAGCCGACAGATGACCACCACAGCGCAGCCAGACCCCCTGCCGCGACCCCTGTGGCAGCCGGGGCCCGAGCGGATCGCCCGGGCCCGGCTGACCCGCTTCCACGCCTGGGCGGCCGAGCGGCACGGCGCCCCCGCGCCCGACCCCGGCGACCCGGCGGCGAGCTACGCCGCGCTGCACCGCTGGTCCGTGACGGAACTCGCGCGCTTCTGGCAGGCGGTCGCCGAGTGGTTCGAGGTGCGCTTCACGACCCCCTACGACACCGTGCTCGCCGACGCCACCATGCCCGGGGCCCAGTGGTTCCCCGGAGCCACCCTCAACTACGCCGAGCACGCGCTGCGCGCCGCCGAGGACCCCGCCCGGGCCGCCGAGCCCGCCCTGCTCCACGTCGACGAGACCCATGAGCCCCGGCCCGTCAGCTGGGCCGAGCTGCGCGGCCAGGTCGGCGCCGTCGCCGCCGAACTGCGCCGCCTGGGCGTGCGCCCCGGCGACCGGGTCAGCGGCTACCTCCCCAACATCCCGCAGGCGGCCGTCGCGCTCCTGGCCACCGCCGCCGTCGGGGCGGTCTGGACCTCCTGCGCCCCCGACTTCGGCGCGCGCAGCGTCCTGGACCGCTTCCAGCAGGTGGAACCGGTCGTCCTGTTCACCGTGGACGGCTACCGCTACGGCGGCAAGGAACACGACCGCACCGAGACCGTCGCCGAACTGCGCCGCGAGCTGCCGACCCTGCGCGCCGTCGTCCACATCCCGCTGCTGGGCACCCCCGCCCCCGAGGGCGCGCTGGAGTGGGACGCCCTCGTGCGCGAGGCGGAGGAACCGGTCTTCGAGCAGGTGCCCTTCGACCACCCGCTGTGGGTCCTCTACTCCTCGGGCACCACCGGACTGCCCAAGGCCATCGTCCAGTCCCAGGGCGGCATCCTCATCGAGCACCTCAAGCAACTGGGCCTGCACTGCGACCTGGGCCCCGGCGACCGGTTCTTCTGGTACACCTCCACCGGCTGGATGATGTGGAACTTCCTGGTGTCGGGCCTGCTGGTCGGCTCCACCGTCGTCCTGTACGACGGCAGCCCCGGCTACCCCGACACCGCCGCCCAGTGGCGGGTCGCGGAGCGCACCGGGGCCACGCTCTACGGCACCTCGGCGGCCTACGTCATGGCCTGCCGCAAGGCCGGGGTCCACCCCGCCCGCGACTTCGACCTCTCGCGCGTCGCCTGCGTCGCCACCACCGGCTCCCCGCTGCCCCCCGACGGCTTCCGCTGGATCCACGACGAGTTCGCCGCCAGTACGGGCGAGGTGTGGATCGCCTCGGTCAGCGGCGGCACCGACGTGTGCAGCTGCTTCGCGGGCGCCGTCCCCACGCTCCCCGTCCACATCGGCGAACTCCAGGCCCCCGGGCTCGGCACCGACCTCCAGGCCTGGAACCCCCAGGGCGAGCCCGTGCTCGACGAGGTCGGCGAACTCGTCGTCGCCCAGCCCATGCCCTCCATGCCGATCCGCTTCTGGAACGACCCGGACGGCAGCCGCTACCGCGACAGCTACTTCGACATGTTCCCCGGCGTCTGGCGGCACGGCGACTGGATCACCCTCACCTCCCGCGGCACCGTCGTCATCCACGGCCGCTCCGACTCGACGCTCAACCGCCAGGGCGTACGGATGGGCTCCGCCGACATCTACGAGGCCGTCGAGCGCCTCCCCGAAATCCGCGAATCCCTCGTCATCGGCGTCGAACAGCCCGACGGCGGCTACTGGATGCCCCTGTTCGTCCACCTCGCACCGGGCGCCACCCTCGACGAGGCCCTGCGCGACCGCATCAAGCGCACCATCCGCGAACACCTCTCCCCGCGCCACGTGCCCGACGAGATCATCGAGGTGCCCGGGGTGCCGCACACCCTCACCGGCAAGCGGATCGAGGTGCCGGTCAAGCGCCTCCTCCAGGGCACCACCCTGGACAAGGCCGTCAACCCCGGGTCGGTCGACGACCTGGACCTGCTGCGCTACTACGAGCGCCTCGCCCGCGAACGGCCGTAGCGGCGGAGCGTTGTCAGTCCCCTCGGTTACGGTGAGTGAGCACTGATCGACCGCGCTGAGGGGGAGACATGGCGCACACGACACCAGGCGGCACCCACCGGAGGGAGCGCAGCGCGCGCCGCGCGCTGCGCAGGGAGGCGCCCAGCACCGTCGCGCTGCTGGCGGACGAGGAGGACTTCGCGGCCATGCGGCGCTACGCGTCGTTCGCCTTCCACGACCACGGAGCGTATCTGCGGCAGGTGGAGGGGCTGCTGCGGGCCCTCGCCTCCCAGGGCGTGCACACGGCCGTCGCCCTGTTCGACCCGGCCGAGTACGAGGAGTTCTGCGCGGATTTCGACCTCGACCCCGACACCTCCACCGCCCGCACCCGCTACACGGCCGAGGTCGCCGCCGCCGGCCCCACCGTCACCTACCGGGGCCAGCCCCTCGACCAGCTCGTCCACGGACTCATCGGCGCCGCCGAGCAGCAGGCCACCTGGGAGTACGCCACGGCCCTGCTGTCCCGCGCGGCCGGCTGCGGCTGCCCCGACGACCCGGGCCGCACCGCGTTCCACCGCGGCCAGGCCGCGCTGCGCCGACTGCTCGCGGCGGCCGGGCCGGGCCGCCACCATCTCGTGTGCAGCGTTCCGGCGAGCGGCGCCCCGCTCGTGGCCGTGGTCCACGCACAGGCGGCTGAGCAGGGACCGGCGGAGGTCGACCGCACCGAGGCCCTGATCTTCAGCACGGTGCTGGCCTGCGGGATCGCCACCAGCAGCCCCGGCGGCGTCGTGCTGCGCACCACCGCCCCCGGCGGCCGGGACACGGTCCGCGGCTGGGCGCTGCACCAGGGTCGGCTGCGGCCGCTGAGCGAGGCCGAGGTCTTCAGCGCCTACTGCACCGACGCGGACACCGGCGAGCCCGTCCCGCCCGAGCACGGCGTCGACTACCGGCCGGGCCTCCCGCTGCCCGGCCCCGACGACCCGCAGTCCGAGGGCCAGGAGCCCGCCGACCCGGAAGGGGAGTGACACCCACGCCCAAGACGGGGGCGCCCCGCCGCACTCTCGCGACGGGGCGCCCCCGGAACACGGTTCACCTCACCGGTCACCGGCTCACTCGCCGGACAGCACCGCCTGCGCGGCGACGCGCGCGTCCTCCGCGGTGTCCGCCGCGCGAGCCGCGGCGGCCGCCCGCTCGCACTGGGCGAGCGTGTGCTTGGCCAGCGTGGCGCGCACATACGGAATCGCCGCGGCGCCCATCGACAGACTGGTGACGCCCAAGCCGGTCAGCACACACGCGAGCAGCGGATCCGACGCGGCCTCCCCGCACACGCCGCAGCTCTTGCCCTCGGCCCGCGCGGCCTCGGCCGAAGCCGCCACCAGGTCCAGCAGCGCCGGCTGCCACGGGTCCTGCAGCCGCGACACCGCGCCCACCTGGCGGTCCGCGGCGAAGGTGTACTGCGCCAGATCATTGGTGCCCAGCGACAGGAACTCCACCTCCTGGAGGATCGAGCGCGCCCGCAGCGCGGCGGACGGAATCTCCACCATCGCGCCGAACTTGGCCCGCAGCCCCGCCTCCCGGCACGCGTCGGCGAAGGCCTTCGCGTCGATCCGGTCGGCCACCATCGGCGCCATGACCTCCAGGTACACCGGCAGCCCCGCCGCGGCCTTCGCCAGCGCCGTCAGCTGCGTCCGCAGCACCTCGGGGTGGTCGAGCAGCGTCCGCAGCCCACGCACACCCAGCGCCGGGTTGGGCTCGTCGGCCGGAGTGAGGAAATCCAGCGGCTTGTCGGCCCCCGCGTCCAGGACCCGCACCACCACCCGGCCCTCCGGGAAGGCCTCCAGCACCTTCCGGTACGCCTCGATCTGCTTCTCCTCCGACGGCGCCTTGGTGTTGTCGTCGAGGAACAGGAACTCCGTGCGGAACAGCCCCACGCCCTCCGCGCCGGCCTCCACGGCCGCCGGCACATCCGCCGGGCCGCCGATGTTCGCCAGCAGCGGCACCTTGTGCCCGTCCGAGGTGGCACCCGGACCGGAGGACGCGGCCAGCGCCGCCTTGCGCTCCTCCGCGGCCCGGGCCAGCTCGTCCTGCTTCTCCGCACTCGGAGCCACGAAGATCTCTCCCGTGCTGCCGTCCACCGCGATCACCGTCCCCTCGGCCAGCTCCCCGGCACCGGGCAGCGCCACGACCGCGGGCACGCCCAAGGCGCGCGCGAGGATCGCGCTGTGGCTCGTCGGCCCACCCTCCTCGGTGACGAACCCGAGCACCAGGGTGGGGTCGAGCAGCGCCGTGTCCGCCGGGGCCAGGTCCCGCGCGATCAGTACGTACGGCTGGTCGCTGTCGGGGACCCCGGGCATCGGCACCCCCAGCAGCCGGGCCACGATCCGGTTGCGCACATCGTCGAGGTCGGCCACCCGCCCGGCCAGGTACTCACCGGCCCCGGCAAGCAGCGCCCGGTACGCGGCGAACGCGTCGTACACCGCGCGCTCGGCGGTGCTGCCCACCGCGATGCGCCGCTCGACGTCGGCGATCAGCTCCGGGTCCTGCGCCATCATGGCCTGCGCCTCGAGCACGGCCTGCGCCTCGCCGCCCGCCAGATTGCCGCGGGCCATCAGGTCGGCCGCCACGGCCTCCACCGCCTGGCGGGCGCGCCCCTGCTCGCGCGGCGCCTCGTCCGCCGGAATCTGCTTCGCCGGCGGTTCCAGGACCGCGGTCCCCATGTGCCGCACCTCGCCGATCGCCACCCCGTGGCTCACGCCGACGCCTCGCAGCGTTGTCTCCATTGCACCCGTCTCCGGTTCGATGCGGCGGGGCTCACCCGCCGCGGTGGTTGTCTACTCGCCGTGATGGCCGATCGGACCGGCTCCGACCGGGCCTACCGCTCATGTCCAGCTGAAGAGGAGGTCGCCGGACTTCACCTCGACATCGGCACTGACGTCGACCAGGGACTCGGCGGTGGCCTCCAGCGCCACCACCGGACAGACCGGCGACTTCCCGGCGGTCACCACGGCCGCGGGGTCCCACCGCACCACCGCGTCGCCGCGTCGCACGGTGTCGCCCTTGTTGATGAGCACCTCGAACCCCACGCCGCCCAGCTGAACGGTGTCGATGCCGAGGTGGGTGAGCACACCGTGCCCCTCCCCGTCGACCACGACGAACGCATGGGGATGGAGCGAGACGACGACGCCGTCGATCGGCGCCACCGCCACGGAAGGCTCGAGCACGGGGTCGACCGCGGTCCCGGGACCGACCATCGCCCCGGAGAACACGGGGTCGGGCACCGCGGCGAGTCCGATCACACGCCCGGCGAACGGGGAGGTCACTGTGGTCATGGGAAGCCTCCCAGGGGTGGAGAATCGTCACGCAGTGTCACCGCCCGACCCAGGCAGCGCACTGCCCAGAAGCGTAAGTCATAGGAACTACGGATTCCGCACAAGCTGTGCAGGCCGAAGGGCACCCAGGGGCGCCGAATCGATTTGCCACCGCTGCGCGAGGGCTGTACTGTCGTATCCCTGCCCCGGATGAAGCGCCGCAGTCCACTGCGGGCACATCCAGTCGAGGCAGCGCCATCAGTCACCTGACGACAGATCTTCGGATCGGCTTTCGCATGCCCGCAATGCTTGCGAAAACCACGGATTCGGAGAAACGAAATCGGTCTGATAGCGTGTGAAACACCGAAGGGAAGCGCCCGGAGAAACCGGTGAAACGGTTTCGAAGGAAGCGTCCGTTCCTTGAGAACTCAACAGTGTGCCAAAAGTCAACGCCAGATATGTTGATACCCCGTACGGTCGGCCAGTGTGGCTGATCGGACGAGGTTCCTTTGAAGAAACACACACAGCGAGGACGCTGTGAGCGGGCTGGATTATTCCTCCGGCCTGCTCCGCTCTCGTGGTGTTGCCGGGATAGCCCGGAAGCATTC
>NZ_BAAASD010000074.1:0-24288 GCF_039532705.1 Streptomyces sparsogenes subsp. cuspidosporus | reverse complement strand
TTGCCGCGGCCCAGGCGCCGGCCCCGGCGCCCCCGTGACCCGCCCGGCCGCCCCTCGCCCCGCCTCCGCCGCCCCCCGCCGCCTCGCCCGACCGCCGGCCGCCCCCGCCGCCTCGCCCGACCGCCACCCCGCGCCCGGAAGACCAGGACCCAGGATGCCCCGCACCGCACCGCCCGCCCCCCGTCCGCTGCCCTGGCACACCGACACCCCGCCCCTGGTGCGCGGCTACCGGCGCAAGGTCCCGCTGCCCGTCCGCCGCGCCGTGGTCGCGGTGACCGGCACCGGACTGCGCCGGGCGGCGCTACGGGGCCTGGGCCGCCTCTCCGCCGCGTCCGGGGCGCTGCGGCTGCGGTGGGGGCGGCGACGGCTGCGCCGGGCGGGGCTGCTGATCGCGACGGACCGGATCGTGGTCGCCGACCGGCACGGCCTGCGGGTCGCCCAGGTCACCCCGGTGCCCACCCCGCTGCACGCGCGCGCGGAGAACCTGCGGCTGGTGTGCGAGGCCCTGGAGCGCGCCGGGATCGACCACTTCGTGGTCCGCGCGTACGGAAACGTCTCCTCCGCCGTCGGGGTGCCCGCCGCGGAGCGGTCGCGGGTCGTCGCGGCGCTCGTCGAGCTGTGCGCCCGGGAGGCGGGCTATGTGTCGCTGCCCGCGCGCGGCAAGCGCCCCGGGACCGTGCCCCGGCCCGGCGGCTCCCCCCAGGCCTGGCGGCGGCTGGCCACCGCCCCCGTCGTCCGCTTCACGCGCTTCCACGCCAGCCCGGGCGCCGGCCCCGGCACCGGCCCCGGCGCGGGCCTGGTGCTGGGCGTGGCGCACGGCTGCGACATCGAGTTCTGGCAGCGGGGCCGGGCCGAGGCCGGGGAGGAGGACCTGCTGATCGCGCCGCGCCCCAACCGCACCACCGCCTCCGTGCCCGCCGCCGGCGCGGCCGTGCACGCGCCGGGCCACCTGTTCACCCGGCTGGCCCCGGCCGAGGGCTGGCAGCCGGCAGCGCTGGTGCGCACCCGCCCGGAGTTCACCACCCGGCTCCCCGACGAGATCCGCTTCCCCATCGACGTCGTCTACACCTGGGTGGACGGCTCGGACCCCGCGTGGCGCAGGCGGCGCGCCGAGGTGACGGCCCGCGACGCCGACGGGCCGTACCACGAGCAGGCGGCCAACGACGCCCGCTACGCCAACCGGGACGAGCTGCGCTACTCGCTGCGCTCCCTGCACATGTACGCCCCCTGGGTGCGCCACATCTATCTGGTGACCGACGACCAGGTGCCGCCGTGGCTGGTGGGCTCGCACCCCGGGATCACCGTGGTCGACCACCGCGAGATCTTCGACGACCCGAGGGTCCTGCCCACCTTCAACTCCCAGGCCATCGAGACCCGGCTGCACCACATCGACGGGCTGTCCGAGCACTTCCTGTACTTCAACGACGACGTGTTCCTCGGCTCGCCGGTGACCCCGCAGGACTTCTTCCTGGCCAACGGCATGACGAAGTTCTTCCTCTCCCGCGCGCTGATCCCGCTCGGCCCCACCCACCCCGGCGACGTCCCCGTCTCGGCGGCCGGGAAGAACAACCGGGCCCTGCTGGAGGCGCGGTTCGGGGCGACGGTGACACAGAAGCTGAAGCACACCCCGCACGCACTGCGCAGAAGCGTCCTCGCTGAGATCGAACGCGAGTTCCCCGGCCCGTACCGCGCCACCATGGCCAGCCGGGTGCGCAGCACCTCGGACATCTCGCTGCCCTCCGCGCTCCACCACTACTACGCCTTCCTGACCGGCCGGGCCGTCCCCGCGCCGCTGCGCTACGACTACTTCGACCTGGCCCGGCCCGGCATCCCGGCCCGGCTGGCCCGGCTGCTGCGGTCCCGGCACTGCCAGGCGTTCTGCCTCAACGACACGGTCTCGTGCGAGCGGGATCTCGCGGACCAGCTGGCCCTGCTCCGCCCCTTCCTCGACGCCTACTTCCCGGTCCCCAGCCCGCTGGAGCGGGCCATCGCCCGCCAGGAGGCCCGCCAGCCATGCCCCTCGCCATCACCCTCCCGCTGAACCCCGACGTCATCGCGGCCGAGGGCCCCTACCCGCGGGCGCTGAACGTCCTCAGCCGCAAGCAGACGGCCGTGCAGCGGCAGCTGCGCCGGGCCGGTCTCGCGGGCTACGAGCCGACCACCCAGGCCACGCTGCTGGCCCTGGCCCAGCGGGCGCCGGCGGGCAGCTCGGTGTACGACATCGGGGCGCACATCGGGCTGTACTCGGCGCTGATCAGCGCGGTCTACGGGCGCGGCAGGCTGCGGACGTACGCGTTCGAGCCGACGCCGGACATCGCCGGGCTGTGCCGCCGCGTCCGCGAGTGCAACCGGCTGTCGTACGAGGTGGTGGAGAGCGCGGTGTCCTCGGCGCCCGGGACCGCCGAGCTGTATCTGTCCGAGAAGTCGGAGTCCTCGAACTCGCTGAACAGCGCGCACCGCAGACACAGCCGGTCGGTGCCGGTCCCGGTCACCACGGTCGACGCCTTCACGGCGGAGCGGGGCGCCGTCCCGTACCTCGTCAAGATCGATGTGGAGACCTTCGAGGCGGCCGTGCTGGAGGGCGCGCTGCGCACCGTCGACCGCCACCGCCCGTGGATCGTCTGCGAGCTGCTGCCCAGCGCCGACCACGACGCGCTGCGCCGGTCGCTGGCCCCGCTGGTCGCACTCGGATACGGCCTGCACCCCATCACGCCCGAGGCGCCCTGGAGCCGCTACGACGAGCGCGGCTACCGGCGCGCGGTCAGCGGCCAGTGCCGCGACTGGCTGCTCGCCCCGGAACCGCTGACCCCCGGCTTCCACCGGGCGGTGCGACGGTGGCTGATCGCGATCCTGGCCTGCGACGAGACGACGAACCTCCTCACCCCCGCCGGCTCCCCCTTCCCCGGCGGCTGGAACGCCCCGTACCCGCCCCCGGGCCGCCGGCCGGCGCGCCCCGCCCCCGGGAGGCTGCGGGCCGCCGCCGCGGCCGCCCTGGCGGCCCTGGCCCGCCGCGCGCCGGGGCCGTAGTCCGCGAGCATGCATGCCCGCACCGAGCCGCGCGGCTGACGGACCGGTGAGCGGATGCCGACGGCGCTCGGCGATGCGTTTGTGGTGGATATGAGACGGCGACACGCCGTGACGTCGGCGTGTCGCCGTCTCATACTCACCGCAAAGTCAGCGGCATTGGGGTAACCGGACTGGCGCGGCCACCCGGATCCCTTACGGCGAAAAGCGAACTGTGACGTTCGCCCAGCCGTCCGGACTCAGGTATTGCCATGTGCCGGTCTCGTCGGCCGTAAGCATTGCTTCGGAGTACAGGGCTCTGACGAGGAGTTTCCAGGGCTCGTCTCTCTCAGCGGTTTCATTGTGCGCCAGGTCCGGTAGCGACTTGTCGGCCGCTTTGAAGATGGCGGTACGGAGATCGAAGTACCGGGCCTCGTCGACTGTTCCTGTGGTGACGCCGGATGTGGTGATGAACGTCCATTCGGCGTGCCAGGGTCCCTGAGCCATGGGCGAGAATCCGATCCGGGGAAGTGCTCTGAGGCCTATGCGGAAGCCGTGCCTCGTTGTCGCTGGACATGAAGCCGGGCGAGGGCCCGCAGCTGCCGCCGCTCGTATGCCGTAGCGGGGCGCACCGAGGCACAGTGCGACCGCCATGCGAGGCCGGTGGGACGGGTGAGGCACACCATCGGCCCGTCGAAGTCGGCGATGGTCGCGGGCATGTCGTAACGCCGGTCGTAGACCACCATGCCGACCGCGAGTGTGGGCAGGACCTTGGTCCAGTGATCACCGCCGAGCAGGCTCAGGAGCGGGTGGCGTTCGTCGCGGAGCGGCAAGCCGCGCTCGTCCGGACGCCTCCGCCACTGGTCTTCGTGGTGCTGGACGAAAGCTGTGTCCGTCGACCCATCGGCGAACCCGCCGTCATGGACGCCCAGTTCACACGGCTGCTCGAGTTCGCCGAGCTGCCGAACACCGTGCTCCAGCTCGCCCCGTTCGACATGGGCACGCGCCGCCCGTTCGACCTGCCGCTCTACATCCTGACGATGTCGGACCGTTCGCTCGTGTCGTACGCGGAGTCCACCCAGCGGGGCCATTTCGAACGGGAAAGCACCTCCGTGGTGCCCCTACTGACGGCCTACCATCAGCTACAGGCCGAAGCGCCCTCTCAAGCGCAGTCTGTGGCCATGATCAGCCAGTTGCGAAAGGGCACCCCGTGACGACCGAATCCCCCCGTTGGTTCAAGTCCTCGTACAGCAACAACGGCGGCGCCTGTATAGAGGTCGCCGCCAACCTCGTCGCCTCGCGCGGCGTTGTTCCCGTCTGTGACAGCAAGGACCCGAACGGTCCGGCACTGGTTTTCTCAGCGGACGGGTGGTCATCGTTCGTCTCCGCCGTCCAGCGCGAGGAGTTTCCTACCCTCTGACCACGACAATGCGCCCTGCCCACAGCAACGGCTGTGAGCACATTCAGGCCCGCCCGCAGTCAGTGCAGGGCCTCGATGGCCTTCAGGATCAACGCCCGCGCTTCCGCCCCGTATACAGCCATGCTGCGCAGCCGCTCGAACGTCTGCAGATACTGCGCGAGTTCCCCGGGGACCGACGCGTGCTCGTAGCGGATGCAGTCGGTGACCGGCTCGGACACGATCCGGGCCCGGCGCACGACGACACCGCGTGCCACCGCGCTGGAGACGAGGTCGACCCAGGCAGCCGTATTCCGGCGCCCCCGGTGTCGTTCCTCCCCGTGCGGGTCGCCGTACGGCCCCGCGATCCCCGACTTCTGGAGCGGACACCGAATCTCGCTGCCGCCGTGGCGGTCGCCGTCGACGACGGCCGAGACGCGTTCGAAGGCATTCCGCATGACTGGAAGGAGATCAAGGAATGGGCGCACCACCTCCTGCCGAGGCAGTGAAAGCCCTGGAAGACCGGTTCGGGCCGGTCAGCGCATGCCTGCTCAGTGACCGGCGAGGCTCTCGGGCATGGAAGGTCGCCACCCCCAAGGGCCACATGGCGCTGAAGGCCAACGCTCCGGAATCCGAAGGCGCCCGGGACAAGGCGGAGGAACTCGGGCAGGAAAACCGTCATCTCTTGCAGCTGATCCAGGCCGACGCCATCGACCGTGCGTACCGGATCGAGTCCGGTACGTGGGAGGACGGGCGGTGGCTGGCCGTGCGGTGGATCGAGGGTGAGTTCCTGTGGCGGGCCTTCAGGATCGCCCGCGAGCCTGAACAAATCCGTCCCTCGGTACGGCCCTGGCTGCTCGGTATCGCCCGAACCTGGGCACAGCGCCTCGCGGCGATGCATGCTGCTGATTGGGCCCACGCGGATGTGCAGCCCACCAACACCCTCGTGACCGACAGCGGCACCGCCGAGGTGATCGACTACGCGCTGGCCTGCGGGCCCGGCCAGGACGAGCGCATTCCGTACCGGGGCGCCCTCACCCACACGACCGCCCCCGAGGTCGCCGACGCCATCCTGTCCACCAGCGACGACACCCACGTCCAAGCAGAGCCCGCGGCAGACATGTGGGGCCTGGGCGCGTCTCTGTTCTGGTGCTGGACAGGACATCGACCGGTGGCCTACGAGGACGATCTCGACCGCCTGGGCAAGCTGCGCGCCATCGCCAAAGGGCGCACACTCCGCCTGGAAGACGTACGGCCATGGGTCTTTCCAGAGTTCGAGCAGCTCATCACAGCCTGCATGAACGCTGACCCCGGCGCCCGGCCCACGGCCGCCGAGCTGGCCAGAGCATGCTGACCCTGCGGGAGCTGGCCATGGGCGACTCCCCGGCCATCCGGCGCATCTACAGTGGCGCTTCGGTCCGCTTCACCCACGGCCACGGGTATGAGATGACCGACGAGGGTGCCTGCCGCCGCGTCGCCAAGGCCCTGGAATCGGCCCGGACAATCCCTCGCCCGCGCTGGGACTTCGGTATCGTGGTCGTCGGCGATGTGATCGGCATGGTCTCCCTCCGCGTACGGGAACCAGGCCTCGGGACCCTCAGCTACATCCTCCGTGAGGACTGCTGGGGCAACGGCTATGCCACGCAGGCTGCGAAACAAGTTGTCGATTTCGCCTTCGCCCACACCGGACTGAAGTGCCTGGCGGCCAAGCACCACCCCGCCAACCTCGCCTCCGGCCGCGTCCTGGCCAAAGCCGGATTCACCTGCCTCGGCATCTCTGACCTTCACGCCGAAGACGGAGTGGCCTCGCCCTACCCGGTGTACGAGATCCGCCGCCCCGCCGCGCGCCGAATGCCGTAACCCCCTACCCCCACAGAGTCACACAAAGGGTACTCAAAGGATCATTCACCTAATGTTTGCGTAAGTACGTCTGATCCACAGCGAAGGGCATACGCGTCATGGAGCGCCTCGGCATACGGAGCACCCTCGGCCTCGCCGCCTTCCTCGTGATGGCCTGCTGTCTCGCGGCGACCCCCTTCGCCGCCCTGTACGGCGCCGGCGGGGCGTTCGCCGCCGCCGGGCTGCTCGGCGTGGGCTGCGACCTGTTCCTGCACCGCACCGAGCCCGGGCTGCTGGACCGGCTCAGCCGGCTGCACATCGGCGAGACCCTCCGCTTCGAACTGCGCTGCGTCGGCCTGCTGATGCTGCTCGCCCGGCTGGACCTGGCGGGCCACACCGGGCTGACCGCCGCGATCACGCTGGTCATGTGTCTGCTGGGCGGCCAGGCGCTGCACTCCGCGATGCGCACGATGATCCGTCGGCGGCGCCGCTTCCCGATCGCGGCCCGGCCGCCGCGGTCGCTCATCGACTGGCCGGGGCAGCGGATGCTCGGCTACGAGCTGACCGCGCTGCTGGGCCTCACCGGGACGCTGGCCACCGGGGACGCGCGGTGCGTGGTGGCGGGCCTCACCGCCGCCACCGGCGCCTGCCTGCTCACCCTGCTGGCACTCGCCCCCTACCTCGCGCTGGTGATGCACCTCTCCCGCCCCTCCCGCGTCGGGAACCGAGGCGGAGACCGGATCGGAAACGGGGCCGCGAAGGACGGAGCCGCCGCAGTCGCCGCCGCACGGCCGTGGCGACCTTGACCGGCGCCACCTCGAAGGCGAGCGCGGGGGCGGGCCCCCAGGCCAGCGGCTTGGCGTAGTACGGGCGGCCGAAGCGGAGCCAACGGGTGCCGGTCAGCGAGCCGAAGCGCGGCACGACCGCGGCGCGGGCATCGAGGTCGCCGCCCCCGTCACCTTCCTCACCGTCCATGGTCTCCTCCTCACCGTCCATGGTCAGGGTCAGCGTCCACAGGCCCTTCGAGAGCCTTCTGACCGGCAGACGGACGGTGAAGTCCGGGGTGTCGCCGTCGCATGGCGTGTCGGACGGGGTGTCGGACGGGGTGTCGGATGCCGGCGCCACGTACCGCGCCCGCGCCTCCCGCACCGCCCCCGCCCCGCTCTCGGCGCGCAGCCGCAGCCCGGCGCCCTCGCCCCCCGCCGCGTCCCGGGTCAGCCGCCCGCTGACGACCAGCACACCGCGCCTGCCGGGCCGCCAGGCGGCCCCGGTGACCTGGCAGGGCGCGTCGAGGTGGTGGGCGACCTGGCCGACGTCGAGGGAGAGATTGCCGTACGGGGTGAAGTACGGCGTGACGACGGTGGCCCGCCCCTCCGGACCCGTCACGACGCGCCGGGGCCTGGGGTGTGTGGCCTCGCCGCCCTCACGGTCGTTGCCGAACCGCACGGTGCGGCTGACGCCTTGGGCGCGCACGTCCAGATAGATGTTCCACAGGCCGCGCTCCAGGGGCGCCCCGCCGTCGGCGGTGGCCGGGTCGATCTCGGCCGTGAAGCCCGCCATCTCGTACCTGCCGTCCTCGGGCAGGCCGGGGGCCGGGCGGGGGGTGGTGGGCAGCCGGACCTCGGGGCGGTCGGACTGGTAGCGGCGCAGGACCAGCTCGGTGCCCGGCCGGAGGGCGGCGACGTGCTCGATGTAGGCGTGGCCGGTCAGCTCCAGCACGCCGTCCTCGCGCCACCGCGCGCCCTCGAGGCGGTGCCGGACCGGCAGCCGGTCGGTGACGTCGAAGCACTCGTCGGGGACGGCGGCGGCCGAGTCGCGGAAGAAGGGGTGCGCCCAGTAGACGCGGCCCTTGTCGACGACGTGCCCGCGCCGCGCGTCCTCCTTGGCGTTGCGCGCGACCGTCATCACGTCCTCGAAGCGGTCGGCGCGCAGCAGATGGACCAGGAGCCGGTCCGGCGCGTCGATCTGCCGGCAGATCGCGTCGGTGGCCCAGGTCCGCGCCCAGTGCCGGAAGCGCGGGTAGAAGCGCTCGCGCGCGTCCTCCTCGCTCTCGCGCCACAGCAGGCCGCGCAGCGGGCCGCACAGCTCCCACTCGACGTGGCGGCGCATGAGGCGGTCGCGGCGCGGGCCGGGCTCCAGGTAGCGGGCCACGGTCTCGAAGCACAGGCCGATGCCGTCCATGCGGTGGACGAGGTCGCCGGCGACGAGGGTGAGGTTGCTGCGGTCCTCGCGGTAGCGGACGTAGTAGCAGTCGTAGTCGGCGACCACGGAGATGCCGGAGGCGTTGAGGTAGGCGGCGACGGTGAACGGCTTGTCCTCGCAGTTGCGGTACGGCGGGAAGCGCAGCCCCAGCCGCTCGATGAGGGAGCGGCGGAACAGCTTCCAGGGGCCGAGGGTCAGATAGGCGGCGGACGAGAAGACGTCGGTGCGCGGCTGGTTGTGGCTGAAGACGGCGCGGGGGACGGCGCGCCCGCCGACCGAGGCGATCTTCCCGAGGACGACATCGGTGCCGTTCTCGTCGGCCATGGCGACCATGCGGCGCAGCGCGTCCGGCCCCAGGTAGTCGTCGGAGTCGAGGAAGAAGGCGAAGTCGCCGCGCGCGAGGTCCAGGCCGGTGTTGCGGGGGCGGCCCGCGCATCCGGAGTTCTCCTGGTGGACGACGCGGAGCGCGGGGCAGCCGTGCGCGAGGCGCTCCAGCTCCGCGCCGGTGCCGTCGGTCGAGCCGTCGTTCACCGCGATGATCTCGATCTGGTCCAGGCCGAGCGTCTGGTCCATCGCGGAGGTGATGGCTCGGGTCAGCTCCGGCATCGCGTTGTAGGCGGGGACGATCACACTGACGCGGGGAGGGGGCGCAGGGGGCATGGGGGCTCCGGGTCGAGGGTCGTGGGGGTTCGCTGGTCCGACGCGGGAGGGGCGGTCAGTCGTGGTCGGGCGACAGGGGTGTGGGCCGGGCCGCGTGCGGCGGAACGCCGTTGATCAAACCCCGCTTGACGGGGAAGTCATGGCGCTGCGACGCGGACGGTGCCTCGGCCGCGGCGGACTCAGCAGCCGCAGCGGGCTCGGCGGACGCGGCGGGGGCAGCGGGCTCGGCGGACGCGGCGGGCGGCTGAGGGGGCTCCACGGTCTTCTCGCCCAGCATGAGGGTCCGTACCACCCGCTCGGCCGCGCGCCCGTCGTCGAACTGGCAGAAGCGGGCCCGGAAGGCGGCGCGCAGCGCGGTCGCTTCGGCGTCGCGCCAGCGGCCCTCGCGGAAGACGGCGATCAGCTCGTCCTCGGTGCGGGCGACGGGCCCGGGGGTGTCGCCCGGCCGGCCGGAGAGCAGGTCGAAGTAGACGCCCCGGGTGGCCTGGTAGACGTCCCAGTCGTCGGCGTAGACGACGATGGGCCGGTCGAGGTTGGCGTAGTCGAACATGATCGACGAGTAGTCCGTGACCAGCACGTCGGCGGCCAGGCACAGCTCCTCCGCCGACGGGTGGCGCGACACGTCGAGGGCCAGCCCCGCCTCCTGGAGCTGCCGCAGCCCGGCCTGCGGCTGGTACGAGTAGTGGGCCCGCACCAGCAGCACCGCCTCCGGGCCCAGGGCGCGGCTGAGGCGTTCGAGGTCCAGGCGGGGCGTGAAGCCCTTCTGGTAGTCGCGGATCGTGGGCGCGTAGAGGACCGTGAGGCAGCCGTCCGGGATCTCCAGCTCCTTGCGGATGCGCCGGATGTCGTCGGCGGAGGCCGAGAAGAAGACGTCGTTGCGCGGATATCCGTACTCCAGCAGGCGGTACGAGGCGGGGTAGACCCGCTCCCACACCTCGCTCGAATGCCGGTTGGAGGAGAGGGCGTAGTCCCAGCGGTCGACCCGCTTGAGGAGGTTGCGGAAGCTCATTCCCGCCGCCGCGGCGGGATAGCGCTGCTGGTCCAGGCCCATGCACTTGAGCGGCGTTCCGTGGAAGGTCTGCAGATGCACGGTGCCGGGCCGTTTGACGACGTCGTTGGGGAAATTGACGTTGTTGATGAGGTACTTCGCGCGGGCCATCGCCCAATAGAAGTCCCGGGTCCCGGAGATGACGTAGTCGACGCCTTCCGGGAGCGAGTCGACCGCGGCCTTCCTCACCACCCACACGCCGTGCACATGCGGCGCCAGCTCCCGGGCCTTGTAGTAGATGGCCGCCGGGTTGCACAGCACTCCCCGCCCCCAGTACGCGGAGTACACGGCCAGGTCGGCGTCGACCGGCCGGCGCCGGTGGACCCGGTAGAGGCTGCGCTTGGCCCGTGCGGCCAGGGGCCGCCGGGTCATCCGCTTGAGCTTGCGGGCCCCGGCCGCCGCCCGCAGCGTCAGCTCGTGCTCCCGGTAGCGGACGTAACTGCCGCGCGCCAGCGCCTCGAAGCGCCACTGCGCGTCGGCGGGCGGGGTGAATCCGTCGGGTACGTGCTCCTGGTACCAGCGGGCGGCCCGCTCGAAGAAGCGCGGCCGGTCCTCCGCCGCCACCCGGGAGCGGCGGCCCAGGCAGAACAGGAAGTGGGAGACGGCGCGCTCGAAGAGCAGCGGCCGCAGCGGTTCCAGGTGCGGTTTGCCCTCGAGGAATTCGAAGAGGCGGGCGTACTGCTTGAAGATGACGAAGTGCTTCTCGCCGGGGCTCGCGGTGCTGGCGCCGACGCGGCGCTGACGGTATTCCAGGCCGACCAGGTCCACGCAGGCTATTCGTTCGGCCGTGAGCATCGTCTTGTACGAGAGCAGGGCGTCCTCGTAGATTCCCTCGGTGAACGCGAACCCGTGGCGGGTGTAGAAGGCGCGGTTGTAGACGCGATTGGACGACATCGCGAATATCCGCAGGAATTCCGGGCGCTCCAGGACCGAGAAGACATCGGTCCCGGCCGAGGAGAGCAGCCCGCCGAACAGACTGGGTTCGGCGCGGTCCCACCAGTAGGTGCGGACGTGGTTGAAGTAGAGGATGTCGGGGTCCTCGGTGAGCGCCAGCCGGTCGGCGAGGCCCTCCAGGGTGCCGGGGGCGAGGGTGTCGTCGCCGTCCAGGAAGAGCAGGTAGTCGCCGGTGGCCCGGTCGGCCCCGGCGTTACGGGCCCGGCCCGGGCCGGAGTTGACCGGCTGGTGGACGGGCACCACCCGGCCGTCCCGCGCCGCGTACTCGTCGATGATCGCGCCGCAGTGGTCCGGGGAGCAGTCGTCGACCGCCACGACCTCGATGTCGCCGTACGACTGCGTCAGCACGGAGTCCAGGCAGCTCCTCAGATAGCCCTGCACTCGGTAGGCGGCGATGACGATGCTGAATCGGGGCATGGGACACCTCCGGACTGGAGCGCTCATCGTCTGCCCACTATAGGGTGATGTGTCCGAGTCGTCCCGATAAGGCGAGGGAAGGGGTGAAAAGATCGTTGACCCCGGCGGAAGCGCGCCGCGCCGCCCGGGGCAGGCCCCGGGCGGCGCGGCAAATGGGTCAACGCTTCTCAGTACTCAGTACCGGCCGGCCCTACTCAGTACCGGCCGGCGCTACCGGTCAGCGCTTCTCAGTACCGGCCGGCCCTACTCGGCACCGGCCGGCACCGCTCAGCGCTGGGTGCGCAGCAGCGTGCGCATGGTGCGCATGGCCACGGAGAGGTTCGCCAGGTCGAAGGTTTCCGACCCCTGGATCTCCTCCAGCGTGGTGCGCGCCCGCTGCAGGATCGCCGCGTTCTTCTCCTCCCAGGACTTGAAGCGCTGCTCGGGCGTGGCCCCGCCGTCGCCCGCCGACAGCACGTCGGAGGTGAGGGCGGCGTGCGCCGCGTACAGGTCCTCGCGGATGGACGCGCGGGCCATGGACTGCCACCGGTCGGCGCGCGGCAGTTCGATGATCCGGTCCATCAGCTGGGTGATCCGCAGCCGGTCGGCGAGGTCGTAGTACACCTCGGCGACGGCCAGCGGGTCCTTGCCCACCCGGTCGGCGATGGCGACGATGTCCAGCGTCGGGAAGGCCGAGGAGAAGCCCGCCACCCGGGTGGCCAGGTCCTCCGGCACCCCCGCCGCCGTCAGCTCGTCGTGGATCTTCTGGTACCACTCCGCGTCCGCGCCGCGCAGCAGCTTGGGCAGCTGGGCGCGGACCGCCGCGACCCGCTCGCTGAAGAACTCGATGGTCTCGGCGAGCTCCAGCGGCTGCGGGCGGTTGCCGAGCAGCCAGCGGGTGCCGCGCTCGACCAGGCGCCGGGAGTGCAGCCGCATCCGGGTCTGGACATCGGCGGCGACCACGTTGTCCAGGGACTCGACCTCGTCCCACACCTCGCCCAGCTCGAAGATCGCGCGGGCCGCGGCCTGGGCGCGCACCACCTCTTCGACGGAGGCGCCGCTCTCCTCCCGCATGCGGTGCAGGAAGGTCGTACCGGCGGAGTTGACCGTGTCGTTGACCAGCACCGTGGTGATGATCTCCCGGCGCAGCGCGTGGCTGTCGATGTGCTCGGGGAACTTCTGCCGCAGGGCCTGCGGGAAGTACGCGTGCAACAGCCGCTGCAGGTACGGGTCGTCCGGCAGGCCGGTGGTGATCAGCTCCTCGGCCACCGTGATCTTGACGTAGGCGAGCAGCACGGCCAGCTCGGGCTGGGTCAGCCCGCGCCCGGCGGCCAGCCGCTCCCGGATCTGGCGGTCGCTGGGCAGGAACTCCAGCCCGCGGTCGAGCCGTCCCTCGCGCACCAGGCGGCGCATCACCCGCTGGTGGGCGTGGAGCAGGCTGGTGGCCTGGGCGGCGGAGTTGGCGAGCGCGACGTTCTGGGCGTAGTTGTTGCGCAGCACCAGCGCGCCGACCTCGTCGGTCATCTCGGCCAGCAGCTTGTTGCGCTGCTTGACCGTCATGTCGCCTTCCCGGACCAGCTCGTTGAGCAGGATCTTGATGTTCACCTCGTGGTCGGAGGTGTCCACACCGGCGCTGTTGTCGATCGCGTCGGTGTTGATCCGCCCGCCGTTGAGGGCGAACTCGATCCGGCCCAGCTGGGTCAGGCCCAGGTTGCCGCCCTCGCCGACGACCTTGACCCGCAGCTCCTGGCCGTCCACCCGGATGGCGTCGTTCGCCTTGTCGCCCACGTCGGCGTGCGACTCGGTGGACGACTTGACGTACGTGCCGATGCCGCCGTTCCACAGCAGGTCGACCGGGGCCTTGAGGATGGCCCTCATCAGGTCGGCCGGGGTCATCTTGGCGACCTTGGACTCGATGCCGAGGGCGGCCCGCACCTGCGGGGTGATCGGGATCGCCTTGGCCGAGCGCGGGTGGATCCCGCCGCCCTGGGAGAGCAGGCTGGTGTCGTAGTCGGCCCACGAGGAGCGCGGCAGCTCGAACAGGCGGCGGCGCTCGGCGTAGGAGACCGCGCTGTCCGGGTTGGGGTCGAGGAAGATGTGCCGGTGGTCGAAGGCCGCGACCAGCCGGATGTGCTCGCTGAGCAGCATGCCGTTGCCGAACACGTCGCCGGACATGTCGCCGACGCCGACCACGGTGAAGTCCTCGGTCTGGGTGTCGTGGCCCAGCTCGCGGAAGTGCCGCTTGACGGACTCCCACGCGCCGCGGGCCGTGATGCCCATGCCCTTGTGGTCGTAGCCGGCGGAGCCGCCGGAGGCGAAGGCGTCGCCGAGCCAGAACCCGTAGGACTGGGCGACCTCGTTGGCGATGTCGGAGAAGGTCGCGGTGCCCTTGTCGGCGGCGACCACCAGGTAGGTGTCGTCGCCGTCGTGGCGGACCACGTTCTTGGGCGGCTCGACCTGGCCGCCGACCATGTTGTCGGTGATGTCGAGCAGACCCGAGATGAAGGTCTTGTAGCAGGCGATGCCCTCGGCCAGCCAGGCGTCCCGGTCGACGGCCGGGTCGGGCAGCCGCTTGCCGACGAAGCCACCCTTGGCGCCGACCGGCACGATGACGGTGTTCTTCACCATCTGCGCCTTGACCAGGCCCAGGATCTCGGTGCGGAAGTCCTCACGCCGGTCGGACCAGCGCAGACCACCGCGCGCGACCTTGCCGAAGCGCAGGTGCACGCCCTCCACCCGCGGGGAGTAGACCCAGATCTCGTACGCCGGGCGCGGCGCGGGCAGATCGGGGATGGCCTGCGGGTCCAGCTTCATCGACAGGTACTCGTGCGGCCTGCCGTCCTCGTCCTTCTGGAAGTGGTTGGTGCGCAGGGTGGCCTTGATGAGGGTGAGGAAGGAGCGCAGGATGCGGTCCTCGTCCAGCGAGGCCACCTGGTCCAGCGCCGCGTCCAGCTCCTCCAGCAGCGCGTCGGTCAGCTCGGTGCCGGCCCGCTGCCGCTCCGGCGACATCCGGGCCTCGAACAGGCTCACCAGCAGCCGGGTGGTGTGGACGTTCGTACGGAGGGTGTCCTCCATGTACGCCTGGCTGAAGGTGGACCCGGCCTGGCGCAGGTACTTGGCGTACGCGCGCAGCACCATGGCCTGCCGCCAGGTGAGCCCGGCGCCCAGCACCAGCTCGTTGAAGTTGTCGTTCTCCGCCTGGCCGGTCCACACCGCGGCGAACGCGTTCTGGAAGCGCTCGCGGGCGTCGTCGGCGAGGCCGTCGCCGTCGTGGCGGGGCAGCCTGAGCCCGAAGTCGTAGATCCAGGCGTTGGTGCGGTCCGAGCAGCGCAGCTCGTACGGACGCTCGTCGACGACCTCGACGCCGAGCCGGGTGAGCACCGGCAGCACCGCGGACAGCGAGACCTGCTCACCGACGCGGTAGATCTTGAAGCGGCGCTCGGCGGGGGCCGCCCCCACCGGCTCGTACAGGCTGACCGCGAAGGACTGCTCGCTGTCCTTCAGCCGCTCCAGGTGCTGCAGGTCGGCGACCGCGCCGCGCGGGGAGTGGTCGGCCTTGTAGCCCTCGGGGAAGGCGTGCTGGTAGCGGCGCAGCAGCTCGGCGGCGCGCTCCTCGCCGACCTCGGAGGTCAGCGCCTCGGCGAAGCCGTCGGCCCAGGAGCGGGCGGCGTCCACCAGCCGGGACTCGATGCGCTCGACGTCGGCGTCGGTCAGGTCCGGCAGCTCGGAGCCGGGCTGGACGCGGACCACGAAGTGCAGCCGGGAGAGCACCGACTCGGTGTGCAGCGCGGTGAAGTCGACCGGCACCCGGCCGTTCAGCTCCTCCAGCAGGATGTCGGTCAGCCGCAGCCGGACCTCGGTGGTGAAGCGGTCGCGCGGCAGGTAGACCAGGGCGGAGTAGTAGCGCCCGTACTCGTCCTGGCGCAGGAACAGCCGCAGCCGGCGGCGCTCCTGGAGGTAGAGCACGCTGGTCACGATGGACCGCAGCTGGTCGACCGGGGTCTGGAACAGCTCGTCGCGCGGGTAGGTCTCCAGGATCTGCAGCAGGTCCCGGCCGTCATGGCTGTTGGGCAGGAACCCGGCGCCTTCCAGGACCTCCTCCACCTTGCGGCGGATCACCGGCACCCGGCGCACGGACTCGGTGTACGCGGCGGAGGAGAACAGCCCGAGGAAGCGCCGCTCGCCGATCACATTGCCCTTGGCGTCGAACTTCTTGACGCCGATGTAGTCCAGGTACGAGGGGCGGTGGACGGTGGCGCGGCTGTTGGCCTTGGTGAGGACCAGCAGCTTGTGCTCGCGCGCCTTGGCGCGGGCGTCGGCCGGCAGCCGGTTGAACGACGGCGAGACGGGGCGGCCGTCGCCGCCCTCGGCGGCGGCCGCCGGCAGGCTCGCGTGGGCGCTCTCGGCCGTGTCCCGGTGGTGCGGGTCGGAGCGCAGGATGCCCAGGCCGGTGCCCGGCACGGCGCTCAGCACGTCCTCCTCGCCGCCGGACTCGGCGGGCGCCTGCGTCAGCTCGTACTCGCGGTAGCCGATGAAGGTGAAGTGGTCGTCGGCCAGCCAGCGCAGCAGCTCGCGGGCCTCCTCGATCTCCTCGGGGCGCACCTCGCTCGCCGTGGGCTCCTCGGCCAGGCCCTCGGCCATGCGCAGCGCCGCCTCACGCATCTTCTCCCAGTCCTCGACGGCCTCCCGGACGTCGGAGAGCACGCGCAGCAGATCGGCGGTGATCTGCTTGAGGTCGCCGCGGTCGGTCTCGCGGTCGATCTCGACGTGGATCCAGGACTCGACGACGGCGTCGTGCGGCAGCTTCGCGGGCCGGCCCTCCGGGGAGACGTCCAGCACCTCGATCAGCTTGCCGGTGATGTCGCGGCGGACCAGCACCTGCGGGTGGATGACCACGTGGATGCCGCGGCCCTGACGGGTCAGCTCGTTGGTGACCGAGTCGACCAGGAACGGCATGTCGTCGGTGACCACCTCGACCACGGAGTGGCTGCAGGTCCAGCCGTGCTCCTCGACGGTCGGGGTGTGCACCCGGACGTTCGCGGTGCCCTGCGGGCGCGACTCGGCCAGGCGGTAGTGGGAGAGGGCCGCGCCGAAGACGTCCACCGGGTCGCGGCCCGCGAGATCTTCCGGCGGCGTGTGCTGGTAGTAGTGCTGAAGGTAGGCGGTCAGGGTCTCGGGGCCTGGTCCCTGTACCGGTTGCTGTCCCCCGGCAGGACTGTTCTCAGCTACCCGGGCGGCCCGTGTGAGCAGCTCGGCCTTGGCTTCGTCCAGCTTGGTCTGCATGTCCTCTGGCTCCTGTCGCGCGCCGTTGCGTGACATCGATAGCGGTGGCATGACGTCGCGACGCGGGATATCCGGTCTGGGACGACGATATGCCCGTGCGGGGGATGGCCGGGGAGAACTCGGCCGAAAGTGACCAAGGCCCCAGGCGGCACCGGTCAGCGGCGGCCCGAGCCCGGGGGAAGTCCGGGATCGGTGCGGGGGCCTCGTCGCCCCCACGGCCTATCGCGCTGATCACGCAGTAAGGCTATCGCCCCACCCCAGGGGGCCGTCATGAGCCGTTCGTGTACAAAACCGGGGCCCGAAGTTTGACGTAATGGACAGCGACGCAGGTGGTACAGGGTGTCCTGGTGTGGAGGTGGGCGGCATGGCGGCGAAGATCCTGCTCGTGACCGGCGACGCGGCGGAGTCCCTGGAGGTGCTCTATCCGCTCCAGCGGCTGCGCGAGGAGGGCTACGAGGTGCATGTGGCGGCCCCGGCCCGCAAGACGCTGCGGTTCGTGGTGCACGACTTCGAGGAGGGCTTCGACACCTACACCGAGAAGCCCGGCTACACCTGGTCCGCCGACCTCGCCTTCTCCGAGGTCGAACCGGGTCAGTACGCCGGACTGGTGATCCCCGGCGGACGCGCCCCCGAATACTTGCGCAACGATCCCGAGCTGCGCAAGATCCTCAAGTCCTTCTTCGACGCCGACAAGCCGGTGGCCCAGATCTGCCACGGCCCCCTGCTGACGGCGGCGGTCGGCGCGCTCACGGGCCGCCGGGTGACCGCCTACCCCGCGCTTGAGCTCGACATGCAGGCGGCGGGGGCGACCTTCCAGGACGCGGAGGTGGTGGTCGACGGCACGCTGGTGTCCTCGCGGGCCTGGCCGGACCATCCGGCGTGGCTGCGGGCGTTCCTGGCGGTGCTGCGGGCGAAGGCGCCGCAGGGCTGAGCGCGGCTGGGCTGAGCGCCTGTCGCCTGAGCGCGGCTGGGCTGAGCGACTGTCGCCTGAGCGGGCGTACGGGCCGTCGCCCCGGTCGGTCGGGGCGGCCGGGGCGGCCGGGGCGGCCGGGGCGGCCGGGTCAGTCGACCAGCTGCCCGGCCTCGGTGACGGCCTCCTCCAGGGTGTCCACGACCGGCACCCCCGCCGCCAGCAGGCTGGCCCGGCTGTGCGAGCCCCCCGTGTAGAGCACCGCGCGGGCGCCCGCGTGGCGCGCCGCGACGGCGTCGTCCAGCGCGTCCCCGATCACCACGATGCGATCCGGCGTCACGCCCTCCAGGGCGGCCACATGCCGCACCATCTGCTCCGCCTTGCCCGTGTCGCTCTGCCCCGTACGCCCGTCCACGCGGACGAAGCGCGACTCGATGCCGTGGGTGCGCACCAGGGGGATCAGCCGCCGGTGCTCGGCCAGGGAGCACAGCGACTGGGTGAGCCCGGCGGCCTGCCAGTCGGCGAGCAGCCGCTCGGCCCCCAGCGCCAGACCGGCGCTCTCGGCCATGACCCAGTAGTGCCGGTGGAACGCCTCGTCCATCGCCCGCCACTCGGCGTCCGTCGGCAGCCGCCCCATCAGGCGCTCGTAGAAGCGCGGGACCGGGACGCAGTACAGCTCTCGGTAGCGCTCCAGGGTGATAGGGGGCAGGCCGATCTCGGCGAACGAGGCGTTCGTCGCCGAGATCACGACGTCGTTGTCGTGAAAAAGGGTGCCGTTCCAGTCCCAGACGATGTGCGTCACTTTCTTCCCCATTCGACGACCGTACCGAACGGGTCCGACATGATGAGATTCGCCGGGATCACCCGAGGGGGCCAGGCGACGGGGCCAGGCGACAGGGCTCACTCGACGAGAAGGCTCACTCGACGAGGCTGCTCACTCGACGAGGTAGGGGATCTCCTGGGCGTCGTACCAGAGCAGCTCGTGGTCCTCCGCGCCGTCCACCGTGAACTGCGCGTCGTCGTCCCCGACGTCCGCCGCGCCCAGCGCCTCGGCCGCGGCCTCGATGTCCCGCTCGGCCTCGTCGGAGTCGACGTGGACCGCGGCGGCCTTGGCCAGCGGCACGGGGAACGCGATCCGCACCTCCCCGAGCGAGGAGTGGTCGAGGCCGCGGTCCGGGTCCGCCACCGCGTCCCCGTCCGGCACGTCCACCGCCACCACGACCCGCCGCCGGGGCGCCTGCCGGTCGACCGCGAGCTGCCGCAAGGAGGCCTGCGCGGCGCGGCTCAGCGCGGCGTACTCCAGCTCCTCGATGTCGTCGGAGACGTACCACTCGCGCAACGCGGGAGTGACCCCGTAGGCGGTCAACGGGGCCGGGCCCAGTTCCCCCGCCTTGTGCGCCTCGGCGAGACCGGGGAGGGTCAGGGGGACGTAGACGCGCATGGCTGCCGCTTTCCTCAAGTTCCTGCAGTTGCCAGCCAGCATACGTTCGCCACCCCGTCCCCGGGCCGCCCCGTGCGCGACCCGAGCGCGGGACGGGCCGGCCCCATGCGGTCCCCCATCGGGGGCGATCGGGGTCATCGGGCTGACCGCCGGCCTTGGCCCGCCCAGCGCCCGTCCAGCGCCCCTCCAGCGCCGACCTGCCGGGCAGAAGGGCCGAGTCCCGCCGCGCGGACCGTGGCGGCACCTCCGGACCCCGGCCGCCCCCCGGCTCACCCGGATAGGTGAACCCCGACGGGCGGGCCGCGGGCGGGGCGAGGTCCTTGCCGGTGGCGGAAAGGCGTCGATAGAAGACTGCCGACCCAAGCTACTGCCCGGTATCTTCACCGGGCCCGGGAGAGCGGCGAGGCGCATGGACAGGACCATCCCGACGACGGCCCCGACCGGAGCCGCCACGGAAGGCGACGCGACGCGCCGCACGGCGGCGAGCGCGAGCGGCCGGGGCACACGCCCCGGCGCCCCCGCGCCACGCCGGGGCACGGTGACGGGCGCCCCGGCCCGGAGCGGGCCGCCGCGGCGCCGTGACTCCCGGCGCCCGGCGGGTCCCGGACCGGTGTCCCGTACGGCGGCCGCCGCCGCCCGGCGCAGGGAGCTCGAGCGGCTGCCCCGCTACTGGTTCGCCAACCAGCTGCTGCTCACCCTGAGCGGCCGGCGTCCCGTCCACACCCTGCTCGGCCACGCCCTCCCGGCCGCGTACGACCGGCTGATCGAACTCGCGCCCCTGGCACCCCTGCGCCCCACCGGAGGCCGGGCCGCTGCCCCCGTCGTACGGCGCTGCGACGAGTACCAGCCACGCCAGGGAGCCATCGAGGCCTTCGCCCGCATCGCCTACGGCGACCGCCTGCGGGCCCTCGCCTTCCGCCTGGAACTCGGCCCCGACACCCGCTGGCGCTGCGCCGCCTTCGACATCGGCCCGACCACGTAGCTCCCCGGCCGCAGTCTTATGACCGGGCCCCACCGAGACGCCCCTGGCACCCGCACTCCGCCGGGGGCTCCCCTGGTGGGCTCCCGGGGCCCCGACCGCCCCTCATGGGCCCTCAAAGAGGCCCTGTGGCGGCCTGCCGACCGCCACAGGGCCGCACCACGCGGCGGGGCGGGGCGCGGCCGCACCGGGGCGCACACGGCGACGGGCCGGGCCCCGCGCCTTGCAACGTGGGGCGCACACGGCGACGGGCCGGGCCCCGCGCCTTCCGACGCGGGCCCGGCCCGTACGTGGTCGGTCCCAGCCCGGGCGAGCCGGGCCGGGACCGGCTGGGTTACTTCTTGCGGCGGCGGCCGCCCTTGTTCGCCTTGCGGCGCTCGGCGCGGGTCATGCCATCCGACTCGGAGCGGGGGGCGGGGGGCGTGTCGCCGTTGGTGAAGTCGCCTTCGACGATGCCGCCCTCGCCGTCCACCGTGGGGGCGGAGAAGTGCAGCCGGTCGGGGCGCTGCGGGGCCTCCAGGCCCTTGGCGTGGATCTCGGGGCGGCCGTTGGCGGAGACGGCCGCGGGGACCGCGTCCTGCCCGCCGTCGGCGGCGGCCACGGCCTCCTTCTCGCCCTCCTCGACCGGGACCTCCTCGACCTGCTGCTCGACCTGGACCTCCAGGTTGAACAGATAGCCGACGGACTCCTCCTTGATGCCGTCCATCATCGCCTGGAACATGTCGAAGCCCTCGCGCTGGTACTCGACCAGCGGGTCCTTCTGGGCCATGGCGCGCAGGCCGATGCCCTCCTGGAGGTAGTCCATCTCGTAGAGGTGCTCGCGCCACTTGCGGTCCAGGACGGACAGCACCACGCGCCGCTCCAGCTCACGCATGATCTCGGAGCCCAGCTGCTCCTCACGCGCGTCGTACTGCTCGTGGATGTCGTCCTTGATGGCATCGAGGATGAACTCGGCGGTCAGCCCGGCGCGCTCGCCGACGGCCTCCTCCAACTCCTCGATGGTGACCTTCACCGGGTAGAGCTGCTTGAAGGCGCCCCACAGCCGGTCCAGGTCCCACTCCTCGGCGAAGCCCTCGGAGGTCTCCTCCCGGACGTAGGCCTCGATGGTGTCGTCCATGAAGTGGCGCACCTGCTCGTGCAGGTCCTCGCCCTCCAGAACGCGGCGGCGCTCGCCGTAGATGACCTCGCGCTGCCGGTTGAGCACCTCGTCGTACTTCAGGACGTTCTTACGGGTCTCGAAGTTCTGCTGCTCGACCTGCGACTGCGCGGAGGCGATCGCGCGGGTGACCATCTTGTTCTCGATCGGGACGTCGTCGGGCACGTTGGCCATGGCCATGACGCGCTCGACCATCTGCGCCTTGAAGAGCCGCATCAGGTCGTCGCCGAGCGAGAGGTAGAAGCGGGACTCGCCGGGATCGCCCTGGCGGCCGGAGCGGCCGCGGAGCTGGTTGTCGATGCGGCGCGACTCGTGGCGCTCGGTGCCCAGCACATACAGCCCGCCGAGCTCCTTGACCTCCTCGAACTCGGCCTTGACCGCGGCCTCGGCCTTCTCCAGCGCGGCGGGCAGCGCGGCCGCCCACTCCTCGGCGTGCTCGACCGGGTCGAGGCCGCGCTGGCGCAGCTCCGCCTCGGCGAGGTCGTCGGGGTTGCCGCCGAGCTTGATGTCGGTACCGCGGCCGGCCATGTTCGTGGCGACCGTGACGGCGCCCTTGCGGCCGGCCTGGGCGACGATCGTCGCCTCACGGTCGTGCTGCTTCGCGTTGAGCACCTCGTGGGGCACGCCGCGCTTGGCGAGCTGCTGGGAGAGGTACTCGGACTTCTCCACGGAGGTGGTGCCGACCAGGACCGGCTGGCCCTTCTCGTGCTTCTCGACGATGTCCTCGACGACCGCCTCGAACTTCGCGACCTCGGTGCGGTAGATCAGGTCGGACTGGTCGATGCGGGCCACCGGGCGGTGGGTGGGGATCGGGACCACGCCGAGCTTGTAGATCTGGTGGAACTCGGCGGCCTCGGTCATCGCCGTACCGGTCATGCCGGAGAGCTTGTCGTAGAGGCGGAAGAAGTTCTGAAGGGTGATGGTGGCGAGGGTCTGGTTCTCGTCCTTGATCTCCACCCCTTCCTTCGCCTCGATCGCCTGGTGCATGCCCTCGTTGTAGCGGCGGCCGGCGAGGATACGGCCGGTGTGCTCGTCGACGATCATGACTTCGCCGTCCATGACGACGTAGTCCTTGTCCTTCTTGAAGAGCTCCTTGGCCTTGATCGCGTTGTTCAGATAGCCGACCAGCGGCGTGTTGACCGACTCGTACAGATTGTCGATCCCCAGCCAGTCCTCGACCTTCGTGACACCCGACTCATGGATGGCGACGGTCCGCTTCTTCTCGTCGACCTCGTAGTCCCCGGTCTCCTCCACGCCCTTCTGCGGATTGGCCGCCTCGCCCCTGGTCAGGCGAGTGACCAGCTTCGCGAAGTCGCCGTACCACTTGGTGGCCTGGTCGGCCGGGCCGGAGATGATCAGCGGCGTGCGGGCCTCGTCGACGAGGATGGAGTCGACCTCGTCGACGATGGCGAAGTTGTGGCCGCGCTGCACCAGCTCGTCCTGCGACCACGCCATGTTGTCGCGCAGGTAGTCGAAGCCGAACTCGTTGTTGGTGCCGTACGTGATGTCGCACGCGTACTGCTCACGGCGCTGCGCGGGCGTCATGTTCGCCAGGATGCAGCCGACCGACAGACCGAGGAACTTGTGGACCCGGCCCATCCACTCCGAGTCGCGCTCGGCCAGGTAGTCGTTGACCGTGATCAGGTGGACGCCCTTGCCCGACAGCGCGTTCAGATACGCGGGGAGCGTGCCGACGAGGGTCTTGCCCTCACCGGTGCGCATCTCGGCCACGTACCCCAGGTGCAGCGCCGCGCCGCCCATCAGCTGGACGTCGTAGTGGCGCTGGCCGAGCACCCGCTTGGCCGCCTCGCGGACCGTCGCGAACGCCTCGGGCATGAGGTCGTCCAGACTCTCTCCGTCGGCGTACCGCTCCTTGTACTCCTCGGTGAGGGCACGGAGCTCGGCGTCGGAGAGGTTGACGAAGTCCTCTTCGATGGAATTGACCTGGTCCGCGATGCGGTGCAGCTTGCGCAGGATCTTTCCTTCGCCTGCACGCATGAGCTTGTTGAAGACGGACACGTAGGCTGACTCCTCGCCGGTCGGGCCTGGCACGGTCGGGTGCGCTGGCGCGGCATTATCAAGGGGCACCGGCCCCGCCGCAACGGCCATCGTAAGACAGGACCCCACCACGCCGGGAGGTCCGTCACTACGAGGAGCCGGTGTCACCTCTCCGTGTCAACGTATGAGGCGGCCGCCAGGTGCCCCTGAACCGGCGAAACCGCTCGCGGCCCTCCCGGCGGCGCCCCAGACTCGGGCCATGGAACCTGTCACCCTCACCACCGAGCGTCTGCTGCTGCGCCCCTTCGAGCCCCGCGACGCCGACGCGGTCCACGCCGCTTGTCAGGACCCGGACATCCGCCGCTGGACCCCCGTGCCCTCCCCGTACGAGCGCGCCCACGCCGAGGAATTCGTGGGGCGCGTCTGCCCGGAGGAGTGGCGGGACGACATCAGCTACCGCTTCGCCGTGGTCACCCGGGACGGCGGCGCCCTCGTCGGCTCCATGGCCCTGGTGCAGCTGGCCCGGCTGCGCACCGAGGAGCACCAGGCGGAGCTGGGCTACTGGACGGCCCCGGAGCACCGGCGGCGCGGGTACACCGGCGAGGCGGCGCGTGCGGTGGTCGAGTGGGCCTTCACCGCGCTGGGCGTGGAACGGCTGGAGTGGTGCGCGCAGGTCGGCAACGAGGGGTCGCGGGCGGTGGCCCTGGCGGCGGGGTTCCGGATGGAGGGGATCGACCGGGCGCGGATCGTGCACCACGGGACCCGGCGGGACGCCTGGCGGGGCGCGATCCTGCCCTCGGACCTGGGCCTCCCGTCGACCACTCCGTACCTGCCCGCGCCCGAGCGCTTGGCGGTCACGGACCCCGCCTGAGCGGGGGGACGGGGACGGGGGTGTTGTTTTTCGGGGCGGCGGGGGCGGCGGCGCAAAGGGGCGGCAACGCTGGGGCGGCGGCGTGGGGTCGGCGGGCGCGGGGCCGGGCCGGCGGCGCGGGGCCGGGCCGGCGGCGCGGGGCCGGGTCGGCG
>NZ_BAAASD010000073.1:0-24569 GCF_039532705.1 Streptomyces sparsogenes subsp. cuspidosporus | reverse complement strand
GCCCGCGTCGCCCGCCGCGTCGCTCAGCGCCCGCCCGCGCGACCACGCGCGGGGCAGCACCCGCACGAGCCGTCCGCGCCGCACTGGGCGCACGGGGCGCGCGCCCGCGGAGAGCACCCGCACGCCCGCCGCGTGGCTCAGCGCGCCGTCCGCCGCGTCTCCGCGTGGAAGCAGCCGTACACCACGGACCGCACATGGACCACGGCCGCCTCCGGATTCCGGCGGTAGACCTCGGCCAGGCCCTCCTCGATCGTCATGTCCCCGCCGTCCAGCAGCAGCCCGCCGATGATGTCGCCCGCGGCCGAGTACGCCCGCAGCACCCGCTGCTCGCCCCGCATGGCGTCCGGGTAGCCGCCGCCCTGCCAGCCGCCGCAGTCCTCGGGATGGATGAAGACCGGGCCCACCTCGTCGTACGGGCCCGGCGTGGCGCCGGTTTCCAGCGCCCAGCGGCGCAGTGGGGCGTACGAGACCAGCGCGATCGTCTCGCCCGGACGGCTGCGGCCCAGGCAGCAGCGCAGCGGGTTGCCGCCCTCGTCGTCCACCACCGTGCGCGGCGGGTTGCCCGCGTCGTCGCCGGTCCGCAACTGCTTCAGCACGTGGGGCGCGATGGCCCGGATCTCGTAGTCCTTGCTCATGCCGTCCATGCTGGCCGCCGGGGACGGGCCGAGCCGGCGGGATTCGGACGGCGCGCTGTGCGGACGCCGGCGTGCAGGGGGGCTTGACACCATGCTGGCACTCCGTCAGATTCAGCCCGCGGACATGGGACGTCCGATGTCTTGAATGACCAGAACATGAATGCCCGACAATTCGTACGCTCGTCAGAAGGCTGGGTTCCGATGAGTCTGCCGACTCCGCTCACCGGTGTCGTTCCGCCCCTGTGCACCCCCCTCACCCGCACCGGCGAGGTCGACACCCGGTCCCTCGCCGCGCTCGCCGAGCGGCTGATCGGCGCCGGGGTCAGCGGTCTGTTCGCCCTCGGGTCCAGCGGCGAGGCCGCCTATCTGAGCGACCGTCGGCGCCGCACCGTCCTGGAGACCGTGACCGAGGCCGCGGCCGGCCGGGTGCCGGTGCTCGCCGGTGTGATCGACATGACCACCGAGCGGGTGCTCGACCATGCCCGCGCGGCGGCCGCGGCGGGCGTGGACGGCCTGGTGGCCACCGCGCCGTTCTACACCCGCACCCACCCGGCGGAGATCGCCGACCACTTCCGGCGCATCCGCGGCGGCGCCGGGCTGCCGCTCTTCGCGTACGACATCCCGGCCTCCGTGCACACCAAGCTCACCCCGGCCCTCGTCCTCCCGCTCGCCGCCGACTCCACGCTGGCCGGGCTCAAGGACAGCAGCGGGGACGACGGCGCGCTGCGCCGCCTCCTGGTCGAGGTGCGCCGACGCGGGCTGGACGGCTCCTTCTCCGTGCTCACCGGCTCGGAGCTGGCCGTGGACGGGGCGCTGCTGGCCGGGGTGCACGGTGTCGTCCCCGGCCTGGGGAACGTCGACCCGGCCGGCTTCGTACGACTGTACGACCATGCCCGGGCGGGGCGCTGGAAGCAGGCGGCGGCCGAACAGGACCGGCTGGCCGCCCTCTTCGCCCTCACCGACGTCGGCGACCCGGCCGCCATGGGAGGCAGCTCCTCCGCCCTCGGCGGCTTCAAGGCCGCCCTCCACCTGCTGGGCGTCATCGACTGCCCGGCCACCGCCCCTCCCCAGGTGCCACTGGACGACGCCGCCGTGGACTCCGTACGCCACATCCTCGAGGACGGAGGGCTCCTCCGGTGACCACACCCCTGCCCTGGTACCGGGAAGTCTCCCCCCGGCAGTGGAAGGCGATGTTCGCCGCCTGGATCGGCTATCTGCTCGACGGCTTCGACTTCGTCCTGATCACGCTGGTCCTGACGGAAATAGCCGACGAGTTCGACCTGAGCGACGCCTCGGCCGCCGGCCTGGTCTCCGGGGCGTTCATCACCCGCTGGCTCGGCGGGGCGCTGCTCGGCGCGATGGGGGACCGCTACGGGCGCAAACCCGCCATGATCGCCAGCATTCTGCTCTACTCCCTGGGCACCTTCGCCTGCGGCTTCGCCTGGGACTACTTCAGCCTCTTCACCGCCCGGCTGCTGATCGGCATGGGGATGGCGGGGGAGTACAGCGCGAGCGCGACCTATGTCCTGGAGAGCTGGCCGGCCCGGGTGCGCAACCGCGCCTCCGGCTTTCTGATCTCCGGGTTCGCGGGCGGCTCGATCCTCGCCGCCGAGCTCTACAAGTGGGTGGTGCCCCACTGGGGCTGGCGCCCGCTGTTCTGGATCGGGGTCCTGCCGGTGATCGTGGCGCTGTGGGTGCGGCGCGCGCTCCCCGAGGCCGGGGACTGGAGCGCGACGGCGCGCGGCGAGGCGCGGCCGAACCCGTTCCGGCCGCTGTTCACCGGGCGCCGTCGGGCCTCGCTGAACACGGCGCTCGCCATGGCCGCGAGCGCCGCGCTGTTCTGCGTCTTCACCCCGTTGGGCGAGGGGATGGTGTGGCCGCTGGCGCTGCTCGCGGCGGGCTGTCTGTTCGCCTTCGCCGCCCAGCTCGGCGGGCGCCGCCGCTGGGTGGTGTACGTGGCGCTGATGTGCACCGTGTTCTGCGCCTTCCTCTACAGCTGGCCCATCCAGGCGCTGCTGCCCACCTACCTGAAGAAGGAGCTCGGCTACGACCCGGCCCAGGTCACGGACATGATGTTCTACGCCGGGTTCGGGACGATGGCCGGCTGCTGGCTCGCCGGGTTCACGGGCGACTGGCTGGGGACCCGGCGCGCCTACGCCTGGACCCTCCTGGCTTCGCTCGCCTTCGTCTTCCCGGTCTTCGCGGTGCAGGACAGCCTGGTCGGGCTCGGGGTGCTGCTGTTCTTCCTGCTCGCCCTCAGCCAGGGGATCTCCGGGATCCTGCCCAAGTACATCGCGGGTCACTTCCCGACCGGCAGCCGGGCCGCGTCCCTCGGCTTCGTCTACAACACCGGGGCGCTCGGCGGGGCGGTGGCGCCGGTGCTGGGCGCCCACTTGGCGGAGGGCATGTCCCTCGGGCGGGCGCTCGCGGTGCTGACCTTCGGGCTCACCCTGCTGGTGATCGTGCTGGTCGGCGGCAATGTCCCGCAGCGGCTCGGGCGGCTGTCCGACCCGGAAGGGCCCGATGACCACCTCGTGCCCGAGCGGCCGTTGTCGTCCCCTGCCGCTAGCGTGGAGAAGGCCGGCTGAGGGCCGGCGCCGCGCATGCGGCACCGCTGGTCAAGTGCCTGATCGGAGTGGGGTTCCTGAGGGCCCGTCCGGTTGTCCACAGGCCCGCCCGGGGGCTTGTGGAATGCCGGGCGCGTTCTTAGCATCAGCGGTGTTACAGCGGTGGTGTCACACGGTTTGGGGACGGCATGGCGGCGACAGAGCAGGGCCCGCTGACGGGGGTGCGGGTGGTGGAGCTCGCGGGGATCGGGCCCGGCCCGTTCGCCGCCATGCTCCTGGCCGACCTGGGCGCCGACGTCGTCCGCGTCGACCGGCCGGGCGGCACCGGCGGGCTGAAGGTCGACCCGGCGTACGACCTGGCCAACCGCAACAAGCGCTCCGTGCTGCTCGACCTCAAGACCGAGCCGGGCCGGGCGGCCGTGCTCGACCTCGCCGAGCGCGCCGACATCCTCCTCGAGGGATACCGCCCCGGCGTCGCCGAGCGCCTGGGTGTGGGCCCCGACACCTGCCTGGCCCGCAACGCCCGCCTGGTCTACGGCAGGATGACCGGCTGGGGCCAACAGGGCCCACTCGCCGACCGCGCCGGTCACGACATCGCCTACATCGCCGTCACCGGCGCGCTCGGCATGATCGGCGCCTCGGACGGCCCGCCCCTCGCCCCCGCCAACCTCCTCGGGGACTACGCGGGCGGCGCGCTCTATCTGGTGATCGGCGTCCTCGCCGCCCTCCAGCACGCCCGCACCTCCGGCACCGGCCAGGTCGTGGACGCCGCGATCGTGGACGGCACCGCCCATCTGACGGCCGCGATCCACGGCATGATGGCGGCGGGCGGCTGGCAGGACCGGCGCGGCGCCAACCTCCTCGACGGCGGCTGCCCCTTCTACGGGACCTATGAGACCGCCGACGGCGGCTATATGGCCGTCGGCGCCCTCGAGCCCAAGTTCTACGCGGAGTTCACCGAGCTCCTCGGCATCGCGGAGGACGCCCCGGGCCGCCGCGACTTCGACCGCTGGGGCGAGCTGCGCTCCCTGATCGCCGACCGCTTCAAGCAGCGCACCCGCGAGGAGTGGACGGCGGTCTTCGCCTCGTCCGACGCCTGTGTCGCCCCCGTCCTCTCCCTCCGCGAGGCCCCCGCCCACCCCCACCTGGCCGCCCGCGCCACCTTCGTCGACCACGGCGGCATCACCCAGCCCGCCCCCGCGCCGCGGTTCTCCGCCACCCCGGGCGCGGTGCGCCGCCCGCCCGCCCGGCCGGGGGCCGACGCCGACGAGGTGGCCCGCGAGTGGGGCCTGCCGCCCTTCCCGCGGGAGGAGCCGTCGTGAGGCGCCGCACCGCCGCGGCCGTGCCGCGCTCCCTGCCGTCCCCCACCCCCGAAAGGCTGCCGTCGTGAGCACCGAAGCGTATGTGTACGAGGCCATCCGCACCCCGCGCGGGCGCGGCAAGCCCGACGGGGCCCTGCACGGCACCAAGCCGGTGGATCTCGTGGTGGGCCTCATCCACGAGATCCGGCGGCGCCTGCCCGGCCTGGACCCCGCGGCCGTCGACGACGTCGTGCTCGGCGTCGTCAGCCCGCTCGGGGACCAGGGCTCCGACATCGCCAAGATCGCCGCCATCGCCGCCGGGCTCCCCGAGACGGTCGCCGGCGTCCAGGAGAACCGCTTCTGTGCCTCCGGCCTCGAAGCCGTCAACCTGGCGGCGGCCAAGATCCGCTCCGGCTGGGAGGATCTGGTGCTGGCGGGCGGCGTCGAGTCGATGTCACGGGTCAAGATGGGCTCCGACGGCGGCGCCTGGTTCGCCGACCCGATGACCAACTACGAGACCGGCTTCGTGCCCCAGGGCATCGGCGCGGACCTCATCGCCACCGTCGAGGGCTTCACCCGCCACGACGTCGACTCGTTCGCCTCCCTCTCTCAGGAGCGCGCCGCCCAGGCGTGGAAGGAGGGCCGCTTCGACCGCTCCGTCGTCCCGGTCCGGGACCGCGCGGGCCTCACGGTCCTCGACCACGACGAGCACATCCGCCCGGGGACGACGCCCGGGTCCCTGGCCGGGCTGAAGCCCTCCTTCGCCACCATCGGCGCGGCGGGCGGGTTCGACGCCGTCGCGCTGCAGAAGTATCACTGGCTCGAGGCCATCGACCATGTCCACCACGCCGGAAACTCCTCCGGCATCGTGGACGGCGCGGCCCTGGTGGCCATCGGCAGCGCCGAGGTCGGCGAGCGCTACGGCCTCACTCCCCGCGCCCGTATCGTCTCCGCCGCCGTCTCCGGCGCCGACCCGACGATCATGCTCACCGGCCCCGCCCCCGCCACCCGCAAGGCGCTCGCCAAGGCCGGGCTGGCCATCGACGACATCGACCTGGTCGAGATCAACGAGGCCTTCGCGGCCGTCGTGCTGCGTTTCGCCCGGGAGATGGGGCTCGGCCTCGAGAAGATCAATGTCAATGGCGGAGCGATCGCCATGGGGCATCCGCTCGGCGCGACCGGGGCGATGATCCTGGGCACCCTCATCGACGAGCTGGAGCGGCGCGGGCAGCGCTATGGGCTGGCCACGCTGTGCGTCGGCGGCGGCATGGGCATCGCCACGGTCGTCGAGCGCGTCTAGGGCCGGCCGCCGCCCGCCCCCCGACTTCCCAGGGAGACCGAAGAACATGACCAGCCCCACCGCCGAGTCCACCATCCGCTGGGAGCGCGGCGACGACGGCATCGTGACCCTCGTCCTGGACGACCCCCACCAGTCCGCCAACACCATGAACGCCGCCTTCGTCTCCTCCCTCACCGCGGTCGCCGACCGTCTCGAGGCCGAGCGGGAGTCGATCCGCGGCATCGTCGTCACCTCCGCCAAGAAGACCTTCTTCGCGGGCGGCGACCTCAAGGACATGATCAAGATTGGGTCGGAGGACGCCCAGCGGGCGTACGACACGAGCGTGGAGGTCAAGCGCGGCCTGCGCCGCATCGAGACGCTCGGCAAGCCCGTCGTCGCCGCGATCAACGGCGCGGCCCTCGGCGGCGGCTTCGAGATCGCCCTCGCCTGCCACCACCGCGTGGCCCTCGACGCCCCTGGATCGAAGATCGGCTGCCCCGAGGTCACCCTGGGGCTGCTGCCGGCCGGCGGCGGCGTGGCCCGTACGGTCCGGCTCCTCGGCGTCGCCGACGCGCTGCTCACGGTCCTGCTCGAGGGCCGGCAGTACTCCCCCCGCCGGGCGCTGGAGGCCGGCCTGGTCCACGAGGTCGCGGACTCCTCGGAGGAGATGCTGGCCAAGGCCCGCGCCTTCATCGACGCCCACCCCGAATCCCAGCAGCCCTGGGACGTCAAGGGCTACAAGATCCCCGGTGGCACCCCCGCCCACCCGAAGTTCGCCGCCGACCTCCCCGCCTATCCCGCGAATCTGAGGAAGCGGCTGGGCGGCGCCCCCTACCCGGCGCCGCGCAACATCCTGGCCGCCGCCGTCGAGGGGGCCCAGGTCGACTTCGAGACCGCGCAGATCATCGAGTCCCGCTACTTCGTGGAGCTGGTCACCGGCCAGACCGCCAAGAACATGATCCAGGCGTTCTTCTTCGATCTCCAGGCGGTCAACTCCGGCGCCGGCCGGCCCGAGGGCCTCGCGCCGCGGCAGGTCCGCAAGGTGGCTGTGCTGGGCGCCGGGATGATGGGCGCGGGCATCGCCTACTCCTGCGCCAAGGCGGGCATCGACGTGGTCCTGAAGGACGTGTCGGAGGAGGCCGCCGCGAAGGGCAAGGCCCATGCCCAGGGGCTGCTGGACGCGGCCGTCTCCAAGGGCCGTACGACCGAGGCCGAGCGGGACGCGCTGCTCGCCCGCATCGCCCCCACCGCCGACCCCGGCGACCTAGTCGGCTGTGACGCGGTCATCGAGGCGGTCTTCGAGGACCCGGCGCTCAAGCACAAGGTCTTCCAGGAGATCGAGGGCGTCGTCGCGCCCGATGCCCTGCTGTGCTCCAACACCTCCACCCTCCCCATCACCCTGCTCGCCGAGGGCGTCCAGCGCCCCGCCGACTTCATCGGCCTCCACTTCTTCTCGCCCGTCCACAGGATGCCGCTGGTGGAGATCATCAAGGGCGAGCGGACCGGCGACGAGGCCCTGGCCCGCGCCTTCGACCTGGTGCGGCAGATCCGCAAGACCCCGATCGTCGTCAATGACTCGCGCGGCTTCTTCACCTCGCGCGTCATCGGCCAGTTCATGAACGAGGGCGTGGCGATGGTGGGGGAGGGCGTCGATCCCGCCTCCGTCGAGCAGGCCGCCGCCCAGGCCGGCTACCCGGCCAAGGTGCTGGCGCTGATGGACGAGCTGACCCTGACCCTGCCGCGCAAGATCCGCGAGGAGACGCGGCGGGCCGTGGAGGAGGCGGGCGGCACCTGGCAGCCGCACCCCGCCGACGCGGTCATCGACCGGATGGTCGAGGAGTTCGGGCGGCCGGGCCGCGCCCAGGGCGCCGGGTTCTACGCGTACGACGAGCGGACCGGCGAGCGGACCGGCCTGTGGCCCGGTCTGCGGGAACACTTCACCAAGCCCGAGGTCGCCGTGCCCTTCGAGGACATGAAGGAGCGGATGCTCTTCTCCGAGGCGCTGGACACCGTCCGGCTCCTGGAGGAAGGCGTGCTGACGTCGGTGGCCGAGGCGAACATCGGCTCCCTCCTGGGCATCGGCTTCCCCGGCTGGACCGGCGGCGTGCTGCAGTACGTCAACGGCTACCGGGGCGGGCTGCCCGGCTTCGTGGCGCGCGCCCGAGAGCTCCAGGACAGGTACGGCGACCGCTTCGCGCCGCCGCGGCTGCTGCTGGACAAGGCGGACAGGGGCGAGACGTTCACCGACTAGCCGGGACGGGGTCTCAGGCGCGGTGGGCGGCGTCCTCGCCCTCCGCCGCGTCCTGCCCGTACCAGCCGCGCAGCTCCCGCTTCATCGACCGCTGGAAGGCGATCACCAGCGACTGCACCACCAGCGGCTGCATATGCGCCGACAGCGACTTCTTCGCCCTGATCCGCTCGGGGCCCGACGGGCCGGACCCGCCCTCCTGGTCGGGCCCCCACACCTCCTCGCGGAAGAGCCTGCTCAGCTCGCGGGCCGCGGACCGGGAGTGTTCGAGGACGACCGTGTGGGCCGCCAGGATGGTCTCCAGCGCGATCGGCACATCGAGCAGCCGCATACCCAGGTGCAGCACACCGGGGTCGATGCGGAAGACGTCCGGGTCGTCCGTGCGCTCCAGCACGTTCAGCGCGGCCAGCCGGTCGACGTCCTCCTCCGACAGCGGCCGTCCGGCCCGCCGCGCCAGCTGCTCCCGGGAGGCCACCTCCGGCGCGTCGGGCGCCCAGGAGGCGACCAGGGCGCGGTGGATGGCCAGGTCGTCCGCGCTCAGGTCGGGCGGGAGCTGCCGCAGATAGCGCTCGATGGCGGACAGCGTCATGCCGTGGTGCTGGAGTTCCTCGATCAGCGCCAGGCGGGAGAGGTGCTCGGGCCCGTAGTGGCCGACCCGGCGCGGGCCGATCACCGGCGGCGGCAGCAGCCCCCGGGTGCCGTAGAAGCGCACCGTACGGACCGTCACCCCGGCGCGGGCCGCCAACTCGTCGACGGTGAGCGTCGGCTCCTCGGTGTCCGTGGTCGCCATGTCGGTGTTCGCCATGCGCCGCGCCTCGCTCTCCGCCCTGCTGCACGATCGGGATCCTCGGTCGGGTTCTCCAGTATTGCTGTCTCACCACTGGTGTGAAGCCCCTCGGCCGTCCCGCCGGGAACATACTGGAGGTGTGGCCACCGCCGACGACAGCCGTCCCGGGGCGGGCGGCCCCCAGCCGCCGCCCGTCGGCGGCATCCTGTGGGCCCGACACAGCGAACGCAGCGGCGGCGCGCGGCGCGCGCCTGAGGGCCGCGCCCCGGCCCCCGAAGCGCGAAGGCTCCGGGGCCGGGGCACGGGACCGCGCGGGGTGGGGGAGTGCCCCTGGGGGAGCGTCAGCGGCCCGCGCGGCCGTGGACGGTGTCCGTCGCGTGGATCGCCTTCCAGGACTTCGGCCGCGCCACCGTCGCCCCCGCACCGTCTCCCGCGTCCGCGTCCGCGTCCGCATCCGCATCCGCATCCGCGTCCGCACCGATGCCCGCCGCCCGCGCGGCCGGCGCGCCCGGCTTGGACGCCGTGAACAGCCAGGTGTCGAAGAGTTCCCCGAGCGGCTTGCCGGAGACCTTCTCGGCGAACACCTCGAAGTCCCGCACCGACGCGTTGCCGTAAGCCCGGTCCCTGGGCCACTTCTTGAGGATCGTGAAGAAGTCGTCGTCGCCCACCGTGTTCCGCAGCGCCTGCAGCGCGATCGCCCCACGGTCGTACACCGCCGCGTGGAACTGGTTGTCCGGCCCCGGATCCCCCGGCTTCACCGTCCAGAACGCGTCCTCGGCCGGGTGCTGCGCGTACGTGTAGTCCGCGAGCTCCTGCGCCGTGCCCTCACCCTCCTTCTCCGACCACAGCCACTGCGCGTAGCGCGCGAAGCCCTCGTTGACCCAGATGTCGCGCCAGTCCTTCAGCGAGACGCTGTCGCCGTACCACTGGTGGGCGAGCTCGTGGACCACTACCGAGACGTTCGAGCCGCTCGCGAACTGCCGGGGGCTGTAGAACGGGCGGGTCTGGGTCTCCAGCGCGTAGCTCGTGGGCACGTCGGGCACATAGCCGCCGAGCGCGTCGAAGGGGTACGGGCCGAAGACCCCGCTGAGCCAGTCCGCGACCTCGGCGCTCCGTTCGACGCTCGCCTTCGCCGCGCCCGCGCCCGCGCCCAGGTTCTTGCTGTACGCGTTGAGGACCGGCAGGCCGTTCTCGGTGGTGTCGGTGGTGATGTCGAACCTGCCGACCGCGAGGGTGGCCAGATAGGTGGCCTGCGGCTTGCCGGAGCGCCAGCTGTAGCGCGTCCAGCCCAGCCGCGACGTGGTCGACACCAGCCTGCCGTTGCTGATCGCCTGCGTCCCGTCGGGCACCGCCACCGACACGTCGTAGGTGGCCTTGTCGAGCGGGTGGTCATTGCTCGGGAACCACCACCACGCCGCCTCCGGCTCGTTCGCCGCCACCCCGCCGTCCCGGGTGCGCAGCCAGGAGGTGAACCCGCCCACCTTCACCGCCGAGGGCGTGCCGCCGTACCGCACGACCACCGTGAAGGGGCGGCCCGAGTCGAGCGGGGCCGCCGGGGTGATCTCCAGCTCGTGGTCGCCCTTCGCCGCGAACGCCGCCTTCCTGCCGCCCACCAGCACCTCGCTCACATCGAGCGCGAAGTCGAGGTTGAAACGGGACAGGTCCTGGGTGGCGGTGGCCAGCACCGTCGCCGTGCCCTCCAGGCGGTCGGTGGCCGGCTGGTACTTCAGCCGCAGGTCGTAGTGGGAGACGTCGTACCCGCCGTTGCCGTAACCGGGGTAGTACGAGTCCCCGATCCCGGGCGCGCCCGGGGTGGCGTCGGCCGCCGAGGCCGGGACCGCCAGCAGCAGGCAGGCCGCGGCCGCGGTCGGGACGATGAGTCTGTGACGCACGGGTCCTCCAACTCGTCGGGCAGAACGATCAACGCAGACACTAGGTACTCGCGGCGGACCCCTCATGTCCATCACCGACCACGACACACGATCGACATCCGGCCGACATCCGTGGTCACGGTGACCTCACATACCTCGGAACGCCCTCTTCTCCCCACGAGTTGACTCGCGCTACGGTCCGCCCGTGCTGCTACGTATGCGGAAGCCCCGCCTCGACCCGGCCCCCACCGAGTTGCCCTCGATCCCCCGCATCCCGCTGATCCGCGCGGCCGCGGCCGGCGCCGTCGCGCTGCTGACCACGTCCGTCCTCACCGCGCCCGCCCGGGCGGAAACACCCGCGCCCCGTACCGGATTCGAGGTCAGCCAGGGCGCGCGCTGGACCACCCAGCCGGAGGAGGAGCGCTTCCTCGCCGCCGTCGACGCCGCGAGCGCGCGCGTCGCCGTCGACCGCATCGGCACCACCGCCCAGGGCCGCCCGCTGCGCCTGGTGCGCATCGGCGCGCCCGCCGCCCCGGCCCGCACCACGGGCGGCAACACCCTGCTGCTCATCTGCTCCCAGCACGGCGACGAGCCGTCCGGCCGCGAGGCCTGCCTGTCCACCGTCCGCGACCTGGCCTACGCCAAGGACGCGCGGACCAAGCGCTTCCTGGAGCGCACCAACGTCCTGGTCATACCGACCGCCAACCCCGACGGCCGCGCCGCCGACACCCGCGGGAACTCCGCGGGCGTCGACATCAACCGCGACCACATCGCCCTCAAGACCGCGGAGGCCCGCGCCGCGGCGGCAGTCCTCCGCGACTGGCGGCCCGACACCGTCTACGACCTCCACGAGTACGGGGCCACTGTCCCGTACTACATGAAGGACCTGTTGGCCCTGTGGCCGCGCAACCTCAACACCGCGGACGCCGTGCACGAAGAGGCGCGCACGCTCTCCGACTCGTACGTCCGGCCGCGCGCCGAGCAGGCGGGCTTCGACACCGGCGTCTACGGCATCTGGACCGACCCCAAGACCGGCGACCCCGTCAAGCAGGTCGCGGGCGACGGCCAGGAGCGGATCCTGCGCAACACCGCCGGGGTCAAGAACTCCGTCGGCCTTCTCGTCGAAACCCGGGTCGACGCGCTCACCGACGCCGAAAAGGCCGACCCGGCGCTCAACAACCGACGCCGCGTGGGCTCCCAGCTCGCCGCCCTCGACGGGGCCTTCGACTTCGTGGACCAGCGCCGCGGGCGCATCGAGGCCGCCACCACCCGCGCCCGGCTGACCGGCTACGCCGACCGCGGTCCGGTCTACCTCGGCGGCGCCGACAACGACCCGGCGGGGGAGGACGAGATCCTCGCCGACCCGCCGTGCGGCTACCGGCTGGACGCCGAGCAGTACGCGCTGGTCAAGGACGAGCTCGCGCTGCACGGCGTCACGGTGCGCCCCCGGCACGGCGGGGCGGACGGCGCGTTCGTACCGCTGCGCCAGTCACTGCGCGGGCTGGTGCCGCTGCTCCTGGACGGCCGCGCCGCCTACCACCTGGCCGAGGGACAGCCCGTCAACCAGTGCTGACGAGCAGCCCGGCGGCCTCCTCCGCACACCCCCACGAGACGGTGACGCCCGCGCCGCCGTGTCCGTAGTTGTGCACGAGGCGGCCGCCGGGCGCGGTCTCCGCCTCCAGCCGTACCCGTGACCGGGCCGGGCGCAACCCCACCCGGTGCCCGATCACGCGCGCGTCCGCCAGCCCCGGGCGGACGCGCGCGCAGCGGGCCACGATGGCCTCGGCCGTCGCCGGATCCGGCGTCAGGTCCCAGACGCCCTCCCGGGCGGTGCCGCCGAGGATCACCCCGTACGGCTGGGGCAGCAGGTAGACCGTGTCGGCCGAGCCGGGGTCGGCGGCGACGAACCACTCGTCGAGGCCCGGGTCCTCCACGATCACCAGCTGGCCCTGCACGGGGTGCACCCCGGCGTCGGGCACCAGGTCGCGGGCGCCGAGGCCGGCGCAGTTGACGACGAGCGGCGCGGCCCCCGCGGCCTCGTCCAGACCGGCCACGGCGCGCTGCTCGACGGTGCCGCCCGCCCCCTCCAACCGCCGCCGCAGATAGTCCAGATACGTCACCATGTCGACCAGCGGAACGCGCGCCCGCAAACCGTGGTCCCAGCCCTCCGGCAGCTCCTCGCGGCGCGCCGGGCGCAGCCCCGGCACCTCGGCGGCCCACGGGCCGAGGTCCTCGGGGCCGGTGCCCGCCAGCGTCCCCTCGACCATCCGGACCCCGGTCTCCTCCGGCCGGGCCGCGAGCTCGGTCAGCACGCCCAGCGTGCGCAGGGACCAGGCGCCCACCTTCTCCTCGGGCTCCACCCGATAGGGCCACCACAGCCCCCCGGCCACCGCCGACGTGGTGTCCCCGGCCGGGTCCCGGCTCCACACCGCCACCCGCACTCCGCGCTCGGCCAACATGATGGCGCTGGTCAGGCCGATGACCCCGGCTCCGACGACTATCGCATCGCTCGTCATGCCCGGAGGTTACGCCCTGGCGCCCCGGACGCTCGGGCATGGGCGCGGCGCCGCGTCCCGGGCAACGCCTCGTTCAGGTCACCGGCACGTTCAGGTCACCGGCACCGTAAAGACGCGGTCCAGGGTGACACCCCTCAATGCCTCCCCTCCGCGGGCCCCGCCCCGCACGCCGAAAACCTCGCGACAGCGCCCTCACCCGTCCGGTTAGGATCGGCGCCCTGATGACTGCCACACTCGTCGCCAAAGACCTCGCCGCGGGACACGGTGACCGCACCCTCTTCTCCGGCCTCGACCTGGTCGTGGCGCCCGGGGAGGTGATCGGACTCGTCGGCGTCAACGGCGCCGGGAAGTCCACCCTCCTGCGGCTGCTGGCCGGCCTGACCGAACCCGAGCAGGGCGCCGTGCGGCTCAGCCCGCCCCACGCGACCGTGGGCCATCTGCCGCAGGAGCCCGAGCGGCGGCCGGGGGAGACCGTACGGGACTTCCTGGCCCGGCGCACCGGCGTGGCCGCCGCCCAGACCGCGCTCGACGCCGCCACCCAGGCGCTGGTCGACGGTGCGCCCGGTGCCGACGACACATACGCCACCGCCCTGGAGCGCTGGCTCGCGCTCGGCGCCGCCGACCTGGACGAGCGCGCGGACGAGGTCGCGACCTCGCTGGGGCTCGACGTGTCTCTGGACCGGCACATGACCGACCTGTCGGGCGGGCAGGCGGCGCGCGCCGGACTCGCCTCGCTGCTGCTCAGCCGCTACGACGTCTTCCTGCTCGACGAGCCGACGAACGACCTGGACCTGGACGGGCTGCAACGACTGGAGACCTTCGTGAACGGGCTGCGGGCCGGCACGGTGCTGGTCAGCCACGACCGCGAGTTCCTCGCCCGCACGGTCGACAGGGTCCTCGAACTCGACCTCGCCCAGCAGGAGGTGAACCTCTACGGCGGCGGCTACGCCTCCTACCTGGAGGAGCGCGAGACCGCCCGGCGGCACGCCCGCGAGCGCTACGAGGAGTACGCCAACACCCGCTCCGCCCTGGAGACACGGGCCCGCACCCAGCGCGCGTGGATGGAGAAGGGCGTCAAGAACGCCCGCCGCAAGGCCACCGACCGCGACAAGATCGGGCGCAACGCCCGGGTCGAGGCCACCGAGAAGCAGGCCGCCAAGGCGCGCCAGACCGACCGGATGATCGAGCGGCTCGAGGTGGTGGAGGAGCCGCGCAAGGAGTGGGAGCTGCGGATGGAGATCGCCGCCGCGCCGCGCTCGGGCGCGGTGGTGGCGACCCTGCGCGGCGCCCAGGTACGGCGCGGCGACTTCCGTTTCGGCCCCGTCGACCTCCAGATCGACTGGGCGGACCGGGTGGCGGTCACCGGGGCGAACGGCTCCGGCAAGTCCACGCTGCTGGCAGCCCTCCTCGGCCGCCTCCCGCTGGACGCGGGCGCGGCGGCGCTCGGTCCCGGGGTGGTCGTCGGCGAGATCGACCAGGCGCGCGCCCTGTTCTTCGGCGGCGAATCGCTGCTGGACGCCTTCGGCGCGGCGGTGCCGGAGACGCCGCCGGCGGAGGTGCGCACACTGCTGGCCAAGTTCGGCCTCAAGGCCGACCACGTGCTGCGGTCCGCGGCCACCCTCTCCCCGGGCGAACGCACCCGCGCGGCGCTCGCCCTTCTCCAGGCCCGGGGCGTCAACCTCCTGGTACTGGACGAACCCACCAACCACCTCGACCTGCCCGCCATCGAGCAGCTCGAGTCCGCGCTCGCCTCCTACACCGGCACGCTCCTCCTGGTCACCCACGACCGCCGCATGCTCGACGCGGTCCACACCACCCGCCGCCTCCACGTCACCGACGGCCAGGTCACCGAAGCCTGACCCGCCCCACCCACCGGCCCCGGGCCCCGGAGGCCGCCCGGACGAGCGCGCCTCACATCGCCGGGCCCCGAGGCGCCGCCCGCGCCGGGGAACCCCTCGCTGCCTGCGTCGGGGAAGTGGCCTTGCCGCCCCTGCCGGGCCGCGGGCCCTCGCGGGGCCGTGGACGCGTGCTCCGGCGCCCGCGCCGATGCCCGGTCAACGCGGCTACGCGCCCCCGGCGCTGGGCTTCGCCCCGCGCCGGGGGCGCGGCCGGGCCGCGCCCCCGGCGCCGCAGATGCGAATCCTGGTGGCCTGCCGCCGCCCTGCCCGGCGCCGCGATGTGACGTGGCGGGGGCGTCGGCGTGCCGGGCGCCGTAAGTCGCTGGGGAGAAGGCCTCGTCGGCCGTGCCGGGCCGTAGACCCTCGCGGGGCCGTGGACGCGTGCTCCGGCGGACGGCAACGGCGCTACGCGAGGCGCGGCGCCGGGCGCCGCTCCCGCGCCGGGGGCGCGGCTTTGCCGACCGCGGCTGGGCCGCGGCCCTCACCGCCGCGCCGACCCGCCCTGCGGGGCGGCACGGCGAGGCGGCGGGACCCAGCCGCCCTCGCCCCGCGCCGTCGCCGGGCGGGGGAGCGGGGGACGGACCACGGCGCGGGGCCGTGGGGGAACCGCGCCGGAGGCGCTACCGCTTTTTGGGGTCCAGCAGGCCCGCCCGCCGCAGTGCGTCCGCCATCGCGCCGTTGGCCGGGGTCGCGTCGCGGCCGCCGCCTGTGCCGCGCTGGCCACGGCCGCCACCCTGGCGCTGCTGGGGGGCGCCCCGGCGGCCGGCGCCGCGAGGGGCGCGGCCGTCCTGGTCGGAACGGTCGCGCCCGCGATCCCGGCCGCCGCCGGGTCCCGAGCCCGCGCCCGCCTCGTCGTCCAGCCGGAGCGTCAGCGAGATCCGCTTGCGCGGGATGTCCACGTCGAGGACCTTCACCCGCACGATGTCGCCCGGCTTCACCACATCCCGCGGGTCCTTGACGAACGTCTTCGACATCGCGGAGACATGGACCAGGCCGTCCTGGTGCACACCGACGTCGACGAAGGCCCCGAACGCGGCCACGTTGGTGACGACGCCCTCCAGGATCATCCCCGCCGTGAGGTCGCCGATCTTCTCGACGCCCTCCTTGAAGGTCGCGGTCTTGAACGCGGGCCGCGGGTCGCGGCCGGGCTTCTCGAGCTCCTTGAGGATGTCGGTGACCGTGGGCAGACCGAAGGTGTCGTCGACGAACTCCTGCGGCTTGAGCCTGCGCAGCACAGCCGTGTTGCCGATGAGGGACGCCACGTCGTCGCCCGCGGAGGCGGCCATCGCCCGCACCACGGGATACGCCTCCGGGTGCACGCTGGAGGCGTCCAGCGGGTCGTCGCCGCCGCGGATGCGCAGGAAGCCCGCGCACTGCTCGTAGGCCTTGGGGCCGAGCCGGGGCACGTCCTTGAGGGCCTTGCGGCTGCGGAAGGGGCCGTGGGCGTCGCGGTGGGCGACGATGTTCTCCGCGAGGCCGCTGCCGATGCCGGAGACCCGGCTGAGGAGCGGGGCGGAGGCGGTGTTGACGTCGACGCCGACGCCGTTGACGCAGTCCTCGACGACCGCGTCGAGCGAGCGGGAGAGCTTCACCTCGGACAGGTCGTGCTGGTACTGGCCGACGCCGATCGACTTCGGATCGATCTTGACCAGCTCGGCGAGCGGGTCCTGGAGCCGCCGCGCGATGGACACGGCCCCGCGCAGCGAGACGTCAAGACCGGGCAGCTCCTGGGAGGCGAAGGCCGACGCGGAGTACACGGAGGCCCCGGCCTCGGAGACCATCACCTTGGTGAGCTTCAGCTCGGGGTGCTTGCCGCACAGCTCACCCGCCAGCTTGTCGGTCTCGCGGGACGCCGTGCCGTTTCCGATCGCGATGAGCTCGACGTCGTGCTCGCGCGCCAGCCGCGCCAGCTTGGCGAGGGAGTCGTCCCACTTGTTGTGCGGGACGTGCGGATAGATCGTGTCGGTCGCGGCCACCTTGCCGGTCGCGTCGACGACGGCGACCTTCACGCCCGTACGGAAGCCGGGGTCCAGCCCCATCGTGGCGCGGGTGCCGGCCGGGGCGGCGAGGAGGAGGTCGCGCAGATTGGCGGCGAAGACGCGCACCGCCTCGTCCTCGGCGGCCTGCCGCAGCCGCAGCCGCAGGTCGATGCCCAGGTGCACCAGGATCCGGGTGCGCCAGGCCCAGCGGACCGTGTCGGCCAGCCACTTGTCGGCGGGGCGGCCCCGGTCGGCGATGCCGAAGCGCTGGGCGATGCTGCGCTCGTACGAGGTGGGGCCGGCCTCCTCGGAGGGCTCCTCCGGCTCCAGGGTGAGCTCGAGGACCTCCTCCTTCTCGCCCCGGAACATCGCCAGCACCCGGTGCGAGGGCAGCTCCGTGAACGGCTCGGCGAAGTCGAAGTAGTCGGCGAACTTGGCGCCCGCCTCCTCCTTGCCGTCCCGCACCTTGGTGGCCACCCGCCCGCGCGTCCACATGCGCTCGCGCAGCTCGCCGATGAGGTCCGCGTCCTCGCTGAACCGCTCGGTGAGGATGGCCCGCGCGCCCTCCAGCGCGGCGGCGGGGTCCGCGACCCCCTTGTCGGCGTCGACGAAGGCGGCCGCGGCGGCCAGCGGCTCCACGGAGGGGTCGCCAAGCAGCCCCTCGGCCAGCGGCTCGAGGCCGGCCTCCCGCGCGATCTGGGCCTTGGTGCGGCGCTTCGGCTTGTAGGGGAGGTAGATGTCCTCCAGCCGGGCCTTGGAGTCCGCGGCGAGGATCTGCGCCTCCAGGGCCTCGTCGAGCTTCCCCTGGGACCTGATCGACTCCAGGACCGCGGCGCGCCGCTCCTCCAGCTCCCGCAGATAGCGCAGCCGCTCCTCGAGGGAGCGCAGTTGCGCGTCGTCGAGCATCTCGGTCGCTTCCTTGCGGTAGCGCGCGATGAACGGCACGGTCGAGCCGCCGTCGAGCAGCTCGACGGCGGCCCTCACCTGCCGCTCCCGTACGCCGAGCTCCTCGGCGATCCTGCCTTCGATGGACGTCGTCACGATCACGCTCCGCTTTCTGTCTGCGCTGCGATCTGCATTGTGGCAGGTGGCGCCGACACAGCGGGCGCGACCGGCGCGTCCGGGCACCGGGGCGGGTGATCAGACGTGCCTGCGGCGGCCCGCGCCCGTCCGCGAGGCCCCGCCGAAGAGGCGGGCGAGAGCGCGGAAGGGGAGCGTCACCACGGAGGCGAGCGTCGACCCGATGGCGCGGAGAACATCGGCGATGGCACGGAACACAAGGGCCTCCTCACGGTCGGTCTGGTCCGTCTCATCCACGGGGCGTGAATCCCACTGGCATGACCGGCAGCCGTCGCCGGGCGCCGTACGCAGCGCGGGGCACGGGCACTCGCCGGCGTGCGCGGCGCGCGGTTGAGCGCCCTGGTGAGGCGGCCGATCGCGCTCCACATCCGGGTACCCACCGCACCGTGGGCAAACCTGGCCGCCGCCGCTCAGCGCTTGCCGATGAGGTCCGCGGGGAACGCCCCCGCCTCCATCGCCGCCTTGGTGAAGGCGCCGGCCAGCTCGGTCAGCCGCGCCACGCCGGCCGCCCCGAGATGCTCGTAGGGGGCCTGGTCCAGCCGGTCGGTCTCGTCCTCGATGGCCTTGCGCAGGTCCGTGCCCGCCCGCGTCAACTCCCCGTCGGCGGCGAGCAGTCCACGCTCACGCAGCCGCTCCCGCGCCGCCTCCCACTCCTCGGCCGACCAACCCCGGGTCCGCAGGATCCACTTCGGGGACATGCCCTTGCCGCTCGCCGTATGGCTGGCCAGCGCCTCGACGGGGTCGAGCCCGGCGCTCACGAGGGTCATCAGATGCCCGTCGCCGCGGTGCTCGCGCAGGAGCGTCGCGGCGTGCCAGTAGGCCAGGTGCGGGGCTTCGGGGACGGGGAGGTCGGCGTGCGCGGCGTACAGGGGGCGGGCGGCGCGGGAACACGCCTCGGTGGCGCGCAGCGCCAGCTCCGCGGCCTCGGCCATCTCCTTGGAGGAGAGCGCGTCGTCGCCGAGCAGCCGCCGCAGCACACTGTCGGCCGCGCGCAGCCGGGCCTCCAGCGCGGCCTCGGGGGAGATGACCTCCCAGGCGGCGGGGAGGTGGCGGGCGACCAGGTCGTGCTTGAAGTTGTAGAAGGTGGCGGTGACGGTCCCGGCGCCGACCCGGCCGAACGCCGCGGCGCGGCTGACGAAGTAGTCGGCGTCCCGGTCCGGCAGCCCCAGCCGCTCGAACTCGCGCGCGATGTCCGGGGCGAAGTACACGGTCGAGTGGAGCGGGTTGACGACGGCGTGGCAGCGCCGTGCGGCACGTGCGGGGAGTGAGGTCATGCCCGCATGTTACTTACTGGTAAGGAGTGTGTCCCGGGCCCGGCCTACGCGGGGGCATCGGCGTCCGCCGGCTCCTGGGGGCTCCAGCGAAAGCGCGGGGGGCGCCGTTCGAGGAAGGCCGCGACGCCCTCCGCGGCCTCGCCGCTGTCGCGCATCTGGTCCCGCCAGTACTCCAGGCGCGCCGGATCGACGGGCCCGGCCGTGAACTCCTTGGCCGCCGCCTGGGTGAGCGCCGAGCGGGACACCAGGATCCGCGTGAACTCCGCCACCCGGTCCGCCAGCCCGCCCGGGGGCAGCACCTCGTCCACGAGCCCGGTCCGCAGGGCCCGCTCGGTGCCGATCAGCTCGCCGGACAGCAGCAGGTATTTGGCGGTGGCCGGCCCGACCAGCTCCGTCAGCCGCCGGGTGGAGCCGGGCGCGTAGACGATCCCGAGCCTGGCCGGGGTGACGCCGAAGCGGGCCCCCTGCTCGGCGAAACGCAGGTCGCAGGCAGCGGCCAGCTGGCAGCCGCCGCCCACACAGGAGCCGCGCACCGCGGCGAGCGTCGGTCTGGGGAAACGGGCCAGGGCCTCCTCGGCGGGCAGCGCGAGCGCGGTGGTCTCCTCGTAGGTCGCGCCCAGCGCGCCGATGTCCGCGCCCGCGCTGAAGGTGTCCCCCTCGCCCGTGAGCACCAGCGCCCGTACGGCGGGGTCGGCGGCGAGCCGCTCCAGCAGCGGGGGCAGCGCGCGCCACATGCCGGGGGTCAGCGCGTTGCGCTTGCCGGGGTTGTGGATCACGACGGTCGCTATGCCGTCGGTGACGTGGTGCTGCAGGCAGGGCTCCATGGGGCGGATCGTATCCGGGCCGCTCAAGTGACTGTCCGCATCGTCGGAAGCAAGCCGGGCAGGAACAGTCGAGCGAGTGACCCTGGCATACGCACGCGGTCAAAAGACGTCGATAGGCGGCGACTTGTGCTCAGTTACCCGGTCCGTACCAACGCGTTCCCAACACTCGATGACCAGTGGGTCGAGCTGTTGCGAGGGGTGGGGATCGGACATGGAGATCGTCGGGAGCGTCCCTCCTGAACCGGGAGCGGCCCCGCCCCGCGGGCAGGCCGCGTACGAGGGCGTCTGGCGCTTCGCCGCCCCCGCCCTGGACTCCTCGGTCCCCCGGGCCCGCCACGCGGTCCGGGACCTGCTGGCCCACCAGCGGGTGCCCGCCCCCGACGATCTCGTGCAGAACCTGCTGCTGATCGTCTCCGAACTGGTCACCAACGCCGTGCGGCACGCGGCGCTGCTCTCCCCGGAGATCGCCGTGGAGGTGTCCATCGGCCCGGACTGGGTGCGGGTCGCGGTCGAGGACAACCACCCCTACCGGCCCAAGGCGCTGGCCGCCGACCAGGGCCGCACCGGAGGGCGCGGGCTGTTACTGGTGCAGACGATCGCCGAGGAGACGGGCGGCGTCTATGACGTCCAGCACACCGCGAGCGGCGGCAAGGTGGTCTGGGTCGCGCTGCCGCTCGCGGCCGCCCGGGCGGCGCTGACCGCTACCAGCCTGCCGCCGATCCGGTGATCTCCCGGATCGCCGGCCGGGCCGCGTCCAGCACGGTCAGGAACCAGGCCGAGAAGGGATTCCCCTCCAGCAGCCCGGCCAGCTCCTCGGGGGAGACGAAGGCGATCTCGCCGATCTCCTCCGGGTCCGGCTCCGGCTTGCCCCGCACCAGCCCCGCGAAGAGGTGGTTGTACTCCTGCTCCACCAGGCCCGACGCCGGATCCGGGTGGTTGTAGCGCACCGTGCCCGCCTCGCGCAGCAGCGCGGGCGCCACCCCCAGCTCCTCGGCGGTGCGCCGGGTCGCGGCCACGAACGGCGGCTCGCCGGGGTAGGGGTGACCGCAGCAGGTGTTCGACCACACGCCGGGGGAGTGGTACTTCCCCAAGGCCCGGCGCTGGAGCAGCAGCCGCCCGTCGTCGTCGAAGAGGAAGACGGAGAAGGCCCGGTGCAGCCGGCCGGGGGCGAGGTGGGCGGAGAGCTTCTCCGCGGTGCCGATGGTCACCCCGTCCTCGTCGACCAGCTCCAGCATGATCGGTTCCGTGGAACCGGCCTCCGCGCCCGGCGCGGAGGGCCTGGCGGTGTCGGTGGTGCGGCCGTTGGCGGGTGTGATTGGCATGACCATCCTCATCGTTTGTCTCGGACCCTTCAAGTCTGCCGCACCGGTGCCATGTGTCAGTGGCAAAGTTTGGCTTCGTGCTCAGCATGTCCGCCCGGCTCCAACTGGAACGTGCAGTGAGCCACATCGAAGTGATCCCCCAGACAACCCTGCAACTCGTGCAGCAGCCGCTCGTGGCCGACCGAGTCCAGCACCCGCCTGCCGACCACGACGTGCGCGGAGAGTACCGGCATCCCCGAGGTGATGGTCCACACATGGAGATCGTGCAGGCCCTCCACGCCGGGGAGGGCCAGGATGTGTGCCCTCACCTGGTCCATGTCCACGTTCCGCGGCGCCGCCTCCAGCAGGACGTTCAGGGTGTCCCGCAGCAGCCGGTACGTCCGCGGCACGATCATCAGGCCGATCAGCAGGGAGGCGATCGGGTCGGCCGCCCGCCAGCCGGTGGCCACGATGATCCCCGCCGAGACGAGGACCGCGACCGACCCCAGCGCGTCCGCCAGCACCTCCAGGAACGCCCCGCGCACATTCAGGCTGTCCCGCTGGCCGCCCCTGAGCACCGCCAGCGACACCATGTTCGCGGCCAGGCCGACGGCGCCGAAGAGGATCGTCAGCCCGCCCTGGGTGGCGGCCGGGGTGATCAGCCGCAGCACCGCCTCGCACAGGATGTAGCCCCCCACGCCGAGCAGCAGCAGACAGTTCGCCAGCGCCGCCAGGATCTCGGCCCGCGCGTAGCCGTAGGTGCGCCGCGGGCTCGGCGGGCGGTTCGCGAAGTGGATCGCCAGCAGCGCCATGGCGAGCCCGAGGGCGTCGGTGGCCATGTGGCCGGCGTCCGCGAGCAGCGCGAGCGAGTCGGCGAGCACCCCGCCGACCACCTCCACGGCCGTCACCGCGAGCGTGATGCCGAGGGCGGCCCGCAGCCGCCACCGGTGCGCGGCGCCCGCCGTGCCGAGGCCGCCGCCGTGGTCGTGGCCTGCGCCCATGTACGGCCTCCTCCCGCGCGCCGTCGGGCCGGGCGCGCCTGCCTTACGGCCCAGTGAACTACGGCCGCGCCCGGCGGCGCGGTCAGCCGCGCCGGGCTCGGGTGGGCCGCGGCCGCCTCCGGTCAGCGCCGGACTCCGGCGGGCCGCGGTCATCTCCGGCCGACCGCAGCCGTCTCCGGTCGGCCGCGCCGGGCTCCGGCCGGTCAGGGGTGCTCCGGTCAGCGCCGGACTCCGGTCGGCCGCGCGGCCTCCGGCCGCCCACGGCGACCTCTGGCCGACCGCAGCCGCCTCTGCCCGCCCACGGCCACCTCCGGTCGGCCTCGCCGTGCCCGAGGCCGTGTGGCAGGAGGGCCCGCCGCGCCGGGCTCCCTACCGCCGCACGGCCTCCGGGTGGTTCAGGCACCAGCCCGCCCAGGCCGACCGCACCATCTCCGCCACCCCGTGCCGCGCGCTCCAGCCCAGCTCCTTGGCGATCAGCTCGGCCGAGCCCACCACCCGGGCCGGGTCGCCCGGGCGCCGGGCCTCGACCACCGGGGCGAGCTCCGGGCGGCCGGTGACCTCGCCGATCAGCCGCGCCATCTCGCGCACCGACACCCCCCGGCCGGTGCCGATGTTCACCGTCAGATCGCCGCCCCCCGGCCGCTCGGCCAGCCGGCGGGCCACGGCGAGGTGGGCGGAGGCCAGGTCCTCGACATGGATGTAGTCGCGCACGCAGGAGCCGTCCGGCGTCGGATAGTCGTCGCCGAAGATCCGGGGCGCCTCGCCGTGGGTGATCCGCTCGAACATCATCGGGATGATGTTGGACACCCCGGTGTCGGACAGCTCGGGGCGGGTGGCGCCCGCCACATTGAAGTAGCGCAGACAGGCCGTGGAGATCGAATGAGCCGCTCCGGTGGCTCTGACCAGCCACTCTCCGGCCAGCTTGGTCTCTCCGTACGGATTCATCGGATGGCACGGGGTGTCCTCGGTGACGAGTTCCACATCCGGCATCCCGTAGACGGCGGCGGAGGAGGAGAAGAGGAAGCTCCCGATCCCGGCCTCGACCACCGCCTCCAGCAGCACCGTCAGGCCGTGCACGTTCTCGCGGTAGTAGCGCAGCGGCTGCTCGACGGACTCCGCGACCTGCTTCTTCGCCGCCAGGTGCACCACCCCGGTCACGCCGAGGTCGGCGAAGGCGCGGCCCAGCAGCTCGCGGTCGAGCGTGGAGCCGGCCACCAGCGGGACGCCGTCCGGCAGGCGCTCGGGGCGGCCGCTGGACAGGTCGTCGAGCACGGCGACGCGCTCTCCGGCCTCGGCCATGACCCGTACGACATGCGACCCGATATATCCGGCACCACCTGTGATCAGCCACGTCATGACCGCACCCTATCCACTGCCGGGGCGGGCGGCCGTTTGTCGCGGGGAGCCGCCATCCACCATGATGATCGCGGCAGTGGAAGCCATCGTTCCCGCGATCGGGTGATGAATGTGCGGTGAACGGACGCTTCCTTCCATCCGATAGCCTCTGCCGACGTGCCGCCCGCCCCGCGCGGGGCCCGGGGCGTGCGACGACCGCTGTCCGGACGGCGGCCCCCCGGCCGATGCCTGTCCGGCGCGGCCACCGTGCCAGCTGCCAAGGAGTGAGTTCGTCTGTCGACCGCCATTCTCACCGGTCCCGCGGTCGCGGGCTCGTCCCTCGAGGACGACCTGCGGTCGCTGGGGTTCGACGTGCGCGCGGCAGCCGACGCCGCCGGGGTCGCGAGGGAACTCGCGGCGGCCCCGGCGCGTGAGCGGGTGGCGCTGGTCGACCCGCGCTTCGTCGGCCACGTCCACGCGCTCCGCCTGGCCCTGACCGACCCCCGCTTCCCGGCCGCCGCGGTCCACGGCGCCCTCACCGCCCAGCCGGAGGCCCGCGCAGCGCTCACCCGCGCGCTGACGGCGTACGCGCCGGGCGCGGCGGCGGCCGGGCGCGGCGAGGAGTTCTTCGAAGGTCTGCCGGTCCCGGGGGTCGGCGAGGTCCAGCCGGGTG
>NZ_BAAASD010000072.1:0-24784 GCF_039532705.1 Streptomyces sparsogenes subsp. cuspidosporus | reverse complement strand
GGTTGAGGTGGACATCGTGCCAGTGGAGGGCGAGCGCTTCCCCTTTGCGCATGCCAGTACCGATGAGAAGTTCACACAGATCCGCGATGAGTGGGTCGGCGTGGTGGCAGTAGCGCAGGAAGCGGGCGGCTTCCTCGGCCGTCCAGATCCGACGCTCGGCCGCTGCCGGGCGGGGCAGGACGGCCGGACGTGCGGGGTTGTGGGTGAGGCGGTGCTGGCGGACGGCGTCGCCCAGGGCGCTGGAGAGGGTGGCCAGGCACCGGTAGACGGTCACTTGGCCGCGGCCTGCGGCGAGCTGGGTGTGAACGAATCCGGCGATGTGGCGGTGGCCGAGCTCGTCCAGCTTGAGCGTGCCCAGGGCGGGGATCAGGTCGCCGGTGACGTAGTCGCGATAGCGGGCCAGCGTGGTCGGCTTGAGCACGTACGCCTTCGTCTCCAGCCAAGTGGTGAGGTAGTCGGCGACGGTCTGGTTGGGGTCGCCGTTGAACCCGCCGGCCTCGCCTTCGAGGATCTGCTGCAGCGCGGCTTGGGCGGCGTTTTGGGTGGGGAAGCCGCCGCGGCGGATGGTCGTGCGGCGGTGGCCGGGGGAGGGGAGGTCGACGGCGAAGGTCCAGCTGCCGTGGTCACTTTCGGTGGTCAGTCGTGGGCAGTGGGCTCCGAGCTGGTGGCGGTGTGCGTCGCGGCATCCGCAGCGCCGGTAGATTCGGCCACGGTGGGTGACGGAGCGCATGGTGATCGCCTCCTGGAGTGGTGCGATGTGCCGACGATCCCAGTCTCCGCCGAGCCGGGCACACCATGCGATCACCTCAGGCTCCACAGGCCTCTGAGCTGGGTCTTCCCCTTGTCGTAGCCACAAGTGCGGAGAGCTGCTGTCAGGCCACGAAGGCCCAAAATAGTGTGCCAAGCACCCGGAAACTGCGTCACCCGAGATGGCCTGCGGTCTCGGGCCCGCGGGGCCGAGGCCCTGGCCGAAGCCGCCCTCGAAGCGGTCGACCGGCAGCACGCCGCCTTGCCAGAGAAGAGGATGATCATCCAGGGCTGCAGTAGCCCACGCCAGGCGCATCGGACTCGGGCCTCACTGCGAACAGGGTCTGAGGCGCCGGTAGTAGGTGGCCCCAGAGAAGGCCGGCCAGGAGGCCGCCGACCTGATCGCAATCGCTCGTCCACCCCGTGTCTGCGGTGTTCCTGAACCGGCTGCTCATGGCAAACAGTTCTGACCGCGTAAAGTCCTACCCTGTGGCTGCTGTGGCCTCGGCTGCCCGGGCCCCAGAGTTTTCCAGCCAGGCCACATCCTTATGTAGCCACGTCGGCTCGGCGGGGACGTGGTCTTTTTCGGCCGGGCTCGGGTTGGTGTGCTCGCCGGTCAGAGCAATCACTGCCAGGCGCGTTGGATGGCTCGCCGCTCGACGATGGGGGAGCGGTGTCACCGCTCTCGGTGCAGCACTGCCTCGTTCCTCTGTCCGGACGGAGCTGCCTCGGTAACTGTGCGCAGCTTGTACCGCGGCGGGAAACTCGGGCGGGGCTTGGCGGGAGGTTCCCGGCTCGACCAGTTGTTCACGCTGGTCATCTGAGGGTGGGGTTCCTCTCGCGCTGTGGAAGGGGGCCCGCACATCTCTGGTGTCTCGCCTACGGCCGAGGGGCGGGGTGCAAGAGTGGCGGGCCTCGGTCAGTGATCGTTAGTAGGTGGTTGAGGAGCGGGGTGGGGTTCCGAGTGATCACTAAAGGCGTGCTGGAGGTCGTGTCAGACGGGTGGCTGTAAGTCACCCGTCCAGTGGGTACGTGATCTGCTTCACGTTGACGGAGGGAACCAGAGGGCCGTTAACTCGCTGCGCATTTGAAAATCTTGTGACTCTGGGGTGGGGACTGTGGAGTTGGGGTGGAGACCGTGGTGTGCGCGAGCGCGAAGACGCTGGTTATTTCCTGTGGTCGGTGGGGCGCTCGCGACGGAGATGCTGCTCTCCGTTCTGTCGCCGGTCGCGTCCCTCTCGCCTGTCGCGCATGCGGCGGCACCCGCGTCGGAGCTGTCGGAGGAGTCGGCGTCTGCACGGGCAGTGGCATCCGGCGAGCCTGTGGAAGTGACCTCGGCGCGGACTGAGTACTCGCAGACGGTGGCGAACCCGGACGGCACCTTCACCCTCACCCAGTCGACGGAGCCGCGGCGTGCGCGTGCCGCTGACGGTACGTGGCGCGACATCGATGTCACGTTGCAGAGGTACCCGGACGGCAGAGTGGGGCCGAAGTCCGCCGTGGTGGAGTTGTCGTTCTCCGGTGGCGGGAGCGGCTCGGGCATGTTGGCCATGGGGCGTGGTGAGCAGGAGTTACGGCTGGGCTGGCCCGGCTCGTTGCCGGCGCCGACGCTGGATGGGGCCACCGCCACGTACCCGGATGTTTTTGCGGGGGTGGATCTGCAGCTGACGGCGACGGCCGAGGGCTACCGCGAGGTGCTGGTGGTCAAGACGGCTGAGGCGGCGGCCAACCCGGAGCTGGAGAAGATCAAGCTCACCGCCACTGGGGATGGCCTGAGCGTGGTGCCGGGTGCCGGTGGGGGTGTGCGGGCGGTTGACGCGGATGGCAACGCGGTGTTCCGGGGCCCGGCGGGGCGGATGTGGGATTCCGCAGGTGGAGACGCCACGGGCTCGCGCAGCCAGTTCCGGACGGTACCGTCGGGTAAGCAGCGGAGCTTGAGCGACACCAAAGATGAATTGGCTGAGCCGGGCGAGGGTGATGCGACCGCTGAATTGCCGGTGACCGTCGGGAACGGCAGCGTTTCGGTGGAGCCGGACCTGGAGTTGCTGCGCGGGGAGAAGACCGCGTATCCGGTGTTCATCGATCCGTCCGTGGGTCTGGGGGCGTCGGAGTGGACGAAGCTGTCGTCCGACGGGGACAGGTTCTGGAAGTTCGACGAGCCGAAGGGTGTCGGCTTGTGCGGCAGCGCGGATGGCTACTACTGCGGGTCGGGCTACCGGGACCGGATGTACTTCGAGTTCGGCGCGTCGAAGCTGGCGGGTAAGCATGTGCTGGACGCGACGTTCCGGGCGTATGAGACGTGGTCGTTCAACTGCAACCCGTACTGGGTGGACCTCGAGCGGACCGACAACATTTCCGAGGGGACGCGCTGGCCGGGTCCGAAGCAGTTGGATCAGATGGGCGACCGCTACGTATCGGCCGGCCGGGGGGATCTGTGCAGCCCGGAGCAGCCGAACAAGTGGATCGAGTTCAATGACAACCCGGACGAGCCGGATGAGAACCTCACCTCCACGGTGCGGTCATTGGCGGACGGCAAGATATCCCGGCTGACGCTGATGCTGCGGGCCAAGGACGAGGGCGAGCCGCGGGCCTGGAAGCGGTTCGACTCCAACGCGGAGCTGAAGGTGTGGTACGCGCACAAGCCCGGCGTGCCGACGTCGGTCGGGGCCATCCCGGGCACGGGCACCAAAGCGCAGTGCCGTTCTTCATCGGATCCGCTGACGGTGACGGTGGACACGCCGACGGTCCAGGCGCGTGTGCAGACGAAGGTCGAAGCCCATGAGGGCGATGAAGAAGGATCCTTGCAGGCGGAGTTCGTGATGCAGCGCAGCAGCACTGACACGAACTCGGGATCCTGGTCGCAGGTGTGGAGCGATTACAAGCCGGACAGTGGCTGGGATCCGGACGGCACGCTGGAGAAGACGACGACGGACAAGCGGGCCGATGGCGGGCTGTACCGGTTCCGGGCACGGACCCAGTCGCACTGGGCGTACAACGGCAAGTCGGGCGATCTGTTCTCGCCCTACTCAACATGGTGTTACCTGCGGATCGACTCCACCGCGCCCAAGGTGCCGGACATCGTTCCCGGCGCCCCGTACACCGAGTGCACGGCCAACGACTGCGCAGCACACGGTGGCCCGGGCAAGCCGGGGACCTTCACCTTCAAACCGAACGCTGCCGACAAGGACGTGAAGGCCTACCGGTGGCGGCTGCTGACCTCGGATGCCGATGCGACCAAGCGGGTGACTGCCCCGACCACGAATGCTTCGGTGCAGGTGAAGGACGTCAAGCCTGGCCTGCCTGGCACGCAGACGCTGTCGGTGGAGGCCAGTGATCTGAAGCTGGACAAGGAAGGGCGGGTGCGCTGGGGACCCCCTGCTGAACTGGCCTTCAAGGTGGCGGCTGCTCCCGGGCCGACCGGGCGGTGGCGATTCGACGACGGCGGCCCCGGGTCGGGGTTGACGGTGGCGAAGGACACCGGCGAGGTGGGCACCCGCCACAACCTCGTACTGCGGGACGAGGCCGGCACTGGCTGGTCGACCCTCTCCAGGCGAGGTGCCGGCGACTATTCGCTGCGTCTGAACGACAACCTGAGCGATCCATCCCGGCAGGTGGGCTATGCCTCGACGGATGGCGCGGCGGTGAACACGCAGGATTCGTTCACCGTCTCCGCCTGGGCGTATCTCACCGACGCGTCGACTAATCACGTGGTGCTGTCGGCACCGGGGGAGTACGGCTCGGCACTCACCCTCTACTACTCGGCCGCCTACAAGAAGTGGGTCTTCAACCGGACTGACCGGGACAAGAACGATCCGGTGTACATCCGCTCGCTGGCGGATGCGGAAAGTCCTCCCTTGCGGGTGTGGACACACCTGACCGGCGTCTTCGACACCCAAGGCGACGCGGACAAGAGCAACGACACGATCCAGCTGTTCATCAACGGACGTCCCCAGGGCGACCCGATTGTCCTGGCCGACGTGGCGCCCACGTACGAGCCGTGGACGGCCGACCGCAACCTGATGATCGGACGGTCCAAGGTGGCAGGAGCGTACGGCGAGTACTTCCTGGGCCGCGTCGATGAGATCGCCGTCTGGCAGGACGCCCGCACTCCTGAGCAGATCCGGGAAGAAGACCGGCTGGACAAGGACGGAGTACCCGCCAACGAACTGGTGGCACACTGGGATGCCACCATCTCCCAGGGCAGTCAGGTGGTGGAGAGCCCGGAGGATCCGGATGACCCGGCCAGCACCACCTTCCCCTACCGGCGCGGCCCCATGACACTGTCCGGGTCAGGCGCGGCACTCACGGGCGAGGACGCGACGGCGCTGGTGCTCAACGGCAGCTCTGGGTACGCCTCGGCAACGGGTCCGGTGGTTGATGAGACCGGCTCGTTTACGGTGTCGGCGCGGGTGCGACTGAACAAGGCGCTGCTGGCGGCCAAGCCGGTCGGCTACCGGGGGCTGGTTGCCGCGCAGGCCACACCGGTCGGCAAGGAGTCGTCGTGGGCGTTGTGGGTGGAGAAACCCGCGGAAAATGTCTACTGGTGGAAGTTCGGGCGAACCTCGGTGGACAGCAACGGCAAGGTCACTGACACGGCGATTGACATGGGCCAGGAGCCGGTCGGTGACAAGGAGTGGGACACCTGGGTGGATGTGACCGGTGTCTTCGACTCCGGGCTTCCTTTCACGGGGAGCGATGGCAGTGAACGCTTTGGCGCGGCACAGCTTTTCATTGGCCAGTTCGCCCAGCAGGGCGGTGATGACCTCGGGCTGGATACGGTCCAGCAGGGTGGCGGGTCCCTCTCGGCGGGCCGGGGCTCGGGTGGCGGCGCCACGGGCCATTACCTTCCGGGGGACCTGGCGAAGGTGCGCGTTTGGGTCGGCGCGATGACGCGCGACCAGGTGATGTCCCAGATCGCACAGCCAACGACCTAGGGTCCTGTCTTCCTTCCTCTCTTCTGCTGACCTTTGACGGTGTGCGGGCGCGTCGGCGCCCGCACACGAGGAGACTTGTCATGAACCAGTTCGGGTCCGGCATGCCTCGGATAGGCGGCACGGCACGCAGGAGACGGTCCTGGGAGAGACGGTTCGCCGTCTTGGCGGGGTTCGCCCTGGTGCCGGGGCTGCTGTCTCCGGTCGCTTTTGCTGACGAGCCGGATCCGCTCGGCAAGCCGAAACTGACGGCACCCCGCTCCTCAACGGTCTCCCCGCTGACCAAGAAGGCGAACGACAAGAACGCCCGCGTGGTCAAGGCATCCGAAGCCGCCGACCGAGCCGCGGCCAAGCAGGCGAAGGCGGATCAGAGCCGTTCGGTGACGTGGCCGCGGGGGGGCCAGGAGACTCTCACGCTAGGCACCGAGAAATCCGTTAAGGCGAATCCAGGCGCCCTCCCGGTGACATTAACTGCGCCCAGCCTCGGGAGGGATGGGAAGAAGGAACGCATCGCCGAGACCGTCACGGTCAAGGTTCTGGGCCAGGAGGCAGCCAGCAGGCTCGGGGTCAAGGGCGTGGTGCTCACCGCCACGGGTCCCACGGGCGGGGGCAGGGCCCGGCTCGCGGTCGACTATTCGGCGTTTGCTTCCGCCTACGGCGGTGACTGGGCCGGGCGGCTCCAGGTGGTGAAGCTTCCGGGCTGCGCGCTGAAGGACCCTGCGCGGGCGCACTGCCGTAGCCGCGAGACAGTGCTTTTTACCAATGACCGGGCCGGTCGGCGTCTCGAGACCACGTTGTCCTTCGCCTCCGCACCCGCAGGGCAGTCAGTGGTGTTGGCCCTGGCAGCCGGGACCAAGTCGGGGTCCGGCGACTACAAGGCCACTCCGCTCGCGGCCTCCTCGACCTGGGAGGTCGGCGGCTCGTCCGGCAGCTTCACCTGGTCGTACCCGTTGCGGACCCCGCCCGCCGCGGCGGGGCCGTCCCCGGACCTGTCGATCTCCTACGACTCGGGCAGCGTGGACGGGCGCACCGCGTCCACGAACAACCAGGGGACCGCGATCGGTGAGGGTTTCGACCTCACCTCGTCCTTCATCGAGCGCAAGTACGGTTCCTGTGACGACGACGGGCAGGACGACAAGTTCGATCTGTGCTGGAAGTATGACAACGCCTCCCTCGTCCTGAACGGCAAGGCCACCGAGCTTGTCAAGGACGACACCAGTGGCCGGTGGCGGCTGAAGAACGACGACGCCTCCACCGTCGAGCACCACACCGGCGCCGAGAACGGTGACGACAACGGCGAGTACTGGACCGTCACCACCGGCGACGGCACCGTCTACACCTTCGGCCTCGACAAGCTCGACGGGGCCGGCGCGGACGACCGCACCGCTTCGGTGTGGACAGTGCCGGTCTTCGGAGACGACGAGGGGGAGCCCGGCTACGCGGATGGCAGCAGTTTCTCGGGCAGGGACAAGAAGCAGGCCTGGCGGTGGAACCTCGACCTGGTCGAGGACACCCACGGCAACGCCATGACCTACTGGTACAAGGCCGAGGAGAACAACTACGACAAACTCGGCGACGACAACACCGGCACCGGCTACATCCGCGGCGGCTACCTGAAGGAGATCCGCTACGGCCAGCGCAAGGATGCCCTGTTCTCCGCCACCCCCGCCGCCTCCAACAAGGTCGTCTTCGACTACGCCGAGCGGTGCCTGGCCTCCGGCACCGGCTGCGACTCGCTCACCAAGGACACCCGCGACAACTGGCCGGATGTTCCCTTCGACGCGGTGTGCAAGGACGACGACAAGTGCACCGGAAACGTCGGCCCGTCCTTTTTCACCCGCAAGAGGATGACGGGCATCACCACCTACGCGTGGAACGCCGCTGCCTCCACCCCCGGCTATGCCGCCGTCGACAACTGGACACTGAAGCAGCTCTACCTCGATCCGGGCGACACCGGTGACACCAGTGACCAGTCCCTGTGGCTGGACCAGATCAAGCACACGGGCAAGCGCGGCAGTGACCTGGCCCTGGACCCGGTGAAGTTCACCCACGTCTTCCTGCCCAACCGCGTCGACGGGGCGAGCGACGACATTCTCTCCCTCGACAAGCCGCGCCTGAAGACGGTCACCTCCGAGGCCGGGGCGCAGACCATCGTCAGCTATGCGGAGGCCGACTGCGTGGCCGGGCAGACGATGCCCAAGGCCGACGAGAACACCCGCCGCTGCTACCCGGTGTACTGGTCGCCGAACGGCGAGAAGAACCCGGTCCTGGACTGGTTCCAGAAGTACCCCGTCACCGCCGTGTCCACCTCCGACCCGTACGGCGGCTCGGAGGCGGTGCAGAACACCTACAGCTATGAGGGCGGGGGTGCCTGGCACTACAACGACGACCCGATGACCCCGGCCAAGGAACGCACCTGGTCCATCTGGCGCGGCTTCGGGAAGGTCACCCACCTCACCGGGGACCGTGACAACACGCAGCTGAAGACGGTCACCGTCTATCTGCGAGGGATGAACGGCGACCGCGTCCTGGGGACGGACGGCAAGACGCCCGACCCGGACAAGCGCAGGCAGGCCAAGGTCACCGGCATCAAGGGCGAGGCCATCACCGACTCGGACCAGTACGCCGGGTTCACCCGCGAGACCGTCACCTACAGCGGGGACACCGAGGTGTCGGGCACGGTCAACGACCCGTGGTCCAAGCGCACCGCCACCCAGCACAAGTCGTACGCCGACACCGAGGCCTACTACGTCCGAACCGCCGCCACCCACACCCGCACCCGCATCACCAGCGGCCTCACCCCCGTGGACCGCGTGCGGACCACCGCCACCACGTACGACGACTACGGCATGGCCCAGACGGTCGAGGACCGCGGCGACGACGCCAAACCCAAGGACGAGACCTGCACCCGCACCTGGTACGCGCGCAACGATGACAAGGGCATCAACGCGCTGGTCTCCCGCACCCGCACCACCTCACAGCCCTGCGACACCTCTGATGCCGATCTGGATTTGCCCGCGGACGCTGACCGTCAGGGCGACGTCATCTCCGACACGGCCATCGCCTACGACACCGCCACCTGGAACGCGTCGCAGAAACCCACCAAGGGCGAGGCCCAGTGGACCGGGCGGGCCAAGGGTTACGGGACCGACAACACCCCCGCATGGCAGCAGACCGCCACCACCACCTACGACAGTCTCGGCCGTCCCACCGTGGTGAAGGACGCGCTGGACCGCAAGATCACCACCACGGAGTACACGCCCACCGGCGCCGGACCCTTGACGTCGACCACCGTGGCTGACGCCAAGAGCTTCAAGACCACCACAGCCCTCGACTTCGCCACCGGAGCCGCACTCAAGGTCACCGACCCAAACGACAAGATCACCGAAAGCGAGTACGACGCGCTCGGCCGGGTCACCAATGTATGGCTGCCGAATCATCTGAAGGTTCTGTTCAAAAACCCCAGCCTGGCTTACGCCTACCACTTCAACAGCACGTCGCTGCCCTGGATCTCCACCAGCACACTCAAAGGCGACAGCTCCGGGTACAACACCACTTACGAGATCTACGACTCGCTCCTGCGCGCCCGCCAGGTCCAGTCACCCACACCCGTCGGCGGTCGGCTGATCGGCCTGACCCTGTATGACGACCGGGGACTGGCGGTCAGCTCTCAGGCGGACATCTGGGACGAGACCGCGTCCCCCTCGGGCACACCCGTGCAGACCGAGGGCAGCCAGGCCCCCGTCCAGACCGACACCACCTACGACGGCGCCGGGCGGGCCACCAAGACGGTCACCAAGAACTACGGCGTCACCCGCTGGACCACCGAGACCACCTATACCGGCGACACCGTCGCCACCAGCGCTCCCGCCGGCGGTCAGGGCGTCGCCGAGGTCACTGATGTCCGCGGGCAGACCACCGAGCGCCGCGAATACGCGAGCCCCAAGCCGTCGGGCACCGAATTCGCCACCACCGGCTTCACTTACACCCTCGGTGGTCTGCAGAAGACCATCGCCGGTCCGGACAAGGCCACCTGGTCCTACTCCTATGACCTGGCCGGACGGCAGGTCGAGGCAGACGACCCGGACAAGGGCAAGACGACTACCAGCTACAACGCCCTCGACCAGGTCACCAGCAGCACCAACGCCGAGAAGCAGACCCTCGTCTACGACTATGACGAGCTCGGCCGCAAGACGGGCATGTGGAGTGGCACCAAGACGGATGCCAACAAGCTCGCCGCCTGGACCTTCGACACTCTGGCCAAGGGGCAGCAGGACGCTGCCGTCCGCTATGACGGAGGCCTGGCCGGCAAGGCGTACACGCGGAGAGTGACCGAGTACGACAGCCTCTACCAGGTCAAGGGCAGCGAGCTCACGCTGCCCGACGAGGATCCGCTCGTCAAGGCGGGGGTACCCAAGACCCTGGCCTTCACCACCGGCTACCGCCTCGACGGCACCATCAGCCAGAGTCGTGAACCGGCCGTTGGCGGACTCGCCGCCGAGACCGTCTCCTACACCTACAACGCCACCGGTCAGCAGCTCACTTCGCTGGGCACCACCGGATACCTCCAAGGTGCCACGTTCTCTCCGCAAGGGGACCTGCGTCAGCTGACCGTGGGCATGTCCGGGACCAGCTCGGCGAAGAAGGCCTACCTCAACTATGACTACGAGCCCGGCACCCGCCGTCTGACCCGCTCCTACGTCACCGACGACGTCCACGGCTACATGCCGCAGGAGCTGAAGTTCACCCAGGACGACGCGGGCAACGTCACCTCCATCTTCGACAGTACGACACTGGGCGGCACGGGCAAGGCCGACTACCAGTGCTTCGCATACGACGGCTACCGCCGTATGACCGAGGCCTGGACCCCGGCCACCGCCAACTGCGCCACCACTGGCCGCACCACCGCCAACCTCGCCGGCGCCGCCCCCTACTGGACCAGCTACCACTACAACACCGCAGGCCAGCGCGACGAGCAGACCGAACACACCACAGCCGGCGAGACCAAAACCACCTACACCTACGGCACGCAGACCGGCCAGCCCCACCCCCTCACCAAAACCGAGACCAGCGGCGGCACACCCCGCACCTACACCTACGACAAGACTGGCAACACCACCGGCCGCCCCGGCACCCAGGCCACCCAGACCCTGACCTGGAACCCCGAAGGCAAACTCGCCACGACGACCGAACCCGCGGCCGGCAGCAAACCCGCCACCGCCACCGGCTACCTCTACGATGCCGACGGCGAACTCCTCATCCGCCGCGCCACCACCACCGACGGCGACACCGTCCTCTACCTCGGCGCCACCGAAGTACGGCTCACCGTCAAGGGCGGCACCAAGACCCTGTCCGGCACCCGCTACTACACGGCCAACGGCCAGACCATCGCCGTCCGCACCGCCAGCACGGCGACCACCGGCACCAAACTGTCCTTCCTGGCCGCTGACCACCACGGCACCTCCAGCATCGCCCTGGACGCCACCACCTACGCCATCACCAAGCGCTACACCACCCCCTTCGGCGCCCCACGCGGCCAAAAGCCACAAGCCTGGCCCGACGACAAATCCTTCCTCGGCAAACCCGCCGATAGCACCACTGGCCTCACCCACATCGGCGCCCGCGAATACGACCCGATCCTTGGTCAATTCCTCAGCCTCGACCCACTCCTTAGTCCTGGGCAAGCCCAATCCCTCAACGGCTACAGCTACGCCAACCAGAACCCCGCCACCGCGTCCGACCCCACCGGCCTGTGCATGGACCCTGGCAACGGACGCTGCATGCCGACCAACGGCGGCGATGTAGGCAAAGACGCACCACCGGAGGACCGCTACCCCAGCGGCGGCGGTCACGGCGGTGGTGGTGGCGGTAACGGTGGTCACAAAGGCACCGCGTCCACATCCTCATCCACCCCGATCCCCAGGCCCAGCGCAGGGCCCCCGCCGAAACCCGGTCCCTACAAGGATACGAAGGTCAATACAGGGATATTTGGATTCTTCTCGAGCGTGGCGAAAACAGCCGTGGACCTCGCCCTCCCGGACCCGAGCGAGTGGGAGAAGTGCGGGAGCTTCGAGCTTTCCGGCTGTTTCTGGGCGGCAACCGACCTCCCCACACCCGGTAAGGCATTCAAGGGGCTGAAGCTCTTCAAGAAGGGGCGCAAGGCAGAAAAGGAGGCTGACGACGCAGCAGACGCCCTCGAAGAAGCAGCCCGAAGGTGCCACAGTTTCACTGCGGGAACAGAGGTCAAACTCGCCGACGGCGACAACAAATCAATCGAGAACGTCAAGGTCGGCGACAAAGTACTCGCCACCGACCCTCAGACAGGAGAAACCACCGCACGTCCCGTCGTCGCCACCATCGTCACCAAAGACGACAAGAACTTCACCGATCTCACGATCAACACGGACACCGGCCCCGCGTCCATCATCGCCACCGACACCCACCCCTTCTGGGTAACCAGCGAGAACCGCTGGGCAGACGCCGGCGACCTGACCGCCGGCATGAAGCTCCGCACGGCCACCGGCGCCACGGTCACCGTCACCGCCGTACGCCACTTCACCAAGCAGCAACGCACCTACGATCTCACCGTCGACAGCATCCACACGTACTATGTGCTGGCAGGGGCTACGCCGGTACTGGTTCACAACAGCAACGGATGTGGCGTCGCCCGTAACGAGAAGGGGCAGTTCACATCTGGAGAGAACGCGGATGCGGCCCGTGGGCGTCAGACGCACTTGAACTACAGGAATGCTCTGGGAGCTGGGTACGACTTCGAAGTCACGCTTCCGAGCGGGCTCCGGCCTGATGCGGTCGACTGGAAGAACCGAGTTGTGCGTGAGTTGAAGTCGGATGCGAAGAGCAGCCAGGCGACGGGGCGGCGGCAGTTGCAAAAGTACGTCGCCGAGTTGGAGGACATGACCGGTCAGAGCTGGACTGGCCGTCTCGATACGTATAAGAGGTTCGGCTGATGGTTAACTCGATCCTCCTAGAGGCTCTCAACGAGGTCTTCAAGCCGCTGGGGTTTCGAAAAAAGTCGGCAAACTGGTATAGGGTGGCAGGCGATCTCTATTGTGTCGTTAGCGTCCAGGAGTCCAGTTGGGACGAGTCGTGCTATGTGAATATCGGATTCGCTCCGGCGGTCAAGGTCAAGGCGGGGTGGCTCCCCGAGTCAAAATGTCTCGTCAGGTTCAGATTGGACGCAATCACCTCCATTTCCCGTGAAGGGCTCGACCTTCTATATGGTGAAGTGGTGGAGGTGCGTGGAGAGGGCGGCCTTCGTGTGGATATCGTCGAGAAGGTTGCATCTCCGGTGGCGCGGGCGGTCAATTCGATTGAGAGCATCCATGATCTGAAGTCTCTGCTGCGCACGAGTGTTAGCGATCAGGTGTTTATCCATCGCGAAATCAGGGATGAATTGCTCGCAGAGGGATAGCGTAACGCCCTTGACGTGAGTCAGAGAGTTCGCTGTGGCGGACTTTGACTGATTGAGTGTCGTTTTTCGACAGGAATCGCACTGGCGGCGGCAGATGACGGCAACGGCGGCGGACACCTGGTGTCCCCCGCCGTTTGCCGTGCGTGTGTCAGGGGCTGCCGAGCGCGGTGCTGAGGGTGTGGATGGCGTCGCGTTGGAGGCGGAGCCGGACGTGGGCGGACCCCTGTTCCAGGAGCAGGGTGGCGGTGGAGTGGCGGAGGTCGTGGAAGCGGATGCGGCGGAGGACGGCCTTGCGGAGGAGCGTGGCGAAGGTGCGGCTGAGGTTGGTCGGGTCGATCGGGCACGCCCTGCCCAGGCCAGGCTCCACCGGGTCATCCTCGGAAGGCTGTGGCAGATGATGAAAACCTAGCCAGCCAATTCGATAAGCGGGATTATTGCAGGATGTTGAACGGGGCTGCCCCCAAGGTTCATCCCTCCCAGGCCGTTGAAGGCAACAACAACTACGTCCTGCATCATCGAGTGCCCATTCGGCGTGGTGGGGGGTTTATGACTTAGACAACCTCGTGGTGGTCACTTCCAGGTATCATGACGATGTCCTCGATCCTGGCTACCTATAAAAAATAGGAGTCTTTCATGCCTCTGGGTGACCTGACGCGGGAGCAGCTAATAGATTTGATTCCTCGGATCATTGTATTCGACGGCACGGAGGAGGAGGTGGACCGCATGGAAGCGTTGTTCGAAGAGAATGTTCCCTACCCTGGTGCATACTCGTTGATCTATCATTCCGACCCTGAAATGACGCCCGAAGAAATTGTTGACAAGGCCCTGTCTTACAAGGCGATCGCTCCCCCATACGCATCCGAGACGTGACGACGCCGGCTACGCCCGGGAGTGTCTAATCAACGGCGGATCCGATGATCAAGGAGACGCCTGATGAGCGAGACCATCACCGAGCACGAGGCCATGGAGGAGCCGGTCGTCGAGTCGACCGCGGAGTCGGTGTCGGACGAGCAGCTGATCGCGATGCTGGTCGACCGTGCGCGTTCCGAAGGGCTGCAGTTGACCGGGCAGGGCGGGCTGCTGCAGCAGCTGACGAAGCGGGTGCTGGAGTCCGCCCTGATACGCGGGCCGACCTTGAATACCTCAACGCCGCTGACCTGCGCGAGCGGACTGCTCGTGGAGCCAAAGCCGTGGCACAGTTGGTGTTCACCGAAACGCCGATGAGCACATCACTCGGTGAGGGATACGTGTGTTTGGCGCGGCTGGACGAGTACTACCGTTTCATCACGTCCGACAACGAGGCTTTGCGCTTGGAGCTGTTCGAGTCCAATGTCCGCGACTATGCGGGATCCACGACCGTGAACAATGCCATTGGTGAGACCCTGAGGTCCGGGACCGGCGAGGACTTCTGGTGGTTCAACAACGGTGTCACCGTCGTCGCGGACGCTGCGCAGATCGCCGGCAAGAGGATCGTGATCAGGGAGCCTCAGATCGTCAACGGGCTACAGACCAGCCATGAAATCTACAGCTACTTTCAGAATGGTGGTCAGCACCGCGACCGGTCTCTCCTCGTGAAGATCGTGGTTGCGCCCGAATCCGGCACAGCTCGCGACCGCATCATCCGGGCGACCAACAGCCAGACCCAGTTGCCCGCTGGCGCCTTGCGAGCCACCGAGTCCATTCAGAAGGACATCGAGGAGAGCCTCAGTCACGCGGGCGGCTACTACTACGAGCGCCGGGCCAGCTACTACCGCAATCTGGGGTTCCCTCTCGACCGGGTGGTCAGCATGGCCAGGCTTGCCCGCGAGTTCACCGCCTTTGTGCTGCGCGAACCGCATACCGCACTGCGGCACTCCGATGCGCTGCTGCTTGACGATCAGCACTACGCCCAGATCTTTTCCCCACGACACGATCTGGACATCTACCGTCTATGTCTTGATGTGCACACCAGGCTGCGCACTTTTCTCACCCACTATGCCGAAGACCGGCCTTTGCTGGGTGACTCGCTTGAAAACTGGCTTTACCCGCTGGCAGCCATGTCCGCCTACACACTCACACGGCTACGGCAGCCTTCGCCGCGGGATCTTCTCAACATCGACCTCGGCCATCTCAGCGACAACCTGATGTTTCGTATGACAGGAACTCTGGAGCAGAGCTTCAAGAGCGTCCTGCGCCGTAACAAGGCCGGCGGGGTGGACCGGATCGCCCGTACCCCTGACTTCACCACCAAGCTTCGCCAAGCCGTCGTGTCCCAGAGCCGTTACCACATCGAGGGCTGAGTATTTCGGGAATGCAATGTGCCGGGCCCGCCGGCCGGTCAGGAGCAGCCTGTCGGAAGGACGGGATGAGATCGGCGTGCACGTGGTCGCGGTAGCGGGCGAACGTGGTGGGTTTGAGCACCTTCTCCTTGAGACGCAGCCACTCGGCCAGATACGTGGCCAGGGTGAGATCCTCGCTGCAGTCCAGGCCGGTCCGCTCGGACTCCAGGGCGCGCTCGAGCGCTGTCTTGCCGGCCTTGCGCGTGGCGAGTCCGCTACGGCACAGCGGATGGCGCTTGCCGTCGGCCGAGGGCAGGTCGACAGCGAAAGCCCAGGATCCGTGCCTTGAACCGTCTTGCAGTCGGGGGCAGCTGGCGCCGAACTGCCGGCCGTCCGGGCGACGGCAGCCGCAACGCCGGTACACCCGGCCGCGTTCAGGAGACTGAGAAGCCACTTGGTTCACCTCCGGTGGGGGAGTGCGTGACTCCACCCTGGAGGCGCCGATGCCCGGTGTAACAGGTGGCTGATCCTGGCGTAGCAAGGGCGACTGCCATCACCTTGCCATCACAAGAAGTTTCCCAAAGACGTTGACCGGCAGCGACCCCTTTGGAGAGTCATCGGCCCCTCAAACGAGGGGCCGATACTCGTCACAGGTTTGGGCATGACCGTGACACCAGTGCCTATCGAGGACGGGAGGGGGAGCTGGGTCATTCCGGGGAGGCAACGAACAGTCAGTCGTGGGCGAAGCGTGCGTCGTACACGATCGCTCGCGCTTCCCCTTCGGCGATCGCGGAGCTTCGTTCGTAGTGGCAGACCAGACACTGGCCGGTGCCAATCTGCATGCCCAGCCCGTGGCCGGCCTCTGGGCTGAACGCCGTGTAGTTGCAGACCGGGCAGTACTGCAAGTCCAGGCCGGCCGGGTTGTGCTGGGGGTGGTAGCCCTCGTGAGTCTCGGCGCTTCCGCTGCCCGGCGATCGGCCTCTTCCTTGGCCTAGACGCTCCAGTCTCTTGAGCGCTCGTGCCGGTTCGCGGTGGTTCTCCTTGCTCGCGCTCCGCTCGTACCGGTCCTCCCGCTCGGCGTCCAAGACCATCGGACTTGTGTGGTCGTCCAGGGCAAGCAGCGCGTCGACATGTCGCCGTTCAAGGGGACGACCTCCCTCCCGGCCGTGACGTATCGGCTGTGTGGCCTCCAGCGCGTCCATCAGTGTGGCGACGTGGACCCGGGTATGGAGCGGCGGCAGCGAGGGCCGTTCAGAGGGAAAGAGGGAGTGCCTCTCGGTGACGCTGACGGGCGGCTCCTCGACGGTTACAGGGTGGGGGTCGGGTATCAGGTAGAACCTGGCTCGCCCGCAACTGAGTGCGCCTTCTTGCCCGCTTCGGCTTTCTCCTTGCTCTGTGAAAGTGCTTCGTGGGGGACCTGCTGCCAGATAGACATGCAGGTCATGGAGTCTGCTCCCTGCACGCGCAGGGATGGTTCCATCAGGCCATCGACCAGGACGCACGGGAGTTGCTCCCCGCACCCGTGGAGATGGTCCAGTGTCGAACGGTAAAGGTCCTTGCCGAGTATCTGCGGTCCCTGGGCATGCGGCGTTGGGCCCCTCAACGACACCCAAGTGGCGTTCTCGGTCGACCTTGCTTGGGGCCAGGCTAGGGTTGCTCTTCAATCCTCAACCTGCTCAACCTCCCGCAGAGGGCAAACGGGCAAGGCCAGTGCTTGGGTGGTACGTGACGCGTCCTTCGGGGCCGCGGATGCAGGAGCCTGTCGGGGACAGGACGAGGGTCGCACGGTGGTGTACCGCAGAGTGAGGAAGTGGCTGCCACATGGCTAGCGGCGGTAGCGGGTTGTCGCCACGGAACCAGGAGTGTGGGATGGCGAGTGTGTTTCCCAGCAGGGCGCGCTGCTGAGCACGGTGGGCGGCACGGCTCTCCTCAGTGTCTTGTGCTCGGTGATCGCGCAGATCGGCTGGGAAGTCTCCTGCGGCGTCGTATGTCAGCTCGCCTTCGTCTTGTTGGTAGAGCAGGATGACGTCGATGGTCGCCTCGCCGAGGCGGGACAGGGCGGCAAGCCCACGGGACCCTGATCCACGTTCGCCGGGTCCGATGTCGCCATCGCCATTTGCCTCACCGGAGACGAGACTCGTGACCTCGATTGGGGTTCCGCCGCTGTAGGGCAGGAAGGCGCGCGAGTGGGCGTTGCTGTCCTGGTCAGCGAGCTCGGCCTGCCAGTCGGACCAGGTTTCGGTGAGCAGATTTCCCAGCGGGCTGGAAGTGGTGACGGTCGGTGGGGTGTAGACGGAGTCGATCAGTTTCCTGGTGTCCGAGGGGGTGGAGATCCTGAACCTGCAGTCCGTGTCGGTTCGCTCATGGAGGGCTCGCCAGGTAGCGGCGAGCGTGTAAGGAGCGTAGACGTAGGCGTCCGGATTGCCCGGCTCATCGATCCGTGGGGCTGGGGGCTCTACCAAGGGGAGGCCGTCGGCACCGCGGTTCCACAGCACTGTCATGCGGGCTTCCTGGAAGCCGGCCGGGCGGCCGGCATCGTTCACCGCGTGACGGTGGAGGCGGCCACAGCGCTGGAGAAGCAGGTCAATGGGGGCGAGGTCGGTGTAGAGACGGTCCGTGTCGATGTCGAGGGACTGCTCGATGATCTGGGTACCGATGACGATCAGGCGCTGGGGGCGCAGCGGATTGCGGTGGTGGCGATCGTCGTAGGGGCCGAGCAGGGTGGTGATGCGTTCTTCGACGGAAAGGCGGTCCCGGGGCAGCAACTGGCCGTGGATGAGGAGGATCTCGCTGCTTCGCCAGCCGTGCGCCGTTGCCTGTTTCAGTAGGGCCGTGTACAGGTCTCTTGCTGAGGAGATGCGGTTGCGGACGACAGCGATGATTCCCCCGGCGGCTGCTTCGGTGAGCAGGCTTTCGGCGAGTTCGTCGGGCCCGGGGTCTGGCAGAAGGTCGACCGTGGTGTCCGTCGGCTCGGGCTGATCGGTGGGCGCTGGGCGGCGTACGGTGCCGTGTTGGTCCACGACGGTGATGGGGCCGGCTGCGCCGTGTGTGTCCGGCGTAGTGCGGTGCCGGGAGCACCATGCGGTGATCAGCGCCTGTCGTGCCTCGGCGGGCAGTACAACGACCGATGCGCCGGCATCGGCGAGCCAGGAGATCGTGGCGCTGAGCAGGCATCGTTGGAAGAGTTCGTAGGCGTGTGCCTCATCGATGATCACAGTCTTATTGGCCAGTCCGAACAAGCGCAGGAACCAGTGGCGCGAGGGCTGGGAGGCAAGGGCGATCTGGTCGACGGTGCCGATGCCGAACGGGGAGACAAGACCGCGGCAGCGCAGCAGATACCAAGAATCGAGGACGATGCGCCTCTCCAGCGCGAGGTCGTCACACTCCAACGTCGGATCGCTGATGGAGTCCAGGCTGCTGAGGCTGTCCACGTCTCCCAGCACGCCGTGGGCACCGTCGATGAGCTGGTGGACGAGGGGGGTGACGCTTGCGGTGTGGTGCACCACGGCGAGATTGGCGGTCGTGGAGCTGCCCAGGGATGTGCCGAGGAAGGTACGGATCTCGTGGGCCGTCTGGTCGGTGGCAGCCCGGGTGGGCATGGCCATGTAGAGGCCGTGGTGTCCGCAGGACCGGGCCAGGTGATGGGCGCAGGACAGAGCGAGGCGCGTTTTGCCGGAGCCTGTGTCGGTCTCGATCAGTACAAGGGCGGGGCCGTCGGTCGGCAGGGCGGCCATCGTGGCGGTCTGGAACGGGAGCGGGTTGGGGGTGGCCGTGAACATCGACGACCATGTCATGGGTTCAGGCCGCCACGACTCCAGATGGAGGTCGGTGACGGCTTGGGCCGCCTGGCGCTTGGAGTCGTACCACCACTGCTCGACGGGTTTGTCGAGGCTTCGGTAGGTGAAGTGGCTTACATCGGAGGCAACCCAGTCCGCGAGGACTACCAATCCCGCAAAGAGCGGTAGGGCGCTCGGACGCTCCGGCCGGACGAGGTGGGGTAGCCGGGTGAGGTCGAGGTCCAGCAGACGGGCGAGGTTGTCGAGGATGGCCCTATGGTCCGGCTCCCACACTCTGGGCCGGGCGGCTTTGAGCGCGTTACCGATCGTGTCGGCGTTCGGGATGTGCCCGTGATGACCGCCGAGGAGGGTCGCAACAGTGTGGAGCCCTTCGTGACGTGGCCCGTTCCCGAGACATCCGAAGCAGGTACAACCGAGCAGTCGCGGAAGACATGCGGCGGTCATGTGCTCATGGCGAGCGAATGGTTCGGCGTCCAGCCGAGCGGCCAGGGGCACTCGGGCTGCGCGGGCCTCGGTCTCCCATTGCAACCCTGCCCGTCTCAGTGCTTCGGCGTCCTTGGCATAGCGGGCGCGCTTCCCGAACCGGCGCAAGAAGCAGCTTGACGCCTTCGCGAGGTCGTGGAGCGCGGCGAAGAACATCACCACACGGCGGGCGAGAACGGCTTCCTCATCGCCGAATGCCTCCGTGAGCCGGGCCCGTACGGAGACGGATAGATAGCGGTCCCATAGCTCCCCGGCGCACGCGGCTGTGTCCAGCAGATGGGCGAACAGCGGGTTCCAGGACCCTTCACCCCTCCCTCGACTGATCCCTTCGCGGTCGGTCTTGCCCCAGGGCAGCAGCCATCGGCACACGCCAGATCCTGTTTTCTGGTGATCAATCACATCAAAGCCTTCTTTTGTAGTAGTGTCACACTCCCGCCTCGTACCGTCACTCAGGAATCAAGTTCTGCCTCATGCCTGCCCGTTATGACCCGCGTAGCGAAGCCTGCCTCATGGCACTGACAGCGGCCGCCAGGCCGCAGGTCTCCAAGATCAGCCTGGTCCAGGCTCTGGAAGACTCCGACATGTTCACTGCCATCGCGGGCGCCACTCCGGGCGAGACCGTGGCGGTGATCGAGTACTTGCTGGCGCTGCTCTACGCCTCCGATCACATACCCCGCACGGATACAGAGTGGCGTGAGTGGGTCCTGCGGCGGGAGTCGCTGGCACCCGCCGCCGCCTGGCTTCGGAACGACGCCGACGAGCGGTGGAACCTCTTTGATCCAGTGCACCCACTGGGGCAGAACATCGCCCTCGCCCCTTTCATGGCCGAGCATGGCGTCGGTCCGGCGCAGATCGTGATCGAGGCTCTCGAGCGGCAGCCAGGCGGTGATGGTCGGTGGAGGAGCTCCGCGCCGGGTTCAGGGCGATGATGGGGGAAATGATCGTCCCGGCCGGGATCCGCACCCGGGCTGCGACGCTCGGCGATCGGCACGCGGTGCTCGTCGAGCCGGCCGGCACTCCGAAGGCCGGGACGATCCTCTACTTTCACGGCGGCTCTTACGTGGTCGGTTCACCGGAGACGGCGATGTCGCTGACGGGGAACCTGGTGGCCAGAACAGGGTTCAGGGCGTTCTCGTTGGATTACCGGCTTGCTCCTGAGCATCCGTTCCCGGCTGCGATCGAGGACGGGCTGAGCGCCTACCGTGCACTTCTCGACAGCGGCGAAGACCCTTCGGCGATCGCGTTCGCCGGGGACTCCGCCGGTGGCGGCCTCACCCTCACCACCTGCCTCGCCGCCCGCGACGCGGGCCTGCCCATGCCCACCGCGATCGTGGCGTTCTCCCCCGGACTCGACATGACCCGGACAGGCGAGAGCATGGAGACCAAGGCGGGCATCGACCCGTTCTTCACGCGTGAGGGCCTGGAACACACCGGGACCATGTACCTTGCGGGACAGGACCCGCACCAGCCCCTGCTCAGCCCCGCCACCCTCGCCGACCTGACCGGCTTCCCCCCGATACTTCTGCAGGCCGGCACCAACGAAATACTCCTGGACGACTCCACACGCCTGGCCACGCGCGCGAGGGAAGCCGGAGTGGACGTCATCCTGGACGTCACCGCCGACGTTCCCCATGTCTTCCAGGCGTTCGCCGGCGTCCTGGACGAAGCCGACGAGGTACTGGAGCGCGCCGCTCTCTTTCTCAGCCAGCACATCCGCACCAGGGACTCCGCACCAGGGACACGGCACACACGTCGGCAGGCTGAAGCCCGCAGACGGTCTCATACGGACCACGGTCCGGCGGCCGACGCCCCACCTCGCTCCGAGGGCCGTTCAAGACCCCAGGGGTGCGCTCTCCGTGGGGGGTGGCTCACGCGGCCATGTCAGATCTTCTTGCGTGACGCGAGTGCAACTGGCGGTCACTGAATGGGAGTTCATCGAGCCATACCTGCCGATCGGTGAGTATGGCCCGTACCCCGAGCGGCTGCGACAGCAGTTCGAGGGCGTGATCTGGCGGTTCAAGACGGGCGGGCAGTGGCGGGAGATGCCGGCCGAGTTCAGCGCCTGGTCGACGGCCGACGGCTTTCACCAGCGCTTCGGACTCGTCCACGTCGACCACGACATCCAGGTCCGCACCCCGAAGGCGTCCTTCGCGTGGTACCGCGACCTCATCCGCGCTCAGCGCGGATGAGCAGAGCCGGATCGACAGCACGTCGCCTCCATCTGTCGCACAAAACCGATGCGGTGGGAGTTGCGAGCCGGACGGGACTGAACCGTTCCGACTTCTCTGCCGCTCCAGCGCTTCACCGAGCACCTGCGAATCGAGGGCATCGGACCCTCGATCGGCAGCGTCGGAAACGCATACGACAACGCGCTGATGGAGACGGTCAACGGCCTTTACTAGGTCGAGTGCATACGCACCAAGGTCTTCCACGACGGCCCCTGCAGGACCGTCTCCGACGTCGAGTACGCCACCGCCTCCTGGGTCGAGTGGTACAACAACCTGTGCCGCTCGAAAAGTCATCGCCCTAGGTGAGCGGGATGCGGTCAGTCCGCTGGGATCATGTCCTCCGTGATCGTGTCCTTGCTGTCCAAGGTGACCCGGAAGCTGCTGACTGTCCCATCGGTGCTCCTGCGTCGCGGGACGGCGAGGGACGCGGAGCTGTTGGTGCTGCGGCACGAGAACGCTGTCCTGCGTCGCCAGTTGGCCGGGCACCCCTCCCCGCACGAACGCGCACTGCGAACGCATCATCGGCAGCATCCGACGCGAAGCCCTCGACCACATCCTCATCATGAACGAGGCCCACGCCCGCCACGTCCTCGCGGCCTATGAGCGGCACTACAACGAATACCGACCCCACCAGGCCCGCAACCAGCTACCACCTGACGCCCACGAACTACCCGCCGCGGCGCATGGCCTCAGCAGCACCGGCAAAGTCCTGCGCACTCGGATCCTCGGCGGCCTCATCAACGAGTACAGATATGCGGCATGACATGCAGCGATGACTTTTCGAGCGGCACAGGGCCGGCGTCCTGGAGGGCAAGGATGCAGATGGTGGCCAGGCTGGTCCACCCGGGCGGGCGATGACGCAGCCGCTGGAAGAACCGGCCGGTCAGGAGTCGACCGGATCGACCGTGATCTTCCGCTTGAGGATCTTGCCGGTCGGTCCCTTCGGCAGGGCGTCGGTGAAGCGGACGAGGCGGGGGTACTTGTAGGCGGCCACGCGTGTCCTGACGTGGTCGCGGATTTCCTCGGCGGTGGCGCTGCCATGGGATTTGAGGGTGACCACGGCTGCGATCTCCTCTCCGTGCACGGGGTGCGAGATGCCGACGACCGCGGCCTCGGCCACGGCGGGGTGCTCGTACAGGATCTCCTCGATCTCGCGCGGGTACACGTTGTATCCACCGCGGATGATCATCTCCTTCTCGCGGTCGACGATGTAGTAGTAGCCCTCATCGTCGGTGCGGCCCAGGTCGCCGGTGTGGATCCAGCCGTCCCGCACTGCTTCGGCCGTGGCGTCGGGGCGGTTCCAGTAGCCCGCCATGACGTTCTCGCCGCGGACCGTGATCTCGCCGATCCGGCCTGGGGCGGTCTCCGTTCCGGTGTCGGTCACGAGCCTGAGCTCGACGTCGCGGACGGGCAGACCGATGGAGCCGGGCTTGCGGCGGCGGTCCGGCGGGTTGAAGGCGGCCACCGGGGACGTCTCCGAGAGTCCGTAGCCCTCCAGGACGGGCACGTCGAAGCGCTGCTCGAAGCCGTGCAGTACCTCCACAGGAAGCGCCGCGCCTCCGGAGACGGCCAGGCGCAGCCGGGGGCGTCGAACCCGTCGGGCAGCTCGGCGTGCAACAGGGCCGTGTACATGGTGGGTACGCCGAGGAAGACGGTGACACCGTCTCGGGCGATGGTCTCCAGGGCCGACGTCGCGTCGAACCGCGGCAGCAGGGTCAGTGTCGCCGCGGCCGAGACGGCGGTGTTGAGGGCGCAGGTCTGGCCGAAGGCGTGGAACAGGGGCAGACCGCCGAAGAGGATGTCGCCGGGACCGACGTGGAACAGCGTCTCGACGGTGGTGGCGGTGTTGGACAGCAGGTTGCGGTGCGTCAGCTGGGCACCTTTCGGGGTGCCGGTGGTGCCCGAGGTGTAGAGGATCACGGCGAGGTCGTCGTCGCCGCGCTCGATGACGGCGGGCAGGGGCTCGGCGTCGTCGAGGAGGGCCTCGAACGCCACCGGCTCGGTGATCAGGCCGTCGGCTCCCGTCTCCGCGGCCGCGGAGACGGCCTCGGCGGCCGCCGTCGGCGCGGCCAGCGCCGGCCGGGCGCCGCAGTCGCGGAGCGTGAAGTCGATCTCACGCGATTTCAGCAGCGGGTTCATCGGCACCACGACGGCACCGGCGCGCAGAATGCCGTAGTAGGCGACAGGGAAGTGGACGGTGTTGGGCATGATCAGGCCGACGCGGTCGCCCGGGCGGATGCCGCGGGCGTGCAGCGGTGCGGCGGCGCGACGGCGGTTCCCTCCGGGGCGGGCGGAGCGGGGCAGAGTGAGAGGCGGATCTCAGTGGCCGGCAGGTGCTGAGGCGGATCTCAGCGGCAGGCAGCCGCGTTCGGGCGAGTGCCCTCCCGTGCAGCGACGATCACGTCTGCGGGAGCGATGCCGCCACGCCCGGTGGACAGCTCGTCCCGGCGGCCGGGTTCCCCAGAAAGCCGCAGGCAAGGGCCGCCGGTGATGCGCAGTCAGCCATAGACGCAGCAGGTGGCGCTTGCGATCCGGCTCTCTTGTCGTCCCGACGGTGTGACCAGCGGGTTTGCCAGTGATGGCAGGCCCGCTGTTTGCGTTCGTGCGACACGTGATGACACCCCGTGAATGCTGGGACGGTGCGGTGACGGCGCCGCTGGCCAGGGGCGCCGAGACGGGGAGAGACCCGCGGTGAGCGCACAGCTTTCTGAGCCTTCAGGCTGCGCGCTTTTCTGATTGCCCGCCAGGATTCGCGGTGGCGTGCTTGTGGTATGCGCGTTCCACGGCACAGCAACGGGGAGCACGGTCACGGGGGCGCCGGCCGCCGTACCGGACGGTCAGCGCGTACCTCAGGTGACCAGCCCGTGGCGGTAGGCGTAGACGACCGCCTGGACGCGGTCGCGGAGGC
>NZ_BAAASD010000071.1:0-26622 GCF_039532705.1 Streptomyces sparsogenes subsp. cuspidosporus | reverse complement strand
TGCCTCTCCTGCCCGTAGGTGGCGAGCAGAGCCTGAGCCTCGATCGGATCGCCCAGGGTGGTACCGGTGCCATGCGCCTCCACCACGTCCACATCGGCCGCCGACAGACCCGCACCCGCCAACGCCTCACGAATCACCCGCACCTGAGACGGACCATGCGGCGCCGTCATCCCATTCGACGCACCATCCTGATTCACCGCACTCCCCCGCACCACAGCCAACACCCGATGCCCCAACCGCCGAGCATCCGACACCCGCTCCACCAACAACACCCCCACCCCCTCACCCCACGCAGTCCCATCAGCCCCCTCCGCAAACGCCTTGCACCGCCCATCCACAGCCAACCCACCCTGCTTACCGAACTCCGTGAAAACACCCGGAGTCGACATCACCGTCACCCCACCGGCCAGTGCGAGATCGCAGACGCCGCGCCGGAGTGCGGATACGGCCATGTCCAGGGCGACCAGGGAGGAGGAGCAGGCGGTGTCGATCGTCACGGCCGGGCCCTCGAAACCGAAGGTGTAGGCGATGCGGCCGGAGGCGACGCTGCCGGCGGTGCCGTTGCTGAGATAGCCGGCGATCTCCTCGGGGACCTCGCGGAGCCGTGCCACGTAGTCGTGGTGCATCAGGCCGGTGTAGACGCCGGTCCGGCTGCCGCGCAGCCGGGTCGGGTCGATGCCGGCCCGCTCGATGGCCTCCCAGGAGGTCTCCAGCAGCAGCCGGTGCTGGGGGTCCATGGTGGTGGCCTCGCGCGGCGAGATGCCGAAGAAACCGGCGTCGAACTCGGCGGCGTCGTAGAGGAAGCCGCTCTCGCGGACATAGGTGGTGCCGGTGCGGCCGGGCTCGGGGTCGTACAGCGCGGAGAGGTCCCAGCCGCGATCGGTGGGGAAGCCGCCGATGCCCTCGCGGCCGCCGGCCACCAGCTCCCACAGGTCTTCGGGGGAGCCGACACCTCCGGGGTAGCGGCAGGCCATGCCGACGATGGCGATGGGCTCGCCGTCGGTGGGCCGGGCCCGTTCGGCGGGGGCGCCCCGGTCCGTGGCGCCCGCCAGGGACTCGTCCAGGAAGGCGGCGAGCGACCGGGGGGTGGGGTAGTCGAAGACGAGCGTGGTGGGCAGCCGCACCTTGGTGGACTCGACGAGGCGGTTGCGCAGTTCGACAGCGGTCAGCGAGTCGAAGCCCAGGGCGTCGAAGGACTGGTCGGGCGCCACGGCCTCGGCCGTGGCGTGGCCCAGCACGGTGGCGACGTGCTCGCGCACCAGCTCGACGAGGGCGGCCGAGCGGTCCGCCGCCGGCATGTCGAGCCGCCGGTCGCGCCAGGCCGACGAGGCGGCCGTCGAGGGGGTGGCGGCGCGGCGCGGGGAGGGGGCGACCAGGGAGCGCAGCAGGGCGGGCGGGTTGGTCTGGCCGCGCAGGTCGAGGCGTACGGGGACGGCGACGGGCGCGGGCAGCCGGAGCGAGGCGTCGAACAGTGCCAGACCCTCGTCGGTGGTCAGGGCCCGCAGCCCGCCCCGGCCGAGCCGGTCCAGGTCGGTCTCGCTCAGGGTGCCGGTCATGGCGCTGAGGTCGGCCCACAGGCCCCACGCCAGGGAGCGGCCGGGCAGCCCGAGGGCGCGGCGGTGTCTGGCCAGGGCGTCCAGGAAGGTGTTGGCGGCCGCGTAGTTGGCCTGTCCCGGGGAGCCGAAGACGCCGGCGGCGGAGGAGAACAGCACGAACAGGTCGAGCTCCCGTTCGCGGGTGAGCTCGTGGAGGTGCCAGGCGGCGTCCGCCTTGGGGCGGAGCACGGTCTCCAGGCGCTCGGCGGTCTGGGCGGTGACCATGCCGTCGTCCAGGACGCCCGCCGCGTGGATCACGCCGCGCAGGTCGGGGAGGGAGTGGAGGAGTTCGGCCAGCGCGGCGCGGTGTGCCACGTCGCAGGCGACCAGTCGTACGTCGGCGCCCGACTCGCGCAGCTCGGCGGCGAGTTCCCCGGCGCCCGGGGCATCGGCGCCGCGCCGCCCGGCGAGGACCAGGCTCCGTACACCGTGGGCGGTGACCAGGTGCCGGGCCACCGCGGCGCCGATGACGCCGGTGCCGCCGGTGACCAGGACGGTGCCCTGCCCGGAGTACGGGGCGGGGGCCGCGGCCTCGGGCGCGGCGCGCACCAGACGCGGCACGAAGACATCGCCGCCCCGCACGGCGATCTCGGTCTCCTGGTCGGCGAGCGCGGCGTACACCTCGGGCCAGGGGACGTCGGCGATGTCGAGGCCGGGCCCGAGGTCGAGCAGCGCGAACCGCTCGGGGTGTTCTGAGCGGGCCGAGCGCACCAGGCCGTGCAACGCGGCCTGGGCCGGGTCGGCGCCGTCCGAGGAGTGCACCTCGACGGCGCCCCTGGTCACCACGGTGAGCCGGGCGGGGTTCCGGGTGTCGTGCGCCAGCCACGCGCGTATCCGTTCCAGGGCCTGGCCGAGGCCGTCCCGTGCCCGGTCGACGGTGCCGGCCTCGGCACCGGCGGGCTCGGTGCAGTCCAGGAGCACGGTGTCGGCTCCGGCGGCCAGCGCTTCGAGGGAGGTGTCCGCGCGCCAGACCGGCGGGGCCTCGCTCGCGGCGGTGTCCCGCGCCGTGGGGTGGCGGGGCTCCCAGACCTCGGTGAACAGCGACTCCGCCACCACGGCTCGCGCCGGGCCCACGGGGGTGTCCGATACGGGCCGCAGCACGAGTTCGTCGATGCCGACGACGGGGGCGCCGGTGGCGTCCGCGATCCGGACGCGTACGGCGGCGGTGCCCGCGTTCGACAGCCGGACGCGGACGGAGCGGGCGCCGCTCGCCCACAGCCGCACGCCGGACCAGGCGAACGGCAGCCGCGCGGTGCTCTCGGTGTCCTCGACCACCCCGCCGAGCCCGATGCCGTGCAGGGCGGCGTCCAGCAAGGCGGGGTGGACGCCGAAGTCCGCGGCGTCGTCCGCCGCGCCCTCGGGCAGTTCCACCTCCGCGAAGAAGTCGCCGCCGCGCCGCCAGGCCTTGCGCAGTCCCTGGAAGGTGGGGCCGTAGGCGTAGCCCTGTTCGGCCAGTGCGGGGTAGAAGTCCCCGGTGTCGATCGGGGCCGCGCCGCGGGGCGGCCACACTTCCCCGATGACCTCGGCGAAGTCGTCGGCGTCCGGACCCGGGGAGGGCGGGGCGACCACGCCCTGGGCGTGCCGGGTCCATGCCGGCTCGGCGCCGCGGGTCCCGTCGTCGGCAGGTTCGGGGCGGGAGTGCACGGCGACGTGGCGGTGTCCCTCGTCGTCGGCGGGTCCCACGCCGACCTGGATCTGTACGGCGTCCTCGGGGCTGAGGACGAGCGGGGTCTCCAGGGTGAGGTCGCGGATCCGGCCGCAGCCGACGTTCTGCCCCGCGCGCAGGGCGAGCTCGACGAAGGCGGTGCCCGGCAGGAGCACGGCGCCCACGACGGCGTGGTCGGCGAGCCAGGGGTGGGTGGTGAGCGACAGCCGTCCGGTGAGCACCGTGCCACCGGCGGAGTCGCCGTCGGCCACGCTGATGGCTGCGCCCAGCAGCGGGTGGTCGAGCCCGGCGAGTCCGGAGGCGGCCACATCGCCGGCGCCGCGCGGGGAGACGCGGGGCCAGAAGCGCAGTCGTTCGAAGGGGTAGGTGGGCAGGTCGGGGCCGGCGGGTACGGCGGGCAGGATTGCGCGCCAGTCCACGGCGGCGCCGCCGGCCCACAGCGCGCCGACCGCCCGCAGCACCCCGGCGACCTGGGGACGCTCGCGGTGGGCCACGGCGGTCACGGTGGTGGAGTGCCCCTCGGTGAGGCTGTCCTCGAGGGGCCGGGTGAGGACGGCGTGCGGCCCGATCTCGAGGAACGCGTCCACTCGCGTCTCCACCGCGCGCACCGCGTCCTGGAAGCGGACGGCCTCGCGGGCGTGCCGCACCCAGTAGTCGGGGGAGGTGATGTCCTCCGCGGCCGGCTCCCCGGTGACCGTGGACACCAGCGGTATGGCCGGGCGGGAGAAGGTGAGCCGGGAGAGCACGGAGCGGAACTCGTCGAGCATCGGCTCCATCAGCGGCGAGTGGAAGGCGTGGCTGACCCGGAGCCTGCGGGTGCGCCGGCCGGCCTGCCCGGCGGTTTCGGCGATCCGGTCCACGGCGTCCGCCGCTCCGGACACGACGACGGCGGAGGGGCCGTTGACCGCGGCTATCGCCACCCGGCGCCGGTGCTGCTCGGGCAGGGCCCGCAGCCATACCTCGGCCTGGGCACGAGTGGCGTCGAGGGCCAGCATGGCACCGCCGTCCGGGAGCCGCCGCATGAGCGCGCCACGGGCGACGGCCAGGGTGACCGCGTCGTCGAGGGAGAGCACCCCGGCCACATGGGCGGCGGCGATCTCGCCGATGGAGTGGCCGAGGACGACATCCGGGCGCACGCCCCACGCTTCCAGGGTGCGGAACAGCGCGACCTCGACGGCGAACAGGGCTATCTGGGTGTAGTGGGTCTCGTGCACGAGGCCGGCGTGGCCCGAGGGGTGCCCGGCGGAGCCGGCGAACACCACGTCCGCCAGCGGGATGTCGAGCCGCGGGTCGGCGACCGCGCAGACGGCGTCGAACGCCTCCGCGAACACCGGCAGTCGCTCGTACCACTCGCGTCCCATACCCGCCCACTGCGCGCCTTGCCCCGCAAAGACGAAGGCGGTCTTGGCCCCGGGCCGTGCCACGCCCTGGACGAGGTGGCGGCCCGTGGTGCCCTTGGCCGCCAGGGTGTCGAGGGCGGTCGCGTATCCTTCCGCGTCCTCGGCCAGCACGACCGCCCGGTGCTCGAAAGCAGTACGCGTCGTCGCCAGCGCCACCGCCGTCCCCACCACATCCACACCCGACGCCACCGCATGATCCCGCAACCGCGCCGCCTGAGCCCGCAACGCCGACTCCGACTTCCCCGACAACACCCACGGCACAACACCACCACCCGGCACCACCTCCCGTGGTGCCTCCTCCCGTGGTGCCTCCTCCCGTGGTGCCTCCTCACGCGGGGCCTCCTCCAGGATCACATGCGCGTTCGTCCCACTGATCCCGAACGACGACACCCCCGCCCGCCGCGGACGACCCTCCCCCGGCCACACCACCCGCTCCCGCACCAACTCCACCCCACCCGACGACCAATCCACATGCGACGTCGGCTCATCCACATGCAACGTCGCCGGCACCACCCCATGCCGCATCGCCAACACCATCTTGATCACACCAGCCACACCCGCCGCCGCCTGCGTATGACCAATATTCGACTTCACCGACCCCAACAACAACGCACGACCACCCACCCGATCCCGACCATACGTCGCCAACAACGCCTGCGCCTCGATCGGATCACCCAACGCCGTACCCGTCCCATGCGCCTCCACCACATCCACCTCACCCCCACCCACACCAGCACCCGCCAACGCCTCACGAATCACCCGCACCTGAGACGGACCATGAGGCGCCGTCATCCCATTCGACGCACCATCCTGATTCACCGCACTCCCCCGCACCACAGCCAACACCCGATGCCCCAACCGCCGAGCATCCGACACCCGCTCCACCAACAACACCCCCACCCCCTCACCCCACGCAGTCCCATCAGCCCCCTCCGCAAACGCCTTGCACCGCCCATCCACAGCCAACCCACCCTGCTTACCGAACTCCGTGAAAACACCCGGAGTCGACATCACCGTCACCCCACCGACGAGCGCGAGCGCGCAGTCGCCGGAGCGCAGCGCACGGGCCGCCAGGTGCAACGCCACGAGGGAGGCGGAGCAGGCCGTGTCCACGGTCACGGCGGGGCCCTCGAAACCGAAGGTGTAGGCGATGCGGCCGGAGACGACGCTGACGGCGGTGCCCGTCAGCAGGTGGCCGAGGGACTCGTGGCCGGCCTGGTTGAGCATGCCGGGGTAGTCGGCGCCGTTGACGCCGATGAACACGCCGGTGCGGCTGCCGTGCAGGGTGGTGGCGTCGATCCCGGCCCGTTCGAAGGTCTCCCAGGAGGTCTCCAGCAGCAGCCGCTGCTGGGGGTCCATTTCCAGGGCCTCGCGCGGGGAGATGCCGAAGAACCCGGCGTCGAACTCGGTGGCCGTGTCGAGGAAGCCGCCCTGCGGGCGGGGGCCGCCCTCGGGCCGCTGCCAGCCGCGGTCGGCGGGGAAGTCGCCCATGGCGTCGACTCCGCCGTACAGCAGGTCCCAGAAGGCCTCGGGCGTGTCGGCCCCGCCGGGGAACCGACATCCCATGCCCACGATCGCGATGGGCTCGCGCTCGGCGTCCTCCAGGTCCCGGACCCGGTCCCTGGTGCGCTTGAGGTCCGCGGTCACCCGCTTCAGGTACTCGACGACCTGCTCTTTGTCAGCCATGTCCGAAACCCCTCGTCGTACGGGATGTGCGTGTGGGCCGTGTGTGCATCAGCTCAGCCCGATCTCGTCGTCGATGTAGCGGAGAAGCTCTTCCTCGCTCGCCGAGCTCAGCTCGTCGACCCCGGTGTCCTGGGCCTGGCCGCCGGGGGCGGTCCCGGCCAGCGCCCTGGACCGCTCCCGCCAGCGCAGCAGCAGCGTCTCCAGCCGGGCCGTCACCTTGGTGACCTCGGCGGCGTCCCGCTCGTCCTCGAGCATCGCCTCCAGGCGGTCGACGGCCTCCTTGCCCCACTCCTCGGCCGCCGTCTCGGGCAGCAGTATCCCGAGCAGATGGCCGGTGAGCGCCTCGGGCGTGGGGTGGTCGAAGACGAGCGTGGTGGGCAGCCGGGTGGCGGCCATGCGGGCCAGCCGGTTGCGGAGTTCCACGGCCGTCAGCGAGTCGAAGCCGAGCTCCGTGAAGGGCCGGGTCGCGGAGATCCGGTCCGCCGCCTCGTACTTGAGCACCGCGGCGATCTGGGCGCGCACCGTCTCCAACAGGGCTTCCGTGCGCTCGGCCGGGGGCAGTGCGGACAGCCGGTCGCGCAGCGTCCGGCTGTCCGCCGCCGTGGCGGGGCGCGGTGCGGCGCGCACCAGGCCGCGCAGCAGCGCGGGGGGCTGTTCGTCGCCGGCCAGCCGGGCACGGTCGAGCCGGACCGGCGCGGTGTGCGGCAGGCCGGAGGCGAGGGCGCGGTCGAAGAGGGCGAGTCCTTCCTCGGTGGTGAACGGGAGGATGCCGCCCGCGCTCATGCGGCGCAGCTCGGCCTCGTCGAGGGTGGCGGTCAGTTCGCTGGTCTCCTCCCACAACCCCCACGACAACGACTGCGCCGGCAAACCCTCGGCCCGCCGCCGCACCGCCAACGCGTCCAGGAACACATTCGCCGCCGCGTAATTCGCCTGCCCCGGAGACCCGAACACCCCCGCAGCCGACGAGAACAACACAAACAACTCCACCCCACGATCCCGCGTCACCTCATGCAAATGCCACGCACCATCCACCTTCGGACGCAACACCGACCCCAACCGCTCCTCACTCAACCCCGTCACCACACCGTCATCCACCGCACCCGCCGCATGCACCACCCCACGCACCTCAGGCAACCCCGCCAACAACCCCTCCACCGCACCCCGATCCCCCACATCACACGCCACCACCCGCACCCGAGCACCCAACCCCTCCAACCCCGCCACCACACCAGCGGCCCCCGGCGCCTTCTCACCCCGCCGACTCACCAACACCACATCCCGCACCCCATACGCCACCACCACATGCCGCGCCACCGCAGCACCCACCACACCCGTACCACCCGTCACCAACACCGCACCCACACCCGACCACGACACCCCACCACCCGACACCACACCAGCATCAGGACGAACCAGCGCCAGCCGGGGTACGTACGCCTCCCCGCCGCGCACGGCGATCTCCGGCTCGTCGGCGGCCACGGCCGCGGCCAGGACGGTGCCGGGCACCTCGGCGGGGTCACCGTCGGTGTCCACCAGCACAAAACGATCCGGATGCTCCGACTGGGCCGAACGCAACAGACCCCGCACCGCCGCCTGGGTCAGGTCCACGGTGTCGGTGTCCGCCACGGCGACACCGCCGCGGGTGATCACGGCCAGCCGCGCTTCGGCCAGGGGCTCGCTCGCCAGCCATTCCTGGGCGCGCGCGAGCGCGGTGGTCACCGCTTCGCGGACCAGTTCCGGAAGTTGCGCGCCGCCGGGCTCCCGCTGCCCGGGGGCGGGCAGGGCGGAGGCGTCCAGCAGCACCCACCGTGCGCCGTCGGCGACGGCGGTCTCGACCTCCGTCGCCGGCCTCGTGCCGTCCCACAGGAACGACGGCACCGCCGCGGCGGGTTCGGGGAGCTCTCGGCGCTCCCAGCGCACCTCGTACAGCGAGCGGGCCGCGGTGGCGCCGGCGGAGCGGAGCCGGGCCGCGGTGACCGGGCGCAGTTCGACGCGTTCTGCGCCGAGCAGCGGGGTGCCGTCCGCGTCGGTGGCACGTACCCGTACGGCTCCGTCGCCGGCCGGGGACAGCAGGGCCCGTACGGTCCGGGGGCCGTCGGCCGGGTCCGCGCCGACTGCCGGGTCCGTTCCGGCGGCCCAGAGGTGCACGCCCTGCCAGGCGGTGGGCTGCAGGGGTTCGGCGGTGCCCGGCCCGCCGAGGCCGGCGGGGTCGGTGAGGCGCCAGGCGTGGCACACCGACTCCAGCAGCGCGGCGCGCGCCGTGAGGCCCTCGACGGCGTGGTCGGGCAGTTCCACCTCGGCGTAGATCTCGTCGCCGCCGCGCCAGGCCGCGCGCAGCCCTTGCAGGGCGGCGCCCACCTGCTGTCCGGCGGCGAAGAGCCGCCCGTAGAGCCCGGCCGTGTCCACCGGCGTGGCATCGGCCGGCGGCCAGGCTCCCGCGAGCCGTGCGTACGTCGCGTCGGGGGCGTCGGGTGCGTCGGGGGCGTCGGGGGCGTCGGGGGCGGCAGGCGCGGGGGCGAGTACGGCGGTGGCGTGCGGGGTCCACTCCGCGGTGGGGTCGCCGTCGGGCCGGGCGTGAACGGTGAGCCGGCGGCGCCCGGCGGCGTCGGGAGCGTCGGCCATCACCTGGATCGCCAGGGCGCCGTCGGGGGCGAGGAGCAGCGGCTCGTGCTGCTCCAGCTCCGCGACCCGGGGCAGGCCGAGCCGGTCCGCGGCGTACAGCGCCCAGTCGAGCACGGCGGCGCCGGGCAGGACGGGGGTGTCCAGCACGGTGTGTTCGGCGGGCGAGGACGGGGCCGGGGCGTTGAGCCTGCCGCTGAACAGCACGGTGTCGGTTCCCGCCGGGACGACCGCCGCGGCGAGCACCGGGTGACCGGTCGCCTCGAGGCCGACACTGGCCGGGTCCGCCGAGCCGTGCGGCGCGTCCAGCCAGTAGCGCTCCCGCTGGAAGGCGTAGGTCGGCAGTTCGACGGCGTCGGCCGCCGGGTCCGCGGCGGGCACCAGCGCGGCCCAGTCCACGCCGAGGCCGCGGGTCCACAGGGTGGCGGCGGAACGCAGCAGGGCCGTGCGCTCGTCCTCGTCGCGGCGCAGCGTGCCGCTGACGACGACCTCCCGCCCGCCCGCCTCCAGGGCGGCGTCCTCGAGGGCCGCGGTGGTCACCGGGTGCGGGCTGACCTCGATGAAGGTGTCGACGCCGCGCGCCATGAGGTCGGCGACGACCTCGGCGAACCGCACCGGCCGGCGCAGGTTGTGGTACCAGTACTCGGCGTCGGCCCGGGCCGCCTCCACCGGCTCCCCGGTCACCGTGGAGTGCCAGGTCAGCTGCGGCGGCGCGGAGTCGATGTCGCCGAGCTCCTTGAGCAGCCGGTCCTTGATGAGTTCGACCTGGGGCGCGTGGGAGGGGTAGGTGACGGGGATGCGGCGGGCGCGGATCCCGTCGGCCGCGCAGCCGTCGAGGAGCTGCCGCAGCGGTCCCTCGTCACCGGCGACGACGACGGCGCCGGGCCCGTTGACCGCGGCGACGACCACCCGGGCGGCGGGGTCCGCGTCGCCCGTGGGGTGGGTGTAGCGGTCGATGAGGGCCTGGGCCTCGTCGGCGGGCACGGTCAGCGAGGCCATGCCGCCGCGTCCGGCGAGCTCTTCGGCGATGACCCGGCTGCGCAGCGCCACCAGCCGGGCGCCGTCGGCCAGCGACAGGGCGCCGGCCACGCAGGCGGCCGCGATCTCGCCCTGCGAGTGGCCGACGACCACGGACGGGGTGATGCCGATGTGCTGCCAGACCTTGGCCAGGGAGACCATCACGGCCCACAGCGCGGGCTGCACCACATCGACGCGCTCCAGGGCCTGCGCGTCGCCCAGCACGTCGAGCAGCTTCCAGTCGGCGTGTGCCGACAGCTCTTCGGCACAGCGCCGCATCCAGGTGGCGAACACCGGTGAGGACTCCATGAGCCCGCGTGCCATGCCGGTCCACTGCGCGCCCTGGCCGGGGAAGACGAAGGCCACGGTGGCGCCGGGGCGCACGGCTCCACGGACCAGCCCCGGTGCCTCGGGCTCGCGGCGGGTCAGGGCGGTGAGTCCTTCGGCGAAACCAGGGGGGTCGGTGGCGAGGACGACGGCGCGCTCGTCGAAGGCGGTGCGCGTCTCGATGAGCGCGGTGGCCGTCGCCAGGGGGTCGGTGCCGGTGGTGGCGAGTGCGCGCAGCCGCTCGGCCTGGCCGCGCAGCGCGGCGGCGGACTTGGCCGAGAGGAGCCAGGGCAGTACGGCGCCCTCGGCCGCGGTGACCACGGGCTCAGGGCGGCTCCGCTCCCCGGCCTGCTCGGCCGCCTCGGGCTCGGGGGCCTGTTCGAGGATGACGTGTGCGTTGGTGCCGCTGATGCCGAACGAGGAGACGGCGGCCCGCCGCGGCCGGTCGGTCCGCGGCCAGGGGACGGGCTCGGTGGCCAGTTCCACCGCGCCCGCCGACCAGTCGATGTGTTCGCTGGGCCGCTCGGCGTGCAGGGTCCGGGGCACGGTGCCGTGGCACAGGGCGAGCACCGTCTTGATCACCCCCGCGATGCCGGCCGCCGCCTGGGTGTGACCGATGTTCGACTTCACCGACCCCAACAGCACCGGCCGCCCACCGGCCCGGTCCTGACCATAAGTGGCCAGCAGCGCCTGCGCCTCGATCGGATCCCCCAGAGTGGTCCCGGTCCCGTGCGCCTCCACCACATCGACATCCGACGGAGCGAGCCCCGCGTTGGCCAACGCCTGACGGATGACCCGCTGCTGAGACGGCCCATTGGGCGCCGTCAAACCATTCGAAGCCCCGTCCTGGTTGACCGCCGAACCCTTGATGACGGCGAGGACCCGGTGGCCGTTGCGGCGCGCGTCCGACAGCCGCTCGACGAGGACCATGCCGGCGCCCTCGGCGACACCCATGCCGTCCGCCTCGGCGGAGAAGGCCTTGCAGCGGCCGTCGTGCGCCAGGCCGCGCTGCCGGGTGAACTCCGCGAAGATCGTCGGGGTGGCCATCACGGTGACGCCGCCGGCGAGCGCCAGATCGCAGTCGGCGCGCTGCAGCGCGCTGACGGCCATGTCCAGCGCGACCAGGGAGGAGGAGCAGGCCGTGTCCACGGTCACGGCCGGGCCCTCCAGGCCGAGGGTGTAGGCGACCCGTCCGGTGGCCACGCTGCCGGCGTTGCCGTTGCTGAGGAATCCGGCGACGTCCTCGGGGACGGAGCGCAGCCGGGCGGCGTACTCGTGGTACATCAGGCCGGAGAACACGCCGGTCCTGCTGCCGCGCAGCCGCGTCGGGTCGATGCCGGCCCGCTCGATGGCCTCCCAGGACAGCTCCAGCAGCATCCGGTGCTGCGGGTCCATGGTCACGGCCTCGCGGGGGGAGATCCCGAAGAAGGCGGCGTCGAAGTCGGCGGCATCGTGCAGGAAGCCGCCCTGGTCCACCAGCGAGCTGCCGGGGCGCTCCCCCGTGGGGTCGAAGAACGAGTCGAGGGCCCAGTCGCGGTCCGTGGGGAAGTCGCCGATGCCCTCGCCGCCGTCGGCGAGCAGTTGCCACAGCTTCTCGGGGGAGTCGATGCGGCCGGGGAAGCGGCAGCTCATGCCGACGATGGCGATGGGCTCGTCGTCCCGCACGACCCGGGCCACGGCAGTGTGGCGCGCGGTGTCGCCGGACAGCAGCCGGTGCAGATGGGCGCCGAGCGCGCCCGGCGTCGGGTAGTCGAACACCAGGGTGGCGGGCAGCCGGGTGCCGGTGAGCTCGTTGAGCCGGTTGCGCAGTTCCACCGCGGTCAGGGAGTCGAAGCCGAGGTCCTTGAAACCGCGCTCGACGGGGACCGCGTCGGCGCCGGAGTGCCCGAGTACGGCGGCGGCTTGGGCCCGGACGAGTTCGACGAGCAGGTTCTCGCGGTCCGCCTCGGGCGTCGCCTCGTACTCGGCCCGCCAGCCGCGGCCGGCCGGGGTGCCGGTGGCGCGGCGCGCGGGCGTACGCACCAGGGCGCGCAGCAACGGGTGCGGCCGCTGCCCTTCGGCGCGGGCGCGGGTCAGGTCGAGCCGTACGGGGACCGCATGCGGAACGTCGAGCGCCAGCGCGTGGTCGAAGAGGGCGAGCCCTTCCTCGGTGCCGAGGGTCAGCAGGCCGCCGCGGCCGAGCCGGGCCTTGTCGGCCTCGTCGAGGGTGGCGGTCAGTTCGCTGGTCTCCTCCCACAACCCCCACGACAACGACTGCGCCGGCAAACCCTCGGCCCGCCGCCGCACCGCCAACGCGTCCAGGAACACATTCGCCGCCGCGTAATTCGCCTGCCCCGGAGACCCGAACACCCCCGCAGCCGACGAGAACAACACAAACAACTCCACCCCACGATCCCGCGTCACCTCATGCAAATGCCACGCACCATCCACCTTCGGACGCAACACCGACCCCAACCGCTCCTCGCTCAACCCCGTCACAACACCGTCATCCACCGCACCCGCCGCATGCACCACCCCACGCACCTCAGGCAACCCCGCCAACAACCCCTCCACCGCACCCCGATCCCCCACATCACACGCCACCACCCGCACCCGAGCACCCAACCCCTCCAACCCCGCCACCACACCAGCGGCCCCCGGCGCCTTCTCACCCCGCCGACTCACCAACACCACATCCCGCACCCCATACGCCACCACCACATGCCGCGCCACCGCAGCACCCACCACACCCGTACCACCCGTCACCAACACCGCACCCACACCCGACCACGACACCCCACCACCCGACACCACACCAGCATCAGGACGAACCAGCAGCGGGACGAGCACGGTGTCGCCACGCAGGGTGACCTCCGGCTCGCCCGCGGCCACGGCCGCGGCCAGGACGGTGCCGGGCACCTCGGCGGGGTCACCGTCGGTGTCCACCAGCAGAAAACGATCCGGATGCTCCGACTGGGCCGAACGCAACAGACCCCGCACCGCCGCCTGGGCCGGGTCGGGCCGCTCACCGGGCGTGGCGCCGACGGCGCCGCGGGTCAGCACGGCGAGCCGCGCCTGTGCGGGCGGCTCCTGGGCGAGCCATTCCCGCACCCGGGCCAGCGCGGTCCGGGTCAGGGCGTGGGCCGCGGCCGGCACATCGAGGCCGTCCGGCAGGTCCTGGGCCGTGCAGTCGAACAGCACCACCTCGGGTTCCCCGGCGAGCACATCGGCGAGCGGGGTGCCCGGGCGCCACACCGCCGTACGCGGTGCGGCGGGGGCCGCGCCGGTCGGGGGCCGCCAGGCGTCCCAGCGCGGCACGTACAGCGACCGGGTGGGGGCCGCGCGCAGGTCGGCGGCGGACAGCGGCCGCAGCACCAACTCGTCCACGGCGGCGACGGGCCTGCCGGTGGCGTCCGCGGCGCGCAGCCGTACGCCGTCCTCGCCGGCCGCGGTCAGCCGGACGCGCAGTGAGGTGGCGCCGTCGGTCCAGGTCCGCACGCCGGACCAGGCGAACGGAAGGCGTACCGCCCCCTCGTCGCCGAACAGTCCGCCGAGGCCCATGGCGTGGAGCGCGGAGTCGAGGAGTGCCGGGTGGACGAGGAAGTCGTCGGCGGGCGTCTCCTGGGCCAGGGCCACCTCGGCGAACACCTCGTCACCGCGCCGCCAGACGGACCGCAGCCCCTGGAAGGCGGGGCCGTACTCGTAGCCGCGCTCGAACAGGGCCTCGTAGTAGTCGCCCACCTCGACGGGGGTGGCGCCGGACGGCGGCCAGACGCCCTGGAGCGCGGCGAACTCCGCCGGGTCCTCGGGCGCTTCCTCGGCGGTCAGGGTGGCGGTGGCGTGTCGGATCCACTCGGCGGGCTCCTCCTGGTCGACCGTGCCGGCCCGGGAGTGGATGGTGACGGTCCGGCTGCCGGTCCCGTCGGCCTCGGCGACCTGGATCTGGACGGTGACGCCGGTTTCCGCGGTGAAGGTGAGGGGCCGCTCGAGGGTGAGCTCCCGCAGTTGGCCGCAGCCGGTCTCCCGGCCGGCGGCGAGCGCGAGTTCCACGAAGGCGGTCCCCGGCAGCAGCACGGTGTCCAGCACGGCGTGGTCGGCCAGCCAGGGGTGGGTCGACAGGGACAGCCGACCGGTGAGGACCACGTCGCCGGACTCGGCGGGGCGCGTGGCGGCGGCGAGCAGCGGGTGGGCGACGGGGTCGAGCCCGATGCCGGAGGGGTCGCCGGTGAGGGCCGGCCCTTCCAGCCAGTAGCGCCGCCGCTGGAACGGGTACGTCGGCAGCTCGGCCGCCCGGGCCAGCTCGGCGAGGGAGGCGGTGGCGGCCGCGCTGCCCAGGAAGGTGTCCCAGGAGATGCCGGCGCCGCGGGTCCACAGGGTGGCCGCCGCGCGGATCAGCGCGGCGCTCTCGTCCTGGTCGCGGCGGAGGGTACCGGAGACCACCACCTCCTCGCGGCCCGCGGCGGCCGCCAGGTCCTCGATGGCCGGGACGAGCACCGGGTGCGGGCTGATCTCGACGAAGGTGTCGATGCCCCGGTCGAGCAGCGCGGTGACCGTCTCGGCGAACCGCACGGGCCGGCGCAGGTTGCGGTACCAGTACTGTGCGTCGGCCTCCGTCTCGCCGAGCGGGGCCACGGTCACCGACGAGTGCATGGGTACGGAGCCCGCGCGCGGTGCGACGGTCTCGGCCAGCTCCAGCAGCCGGCCGCGGATGGCTTCGACGTGCGGGGTGTGCGAGGCGTAGTCGACCGGGATGGTGCGGGCGCGGACGCCCACGGCCTCGGCGGCCGCGGACACCTCGGCGAGCGCCTCGGGGGCACCGGCGATCACGGTGGCCTCGGGGCCGTTGACGGCGGCCACCCAGACCCCGTCGCGCTCGCCCAGGAGTTCGGCGGTGCGCTCGGCGGAGGCGGCGAGGGAGACCATACCGCCCTGCCCCGCGAGGTCCTCGGCGATGGCCCGGCTGCGCAGCGCGACCAGGCGCGCCCCGTCCTCCAGGGAGAGGACACCGGCGACACACGCGGCGGCGATCTCGCCCTGTGAGTGGCCCGCCACCACGTCGGGGGTCAGCCCCGCGGCCTGCCACACCCGGGCCAGGGAGACCATGACGGCCCACAGCGCCGGCTGCACCACATCGACGCGCTGGAGGGCCTGCTCGTCGCCGAGCGCGTCGAGCAACTCCCAGTCCACGTGCGGCGCCAGCGCGTCGGCGCACTCGCGCATGGCCGCGGCGAAGAGGGGCGAGGACTCCAGGAGCCCGGTGGCCATGCCGAGCCGCTGGGCACCCTGCCCCGGGAAGACGAACGCGACCTTGGCGCCGGGGCGTGCGGTGCCCCGCACCACACCGGGCGCGTCGGCCGTGCCGTCGGCGAGCGCCGCCAGCGGCCCGGTGCGCTCGTCGCCGAGGAGGACGGCCCGGTGGGTGAAGGCGGCGCGGGTGCGGACCAGGGCGGCGGCGACGGCGTCGTCGGCTTCATCGGCTTCGTCGGCTTCGTCGGCTTCGTCGAGGAAGAGACACAGCCGGGCGGCCTGGTCGCGCAGCGCGGCCTCGTTCTTGGCGGACAGCGGCCAGGGCGGCACGCCACCGGTGAGCACCGGCGCCGCCGCGCCCCCCGTGGTTCCCGCGCTGCCGGCGGGCGGTGCGTCGACGTCGGGCTCCTGCGGTTCGGGGGCCTGCTCGAGGATGACGTGCGCGTTGGTGCCGCTGATGCCGAACGAGGAGACGGCGGCCCGCCGCGGCCGGCCGGTCCGCGGCCAGGCGGTGGCCTCGGTGACCAGCTCCACCGCGCCCGCCGACCAGTCGACGTGCGGGGTGGGCTCGTCCACGTGAAGGGTGGGCGGCACCACGCCGTGGCGCAGGGCGAGCACCGTCTTGATCACCCCCGCGATACCGGCCGCCGCCTGGGTGTGACCGATGTTCGACTTCACCGAACCCAACAGCACCGGCCGCCCACCGGCCCGGTCCTGACCATAAGTGGCCAGCAGCGCCTGCGCCTCGATCGGATCCCCCAGGGTCGTCCCGGTCCCGTGCGCCTCCACCACATCGACATCCGACGGAGCGAGCCCCGCGTTGGCCAACGCCTGACGGATGACCCGCTGCTGAGACGGCCCATTGGGCGCCGTCAAACCATTGGAAGCGCCGTCCTGGTTGACGGCGGAGCCGCGGAGGAGGGCCAGCACCCGGTGGCCATGGCGGCGCGCGTCCGACAGCCGCTCGACGAGCAGTACTCCGACGCCCTCGCCCCAGGCGGTGCCGTCGGCACCGGCGGCGAACGCCTTGCACAGCCCGTCCTGGGAGAGCCCGCGCTGCTTGCTGAACTCGGTGAACGCGGCCGGTGTGGACATCACCATCACGCCGCCCACCAGCGCCAGGGAGCTCTCCTTGGCGCGCAGCGACTGGGCCGCGAGGTGCAGCGCGGTCAGCGAGGAGGAGCAGGCCGTGTCGACGGTGACGGCGGGGCCCTCGAACCCGTAGGTGTAGGAGAGGCGCCCGGAGAAGACGCTGGAGGCGTTGCCGGTCAGCAGGTAGCCCTCGCTGTCCTGGGTGCCGCCCACGTTCGAGCCGTAGCCGGACAGGACGCCGCCGACGAAGACCCCCGCGCTCTCGCCGCGCAGCGTGCCGGGGTCGATCCCGGCCCGCTCGAACGCCTCCCAGGAGGCCTCCAGCAGCACCCGCTGCTGCGGGTCCATGGCGAGGGCCTCGCGCGGCGAGATCTCGAAGAACTCGGCGTCGAAATCGGCGGCGGCGTCGATGAACCCGCCCTTGCGGATGTACGAGCTGCTCGGGCGCAGCCCCTCCGGGTCGTAGAGGGAGGCCAGGTCCCATCCGCGGTCGGCGGGGAAGTCCGCGATGCCCACGCGTCCCTCGGCGACCAGCTCCCAGAGGTCTTCCGGGGTCCGCACCCCGCCGGGGAAGCGGCAGCTCATGCCGATGACGGCGAGCGGCTCACGGGCGGCCTCCTCGACGGCGCGCAGCCGTGCGTAGGAGTCGCGGGCGTCGGCGACCGCCTGCTTGAGGTACTCGCGGAGCTTCTGCTCGTTCGACATCCGTTCCTCTTCCGGTCCAACAGGTGCGGTCAGCGGGTGCGGTCAGCGGGTGGGGTCACATGGCCGGCGGGGTCGCCCGCCCGCCGGTCAGCTGGACCATGGCTTGTTGTCCACGAGCTCGAACAGCTCCGCGTCCGTGGCCGAGTCGAGGTCGACCTCGGCGGCCGCGGGTTCGCCCGCCGTCCACTTCGACAGCACGGCGCGCAGCCGTACGGTGAGGTTGGCGCGCCTCGGGTCGTCCTCGGCGATCTCGGCGAGCAGGGTCTCCAGGGTGCCGAGCTGGTTCGCGGCGAGTTCGGCGGCGTCGATCTCCGGGAGCAGCCGCTGCTTGAGGTGTGCGGCCACCGCGGCGGGCGTGGGGTGGTCGAAGACGAGCGTGACCGGGAGCCGCAGCCCGGTGGCGGAGTTGAGCCGGTTGCGCAGTTCGACGGTGGTGAGCGAGTCGAAGCCGAGGGTCTTGAACGGCCGGTCGGCGCCCACGGTTTCGATGTCGTCGTGGCCGAGCACGACCGCGGCCTGCCGGCGCACTTCTTCGGTGAGCAGTTCCTCGCACTCGCGCGGCGACAGCTGTGCCAGGCGCTCGGTCAGCCCGCCGCCGGTGCCGCCTGCCGCGGGGGTGGCGCGGCCGGTTGCGGCGGGCTTGGCGGGGGATTTGACCAGGCCGCGCAGCAGGGGCGGGACGGTGCCGGTGAACCGGGCGGGGTCCAGCCGTACGGGGACGGTGTGGGTGTGGTTGTCCCCGGTGGCGGCGTCGAAGAGGGCGAGTGCCTCGGCGGTGGGCAGGGGGCGTACGCCGCCGCGGGCCATCCGGTCGAGGTCGGTCCTGTCCAGGTCGCCGGTGATCCCGCTGGTTTCGGCCCACACGCCCCAGGACAGCGACTGGGCGGGCAGTCCGAGGCGGCGGCGGTGGTGTGCGAGGCCGTCGAGGAAGGCGTTGGCCGCCGCGTAGTTGGCCTGTCCGGGGGCGCCGAACACGCCTGCCGCGGAGGAGAACAGCGCGAACAGCGCGAGGTCCTTGTCGCGGGTCAGTTCGTGCAGGTGCCAGGCGGCGTCGGCCTTGGGGCGCAGGACCGTGTCGAGCCGCTCGGGGGTGAGCGCCGTGAGCACCCCGTCGTCGATCACGCCCGCCGTGTGCACCACCCCCCGCAGGTCCGGGAGGTCGTCCAGCAGCCGGGCGAGTTGCTCGCGTTCGGCGGCGTCGCAGGCCACGACGCGGGCGGTGGCGCCGAGTCCGGCCAGCTCGGCCACCAGTTCCGCCGCGCCGGGCGCGTCGGGGCCGCGGCGGCTGGTGAGCACCAGGGAGGTGACGCCGTGGCGCTGGGCCAGGTGCCGGGCGACGGCACCGCCGAGGGCGCCGGTGCCGCCGGTCACCAGCACCGTTCCGGCCAACGACGCCGAGGGGACGGTGAGGGCGACCTTGCCGATGTGCTTGGCCTGGCTGAGGTGGCGGAAGGCCTCGGGCGCCCGCCGGACGTCCCAGGTGGTCACCGGCAGCGGGGTGAGCACGCCCTCCTCGAACAGCCGGGCGAGGTGGGTGAGCATCTCGCCGATCCGGTCCGGGCCCGCCTCGCCCAGGTCGAAGGAGCGGTAGAAGGTGCCGGGCCAGGAGGCGGCGACGGCTTCCGGGTCGCGGATGTCGGTCTTGCCCATCTCGATGAAACGGCCCTGGGGGACCAGCAGATCGAGGGAGGCGTCGGTGAACTCCCTGGCCAGGCAGTTCAGGACGACGTCGACGCCGCGGCCGCCGCTCGCCGCGCGGAAGGTGTCGGCGAAGTCCAGGGTGCGGGAGGAGGCCAGCCGTTCGGCGGGGACGCCGGAGGCCCGCACCACCGGCCACTTGGGCTCACTGGCGGTGGCGTACACCTGGACGCCCCAGTGGCGGGCGAGCTGGACGGCGGCCATGCCGACGCCCCCGGCGGCGGCGTGCACCAGCAGCGACTCGCCCTCCTGGACGCGGGCCAGGTCCCGCAGCGCGTAGTAGGCGGTCAGGAACACCGTCGGTACGGCGGCTGCCTGGGCGAACGACCAGCCGCTGGGGATCGGGGCGATGGTGCGGGCGTCGGTGACGGCCAGCGGTCCCGCGTAGGAGCCGGACAGCAGCCCCATGACGCGGTCGCCCACGGCGACGCCGGTGACGCCGGGCCCGACCTCGGTGACGAGGCCGGCGCCCTCGGAGCCGAAGGCCATCTCGGTGAAGGACTCGGCGACATCGACGACGCCGAGGGCGAGCAGCACATCGCGGAAGTTCACGCCCGTGGCGCGGACCTCCACCCGCACCTGGCCATCGGTCAGCGGCGCCTGCGCCTGGGGGCACGGCACGAGCCGCAGGCCCTCCAGGGTGCCGCTGCCGTCCACGTCCAGGCTCCAGGCGCCCTCGGCAGGGGGGACGAGGGTGTCGGCGGGCGCCACCCGTGCCAGCCGGGGCACCAGCGAGGAGCCCCCGCGCACCACGCTCTCCGTCTCGCCGGTGGCCACGGTCGCGGCCACCGCGGCGGGGAGCCGCTCGGCGGAGCGGGCGTCGCCGTCCAGGTCGATCTGGATGATCCTGCCGGGGTTCTCCGAGCCGGCCGAGCGCACCAGGCCACGGACCGCGGAGTGCACCGGGTCGACGGTGTCGCCGGGCGCGGCGGCGGCTCCCCCGCGGGTGACGACCGCCAGGCAGGCGGGTTCGGTCTCCTCGGCGGCGAGCCAGCGCCGCACCACGTCCAGCACCGCGCCGGTCACCTCGCGGACGGCGGCCACGGTGTCCTCGGGCCCCGCCGGCACGGGCAGCAGCACCACGTCAGGCAGCCGCTCTCCGGCGCGCACGGCCTCCTGGAGCGCGGTGAGGTGGGGGAAGCGGGCGGCTTCCGGGGCCACGTCCGGAAGGTCGTCGGCGGTGCCGAGGACGGCCAGGGCGCACGAGGTGTCCTCGGCCGGCGGCAGCGCCGTCCAGTCCAGCCGGAAGAGGGCGTCCGCGCGGGGCCGGGTCCGGACGTCGCCGGCGGCCACCGGGCGCGAGGTGAGCTCGTCGACGGTGAGGAGCGGCAGGCCCGTGGGGTCGGTCATGGTCAGGGAGAGGGAGTTGGCGCCGTTCGGGGTGAGCCGGACGCGGGCGGTCGTGGCACCGGTGGCGTGCAGCCGTACGCCGCCGAAGGAGAACGGCAGCCTCGGCTCCACCGCGCTGTCCTGGTCCAGCGCGGTGGCGATCTGGCTGTGCAGCGCCGCGTCGACCAGCGCCGGATGCACGCCGAACCCGGCGGCGTCCGTGCCGCCCCGCTCGTCCAGCGCCACCTCGGCGAACAGTTCGTCGCCGCGCCGCCACAGGCCGCGCAGCCCCTGGAAGACGGGGCCGTAGGCGTAGCCCCACTCGGTCAGCCGCTCGTACAGTCCCTCGACGGCCACCGGGACGGCGTCGGCCGGCGGCCAGGCGGCCGCCTCGGCAGGCGGGGTCACGGGCGCGGTGGCGGGCTCCGTGGCCAGGGTGCCGGTGGCGTGTCCGGTCCACTCCTGGGTGCCGTCGGGGCCGGCGGCGCGGGAGAAGATCCGCACCTGGCGGCGGCCGGTCTCGTCGGCCTCGCCGACGGTGACCTGGAGGTCGACGCCCGGGCCTTCGGCGGGCAGGGCCAGGGGGCTCTCCAGGATCAGTTCGTCGACCCGGCCGCAGTCGGCGTACTCGCCCGCGCGCAGGGCGAGTTCCAGCAGTGCGGTGCCGGGCACGAGGACGCGGCCGAGGACCTGGTGGTCGGCGAGCCAGGGGTGGGTGTGGGTGGAGAGCCGGCCGGTGAGTACGCGGCGGTCGCCGTCGGCGGCCTCCACGCCCGCGGCGAGCAGGGGGTGTCCGACGAGGGAGAGCCCGGCCGCGGAGACGTCCGCCGCGCCGCCGGTGTCGGCGGACAGCCAGTAGCGGCGGCGTTGGAAGGCGTAGGTGGGCAGGTCGACGGCGCCGGCGGCGTCCGGCCCGTACACCGCCTGCCAGTCGACGCGGACGCCGGCGGTCCACAGCTGGGCGAGGGAGGTCAGCAGCCGCCGGGTGCCGCCGTCGTTCCTGCGCAGGGTGCCCGTCACGGCGACGCGGGGGGTGCCGGCCGGCCGGTCGGCGACCGTGTCCTGGATCGCGGTCATCAGGACGGGGTGCGGACTGACCTCCAGGAAGGCGGTATGGCCCTCGTCCACGAGGCGCTGAACGGTCTCCTGGAAGCGGACGGGCTCGCGCAGGTTGCGGTACCAGTACTCGGCGTCCAGCGCCTCGCCGGGCAGGGGCGCGGCGGTGACGGTCGAGTACAGCGGGGTGTCCCCGGCGCGCGGGGTGACCGGTGCCGCCAGCCGGAGGAGCTGTTCGCGCACCCGCTCGGTGTGCGGGGTGTGCGAGGCGTACTCGATGCCGACCTTGCGCGGCCGCAGCCCCGCGGCCTCCGCCTCCGCGGTCACCTCGGCGAGTGCGTCCAGGTCGCCGGCCACGACGGTGGCCTCGGGGCCGTTGACCGAGGCGATCCACACCCCGGCCCGGCCCTGGAGAAGGGCGGCGGCCTGCTCGGGCGGTGCGGAGAGCGAGTACATGGCGCCCTTGCCGGACAGGTGCTCGGCGAACACCCGGCTGCGCAGTGCCACCAGCCGTGCCCCGTCGGCCGGCGACAGCGCTCCGGCCGCGCAGGCGGCGGCGATCTCGCCCTGGGAGTGGCCGACGACCGCGGCCGGCACCACGCCCAGGGAGCGCCACAGCCGGGCGAGGGAGACCATCACCGCCCACAGCACGGGCTGGACGACGTCGTCCCGCTCCAGCTTCTCGCCGCTGCGCAGCAGTTCGAGCGGGTCCCAGTCGAGGTGGGGCGCCAGCGCCTCGGCGCACTCCCGCATGGCCTCGGCGAACACCGGGGAGGCGGCCATCAGCTCGGTGGCCATGCCGGCCCACTGGGAGCCCTGGCCGGGGAAGACGAACACCACCTTGGCGGCGTCGGAGGCGGCCTCTCCCGTCACCACCTGCGCGGACGCCTCCTGCCCCGCGAGGGCGTCCAGCCCCGCCGACAGCCCGCCGCGCTCCCCCGCCAGGACGACGGCACGGTGCCGCAGCGGGGTGCGGTGCAGGGCCAGGGAGCGGCCGATCGCGGTGGCGTCCGCGTCGGCGGTGGCGGTGAACTCCCGTAGCCGGGCGGCCTGTGCGCGCAGCGCGCGGGGGGTGTGCCCCGAGACGACCCACGGCAGGGTGCCGGCGTCCCCGGCGAGCGGCGCGGGGCCCGTCGGGGGCGTCTCGCCGGGGGCGGCCGGCCGCTCGGCCCCGGCGGCCTCGGCGGCCTCGGGCCGCGCCTGTTCCAGGATGACGTGGGCGTTGGTGCCGCTCACCCCGAAGGCGGAGACGCCGACGCGGCGTGGCTGCCCGGTCCGCGGCCAGTCGGTGGCCTCGGTGACCAGCCGGACGTCCCCCGCGTTCCAGTCCACGTGGGGGGTGGGCTCGTCCACGTGCAGGGTGGGCGGTACGACGCCGTGCTGGAGGGCGAGCACCGCCTTGATGACGCTCGCCACGCCCGCGGCCGCCGCGGTGTGGCCGATGTTGGACTTCACCGAGCCGAGCAGCAGCGGGCGGCCGGCGGGCCGCCCCTGGCCGTAGGTGGCGAGCAGGGCCTGGGCCTCGATGGGGTCGCCGAGGGTGGTGCCGGTGCCGTGGGCCTCGACGACGTCCACCTCGGCGGCCGACAGCCGGGCGTTGCCGAGTGCCTGGCGGATGACCCGCTGCTGGGAGGGGCCGTTGGGCGCGGTGAGGCCGTTGGAGGCGCCGTCCTGGTTGACGGCGGAGCCGCGGAGGACGGCCAGCACGCGGTGGCCGTGGCGGTGCGCGTCCGAGAGCCGCTCGACGAGCAGTACGCCGACGCCCTCGCCCCAGGCGGTGCCGTCGGCGCCGGCGGCGAACGCCTTGCAGCGGCCGTCGGGGGCGAGGCCCTGCTGCTTGGTGAACTCGGTGAACATGCTGGGGGTCGCCATGATCGTCACACCGCCGACCAGCGCCATCGCGCACTCGTCCGTGCGCAGCGCGTGGGCGGCCAGGTGCAGCGCGACCAAGGAGGACGCGCAGGCCGTGTCGACGGTGAGGGCGGGGCCCTCCAGGCCGAAGGTGTAGGCGATCCGGCCGGAGGCGACGCTGGCGGCGTTGCCGATGCCCATGTGGCCGGCCAGCTCCGACCGGCTGTTCCCGAGCATCAAGGTGGCGTAGTCCTGGCCGTTGGTGCCGACGAACACCCCGGTCCTGCTGCCGCGCAGGGCGCCTGCGTCGAGCCCGGCCCGCTCCACGGCCTCCCAGGAGGTCTCGAGGAGCAGCCGCTGCTGCGGGTCCATGGCCAGCGCCTCGCGCGGCGAGATGCCGAAGAACTCGGCGTCGAACTCGGCGGCGTCGGGCAGGAATCCGCCGGCGCGGGTGGCCGAGCCGGGCTCCCGGCCGGGGCCGCCGTCGAAGAGCGCGGCCAGGTCCCACCCTCGGTCCCGGGGAAACCCGGTGATGCCGTCGGCGCCTTGGACCAGCAGCTCCCACAGCTCCTCGGGGGAGCCGACGCCGCCGGGGAACCGGCAGCCCATCCCCACGATGGCGATCGGCTCCCGCTCGGCGTACTCCACCTCACGCAGCCGGCCGCGGACCTTCTGCAGGTCGGCGGTGACCCGCTTGAGGTAGTCGAGCGTCTTGTCCTCGTCCATGGTGGATCCCATTCGTGTGTCTCCCCGCCTCGCGCCTCGCCGCTCGCCGCTCGTGCCGGTCGGCCCGCTGGTGCTCGTCGGCCCGCTCGTGCTTCCCGGACTGCCGGCGTTCACAGGCCGAGCTCGTTGTCGATGAAGTCGAAGATCTCGTCGCGCGTCGCGGAATGGAGGCGCTCGGTCGCCCCCTCGCCGGGCGCCGGTGCGGACCACCGGTCGACCAGGGCCGTCAGCCGGGCCAGCGCGTCCGCCGGGGGCGCCGCCTGGGCCGCGACCGTGGCGAGCCTGCCCTCCAGCCGGTCGATCTCGGCGAGCAGCGCCTTCTCGGACAGCTCGTCCCCGCCCAGCTCGGAGCGCAGGTGTTCCGCGAGTTCGCGCGGGGTGGGGTAGTCGAAGATCGAGGTGGCGGACAGCCCCAGCCCGGTGGCCTCGGTCAGCCGGTTGCGGAACTCGACCGCCGCCAGCGAGTCGAAGCCCACGTCCCGGAACGGCTTGTCGGCCTCGACCGCCGCGATCCCGGTGTGCCCGAGCACGGCGGCCGCGTGCCGCCGCACCAGGTCGGTCAGCACCTGCTGCCGCTCGGCGCCGGAGAGCCCGGCCAGCCGCCGGGACAGCTCGTCGGCGCCCTCCCGGTCCGGTTCGGAGGGCTCCTGCGCCCGCCGCGCCTCGGGGATGTCGGACAGCAGGGTGCTGGGCCGGGCCGAGGTGTACGACAGGGCGAACCTCTCCCAGTCGACGTCGGCCACGGTCAGACGGACCACCCGCTGGTCGATCGCGTGCCGCAGCAGGGTCAGCGCGGTGTCCGGGGCCAGCGCCCGTACGCCGCGCCGCCGCAGGTGCGCCTCGGCGTCGTCCCGGGCCGCCATGCCGCCCTCGCTCCACGGGCCCCAGGCCACCGATGTGGCGACGGCGCCGCGTGTCCTGCGCCGTTCGGCCAGGGCGTCGAGGTAGGCGTTGGCGGCCGCGTAGGCGCCCTGCCCCGCGCCGCCCCAGATCCCGGCGGTGGAGGAGAACAGCACGAACGCGTCCAGCTCGGCCCCGGCGAAGGCCGCGTCCAGGTGGCGCGCGCCGGCGACCTTGCCCGCGCTGATGGCGGCCACGTCGTCCGGGCCGGTCTCGTCGATGCGGCTGGACTGGGCGACGCCCGCGGTGTGCATGACCGCCCTGACGCGGACGCCGTCGGCGGCGAGCTTGTCGAGCAGCGCGTCCAGCGCGCCCCGGTCCGCGACATCGCAGGCGGCGATGGTCACCCGGGCGCCCAGGCCGGTCAGTTCGGCCTCGAGGGCCGCCGCCTCCGGGGCCAGCGGGCCCCGGCGGCTGGTCAGCACCAGGTGCTCGGCGCCCTCGCGCGCCAGCCAGCGGGCCACATGGGCGCCCAGTGCCCCGGTGCCGCCGGTGACCAGGACGGCGCCGCGCGGGGTCCAGCCCGTGCCGCCCGCCGTGGCCGCCAGTGGCGCCCGCCGCAGCCGCCGGGCCAGCAACCCGGCCGGGCGCAGCGCCACCTGATCCTCGCCGGTGGCCCCGGCGAGGACGGCGGCCAGCCGTTCGGCGTCCCGCGCCCCGAGCTCCTCCGGCAGGTCGACCAGGCCGCCCCAGCGCTCCGGATGCTCCAGCGCCGCCACCCGGCCGAGGCCCCACACCTGCGCCTGGGCCGGCCGGATCTCCTCGCCGCCGGTGACGGCGACCGCGCCCCGGGTCAGGCACCACAGGGGCGCCGCCACCTCCAGTTCGCCCAGGGCGCGTACCAGAGCGTGGGTGGCGGCCAGGGGCGCGGCGGGGTCCTCGTCCCCGGCGAGCGCCAGGAGTGACAGCACGCCGCGCACGGGTGTGTCCGGGAGTGCCGCGCGCAGCCGCTCGGTGAGCGCGTCGGGGCCCGCGCCGCGCGCGAGGCCGGCGATGTCGGCGGACACGTCCACGAACACCAGGTCGAGGCCCTGCCGTTCCAGCGCGGCGCCCCACTCGGCGGCGGCCGGGCCGCCGGCGGTGATCAGGAGCCAGGTGCCGACCGGCTGATCGGTCGGCTCCGCGAGCGGTCGCCAGTGCACGTCGTAGCACAGCTCGCCGAGTCCGGAGCGCTCCCTGGAGCGGCGGCGCCAGTCGGCGAGGATCGGCAGGACCTCCCGCAGCGGCGCCTGCCGGTCGTCCTCCTCGACTCCCAGGGTGCGCGCCAGTACGTCCATGTTCTCGCCCTCCACGGCGGACCAGAAGGCCCGGTCGACCTCCGGGGTGTGCTCGCCGTCGGTCGCGGGGGGCTCGTCCAGCCAGTAGCGCTGTCGGTGGAAGGCGTAGGTGGGCAGCTCGACCCGGGGGCCGGGACGCAGGGTCGGCCAGGTCACCGGCACACCGCGCGTATGCAGCCGCGCCAGCGCCTGGACGAAGGAGTCCACCTCGCCCTGGCTCCCGCGCACCGCCGGGATCGCCACCACTCCCTCACCGCGCCCCTGCACCAGGCCGCTCAGCACGGCGTCCGGTCCCACCTCCACGAACTCCGTCACTCCACGGTCGACCAGGCATTCCACGCCGTCGGCGAAGCGCACCGCCTCCCGCGCGTGCCGCACCCAGTACTCCACACTGCACAACTCACCCGCATCGGCCACCGCACCGGTCACGTTCGACACCACCGGAATGACCG
>NZ_BAAASD010000070.1:0-27218 GCF_039532705.1 Streptomyces sparsogenes subsp. cuspidosporus | reverse complement strand
CGCCGGGGTGGCCGCGCGACGCACCGGCCTCACGCGGGCCGACCGGCCCGTGAGCGTCGTGCTGGCCGGCTCGGTGCTGATGGCCGAGGACTCCCCGGTCGCCGAGGCGCTCCTCACGGAGCTGCCCGCCCACGTTCCCGGAGCGGTGCTGCTGCGCGGCTCGCTGCCACCAGTGGCGGGCGCCCTGCTGGACGCCCTCGGTGAGGGGGGCGTACCGCTGCACGAGCGGGAGGTGGCCGACGCCGTGTCGGCTCGGGTGACGGCGACCATGCCGCCCCGGGAGTTCCTGGCCACCTGAGGCGTGGGCCCGCCGGCCCCGCCGGCGGGATGTCAGCCTGCCATGGCTCAAACACTTTTCAAAGTGGTCTGAACTATGAGGTGAACAAACCAGCTTCACCGATCTGGACTAAGTGGTATGGCTTCGCTTACGCTCGCTCCACCCGGGCTCCCGGGACACTCATCAAGCACAGGAGACACCGTGGTCTCGCGCAACAGAACCCGACGGATCACCGCCTTGTTCGTATGTCTCGGGGTGGCGGGCCTGCTCGCCGGCTGCATGCCGGGTACCACCGCCGCCGACTCGGACAACAGCGCCGGCAAGGGCCCTGTGGCCACCGATCCGGCCACCATGGGCAAGGTCACGCTGAACGTGGTGGACGCCTTCTCCGGGGGCGTGGACAACGCCTGGATGGCCTCCGTGGTCAAGGCGTTCGAGAAGAAGTACCCCAACATCACGATCAAGCGGACCCCGATGGCCTGGGGCGATGCGATGGCCGCCCTGCCACTCAAGCTCAAGTCCGCCAACCCGCCGGACATCGTGCCGGCCAACAACGGCTGGCAGTCCATGGGCACCCTGGTCCGCGGCGGGCTGCTGCTCAACCTGGACAACTACGCCCACGCCTACGGGTGGAAGAACTCCTTCCCCCAGTCGATCCTGAACCAGCACATGTTCAGCACCGACGGTAAGCAGATGGGCACCGGTTCGTTGTTCGGTACCCCGGTCGCCCGGGCCTCCCTGATCGAGGTCTATTACAACCGCTCGCTCCTGAAGAAGATCGGAGCGAAGGTCCCGACCACCTACGCCGAGTTCCAGGCCGCTCTGGCCAAGGCCAAGTCGGCCGGCATCACTCCCGTCGCCCTCGGCAACTCCAACCAGGGCGGGATCACCGAACCGCTCTTCTCGCTGATGAACACCTTCGGCCCCCAGAGCAAGATCACCGAATTCACCTACTCGCAGGGCGATGTGAAGATCGCCGACACCGGATTCCCCAAGGCGGTGTCCACACTCAAGCAGTGGTCCGACCGGGGCTACCTGACCAAGGGCTACGCCGGTGTCGACTCCGCGGACGCCGCCCAGTCATTCGCCAACGGCAAGGGACTCTTCCACTTCGACTACTCGGGCTCCCTGCCGCTCAAGCCCGGCCAGTCGAAGAACTTCGGCTCCTTCATCCTGCCCCGGGCGGACGGAGGCAAGCCAGTGGCCACGGGCTCCTCGGCGGCCAACTTCTCCATCTCGTCCAAGTCCAAGCACGCCGACGCCGCCGCCGCCTTCCTCGATTTCATGGCCGGTGAGCAGGCCGCCGAGCTGGCCGTCGCGAACGGGACCATGCCACTGCTGCACCCGGACGTCAAGGCGCCCGCCGGGGACCCGCTGCTCTCGGACGACGTGGCCATCACCCGGAGCATCTCGGCGAACGGCACCTCCGTGCCCTACCTGGACTGGACCACGCCGACGCTCCTGAACACCATCAACACCACCATGCAGAGCCTGCTGGCGGGCAAGTCCACCGAGAAGGCGGTCGTCACCGCGGCCGACCAGGACGTCACCGCCTTTGCGAAGACCCTCGGGAAGTAGGCATGGCCGTACTCAAGGAAGCATCCCTCCCCGAGGCAGCCGTCCCCGGCACCGTCACGGCCGGCCGTGCTCCGCGCAGCGAGGGGGGCACCCGCTTCCGCTCGCCCCGGACCCGCCGGCGCCTGCTGGGGCTCGCCTACCTCGCCCCCGCGCTGCTGATCTACGTGTTCGTCGTGCTGCTGCCCGCCGGCCAGGGACTGCGACTGTCCTTCTACCACTGGGACGGGATCACCTCCGCGACCTGGGCCGGATTCGGCAACTACACGGCCTTCCTCACCGACGCCACGGTGCGCCAGGCCGTCACCCACACCCTGTTCTTCATCGTCTTCTTCTCCATCCTGCCGATCATCCTGGGCATGGTGAGTGCCGCGCTGACCGCCCGCAAGGATGTGCGCGGCGCCGGCGTCTACCGCTCGATCATCTTCCTTCCCCAGGTGCTCACCCCGGCCGTCGCCGCCGTGGTGTGGAAGCAGATCTACGCCCCCGGCGGCCCCCTCAACTCCGTCCTCACCGCGTTCGGCCTGGGCGGGCTGACCCGGGGGTGGCTGGGTGACTTCACCTGGGCGCTGCCCGCCCTCGGCCTGGCCGGTACCTGGGCGGCGTACGGACTGTGCATGGTGTTGTTCGTCGCCGGAACCCAGAACATCCCCGGTGAGCTGTATGACGCCGCGCGCATGGACGGGGCCGGCCCGGTCCGGGAGTTCTTCACCGTCACCCTGCCGGGCCTGCGCGGGCAGCTCGCGGTGGTGCTCACGCTCACCCTGCTCGGTGCCATCCGGGTCTTCGACATCGTCTGGCTCACCACCAAGGGCGGCCCGGGGACGTCCACCATCACCCCCACCGTCCTCCTCTACCAGCGAGCCTTCACCAACCCGGACGTCGGGGCCGCCTGCGCCATCGGTGTCGTGCTGGCGCTGGTCTCGCTGACCGTGTCCCTCGTCGTCGTCAAGCTGTCGGAAGGAGACGACTGATGATCTCGAAGCGGGAGAAGGTCTTCAACTACACCTTCCTGACCCTGCTCGCCGTCGCTGTCCTCTTCCCGGTGGTCTGGATCCTCGGTGTCGCGCTGAGCCCCGACATCGCGGGGACACTCGACCTGGGCCATCTGCAATGGTCCAACTTCGCCGAGGCATGGCGACAGGCCGGCTTCAGCCAGTACCTGAAGTCGAGCCTGATCATCACCGGGACCGCGGTGTCCGCCTCGACCGTGCTGGCCGTCCTCAGCGGCTACGCCTTCGGAGTGCTGGGCGTGGTGGGGGAGAAGGTCCTGTTCCCGGTGCTGCTGTTCGGGATCATGATCCCGATGGAAGCGATCATCGTCCCCCTCTACTACGACTTCCAGGCCCAGGGACTGACCGACAGCTACCAGGGGATCATCCTCGCCCATGTGGGCACCGGAGTGAGCTTCGGCGCCTTCTGGATGCGGGCGGCCTTCCGCGCGGTGCCGGCCGGCATCGGGGAGTCGGCCCAGATGGACGGCGCCAACAGCTGGACCATGCTGTGGCGCGTCTACCTGCCGATCGCCCGGCCCGCGATCCTCACGTTCGTCCTCCTCAGCTTCATGTGGACCTGGAACGACTACTTCCTCTCCCTGATCCTCCTCTCCGATCCGTCCCACCAGCCCATGACACTCGGACTGGGCGCCTTCTCCGGCCGCTACCTCGTCCATGTCAACCTGCTCGCGGCGGCAGCGGTGATGATCTGCCTCCCCGTGGTGGTCCTCTACCTCTTCTTCCAGAGGCAGTTCATCCGCGGCATGCTCTCGGGCGCGATCAAGGGATGACGCACGGCGGCGGACGGCCTCCGCACACCCCCCGTATGCCGTCCGCGCGCGTACGCACGACCCCACACCCATATCCACTGCTCCGTACGGAATGACCACGCGATGAACACGGCCAACGACTTTCCCCAAGGAGAAGCCGCTGTGACACAGGCACCCAGTGCGACGGAAGCGGCTGTCGAGGCGGCTCTCGCCCGGCTCGACCTGGACATGAAGACGCGGCTCCTCGCCGGGCAGGACCGGTGGTCGCTACCGCCCCTCCCCGAGATCGGCCTGAAGTCCCTGGTCATGTCCGACGGCCCGATCGGCGTCCGCGGCGTGCGCTGGAGTGCGGACGACCCGTCCATCGCGCTGCCCTCCCCGACCGCGCTCGCCGCCACCTGGGACCCGGGACTGGCCCACCGCGCCGGGGTGCTGCTCGCCCAGGAGGCCCGCCGCAAGGGCGTCCACGTCCTGCTCGCCCCCACGGTCAACCTCCACCGCTCTCCGCTGGGCGGGCGGCACTTCGAGTGCTACAGCGAGGACCCCTACCTCACCGGGGTGATCGGCTCCGCCTATGTGAAGGGCGTGCAGTCCGGCGGCGTCGGGACCACGGTCAAGCACTTCGTGGCCAATGACGCCGAGACCGACCGGTTCACGGTGGACAACGTCGTCTCCGCACGCGCCCTGCGCGAGCTGTATCTGGCCCCCTTCGAGGCGATCGTCGAGAACGCCCACCCGTGGGGCATCATGACCGCCTACAACGCGGTCAACGGCACCACGATGAGCGAGCACCACTACCTGGTCAACGAGGTCCTGCGCGGCGAATGGGGCTTTGACGGCTTCAACGTCTCCGACTGGACCGCGGCCCGCTCGACGGTCGACGCCATCAACGGCGGCCTCGACGTGGCCATGCCCGGCCCACGGACCGTCTACGGCGAAGCCCTCGCCCAAGCGGTCAGGGACGGCAAGGTCACCGAGGCCACCGTCGACAAGGCCGTACGCAATGTCCTGCGGCTGGCCGTGCGCGTGGGCGCCCTGGAGGGTGCCGAGCCGGCCGTCACCGAACTGCCGGACACCGTGAACGGCGTGGAACTGGCACGGGAGATCGCCCGACGCTCTTTCGTCCTCGTCAAGAACGACGACAACGCCCTCCCCCTGAAGCCGGACGGCACGGTGGCCCTGATCGGAGCCGCCGCCCGCGACGCCCGTGTCCTCGGCGGCGGCTCCGCCACCGTCTTCCCGGACCGGACCGTCTCCCCGCTCGACGGCCTCACCCAAGCCCTCCCCGAAGGCGCCCTCAGCCATGCGGTCGGAGCGGACCCGAACACGGAACTGATGCCTGCCGACAAGGGGTTCGTACTCCGCGCCGTCTGCCGCGGCGCGGACGGCACGGTCCTGGCCACTTCCCCCCTCCCCAACGGGCAGATCCACTGGTCGTTCGCCGACCTCCCGGAGGGTGTCTCCTTCGACGTCCTCCGGGAGGTCGAACTGACCGGGACCTTCACGCCCCGCCTCACCGGCCCGCACACCCTCGGCATCAACGGAAAGGGCGCCTTCCGGCTCACGGTCGGCGGAATCACGTACTACGACGGTGTCCAGGCGCCCGACGAGGACGACCCCTTCGAGGGCTTCTTCAGCTCTCCCCAGCCCCGCGCCCAGGTGGAACTCGCCGCCGGGCAGCCCGTCGAGATCAGCCTCACGCACGTCGTGGCGCTCGGTGACTACCTCCGGGAGGACATCACCGTCACTCTCGCCCACCAGGAGCCGCGGCGCGACCCCGACGAGCTGATCGAAGAGGCGGTCGAGGTCGCCCGGGCCGCCGACACCGCCATCGTCGTGGTCGCCACCACCGAACGCGTCGAGTCCGAAGGCTTCGACCGCACCGACCTGCGCCTGCCCGGCCGCCAGGACGACCTCGTCCGCGCGGTCGCCGCCGTCAACCCGAACACCGTCGTGGTCGTCAACTCCGGCTCCCCGGTCGAACTGCCCTGGCGCGACGAGGTCGCCGCCGTCCTGCTCAGTTGGTTCCCCGGCCAGGAGGGCGGCGCCGCTCTGGCCGACGTCCTCACCGGCGCCCGGGAACCCGGCGGCCGGCTCCCCACCACCTGGGGCTCCCTCACCGACGCCCCGGTCACCCAAGTCGTCCCGGTCAACGGCCGCCTCGCCTATTCCGAGGACGTCTTCATCGGCTACCGCGCCTGGGACAAGGCCGGTCGCACCCCCGCCTACCCGTTCGGCCACGGCCTCGGCTACACCGACTGGACCTACGAGTCCGTAGCAGTGGACGGCGATGTGGCCACGGTCCGCGTGCGTAACAGCGGCGACCGGCCGGGGCGGGAAGTGGTGCAGGTCTACCTCTCCCCGGTGGAGGACGACGCCGGCCGCCCCGCGCGGTGGCTCGCCGGCTTCGCGGCGGTCGAGGCGGGGCCGGGCGAGACCGTCGAGGCCGTCATCGACATCCCCCGCCGCGCCTTCGAGGTGTGGGATGAGGCGGCCGACTCCTGGTCCTTCGTGAAGGGTTCATACAACGTCAAGGCCGGCCGCTCGATCGCCGACCGCGGAATCACCGTGACGGTCGACGTCTGAACCCGCTGAGACCCCCACGAGCCCCGTCCAGGACCTGACACCCGGACCGGGGCTCGTGGGCTTCCGGGCGGCGCACCCCTGCGTGCCGAGCTTCCCTCCGCACCGCTCGTCCCTTGTGGCCCGGAAGGGGTCAGCTCATGGCCCTTCCCGACCGGGCCAGGGCCCCGATGCGCAGATCCCGAGTGCGGCTCTGATGGGCGACCATGCGGTCACGAGCCGTCTGCGGGTCCCTGCGGCGCACCGCCTCAAGGATGCCCGCGTGCTCGTCGAGGATCAGGCCGAGATTGTCCGGGTGGTCGGTGGCGGAGGAGGTGTGCGAGTCGTAGACCTTCAACTGCGCGTCCAGCCGGTCCATCAGCTCCGCGATGACGGCGTTGTGTCCTGCCTCCCGCAGTACCACATGCCATTGGGCGTTGAGCTCCCGCAGTTCAGCGGCGTCCGTGCATGCCACGGTGCTCTCGTGGACGTGGACGAGCCGGGCGAGATCGAGTTCCGTCCGGTGGGCCGCGGCGGCCTCGGCGGCAGCCGATTCCAGGGCGATACGCGCCTCGCAGATCTCCAGGATCTCCTCCGGGGTACGCGCGCGCACCACATAGCCGCGGGTCGCCTGCTCGACCAGGCCGTCCTGCTCCAGCCTGATCAGAGCCTCCCGTACGGGTGTGCGGGAGACGTTGTACTGCGTGCTGAGAGCCGTGGGGATCAGGACGGTGCCGGGCGGTGTCTGCCCGCTGACGATGCCCTGCCTGATACGGGTGTAGTGGCTGCCCGCACCTCCGCTTCCCCGCGAAGTGGCCACGTTCCGCTCCTCTTTCCGTCTCTCGTGCCGCGTGGCACGGGCCCCGATCTCGTGACCCACCACCGGAGTCTGCCATCGAGTATTACTGAACGCATCTGTATACACATGCTTGCACCGGCATCCACTTTTGACTAGGGTCGTTCCCACGCCCGGCCGGGCTCTCAGCTCCCGGCCGGCCGGTGTTCGCCACGTCCAGGGGAGTTTCGGCATGTATCGCGATGCGCAGTCGAGGCAGGGGCGCGCCTGTCCGTCTGCGGCGTGGGCCCTCCCGGTGGCAGCCAGGCTGACCTCCCGCCGGCACATCGATCTCATGCGCGTCTCCAGCACAGGCTGTCGCTGATCCCCTTCCCTCCCGGATCACCGCTCGCCGACCGCCACTTCGTCGGCGCGTGATCCTCGTACTCTCTTGTCCTCCCTCTTCCCCGCCGCCGTCCGGTGACGTCGGCCCGGCGACGCAGCCGGGAAGCGAAGCGGGAACCCGCGGGGGACTCCTTTCTCGGCCCTGCCCCCGCACACCCCCGACTGCCGCGGGCGGCAGCGCGGCCCGTCGATCGCTCCTCAAGGGGAGAGCCATGCTCAAACAGCCACTGTCCGCCAACAGCCGGGAATCCCGCTCCGGTCCGCCCAGCCCGGGGGAGAGCGAGACGGCCGGTGCCCCCGGCCCCGCCCGCCGCCCCACCTCCACCCGCCGCCCCACCTCCACCCGCCGCCCCACCTCCGCCCGCCGGATCGTCCGTGTGCTGCTGCCCATCGGCCGTGCGGTCGGTCCGTGGCTCGTGCCGGCGCTGGCCCTGGTGGTGTGGCAGGTGACCGCCGGAACCGGTGTCCTGCCCCCCTCGATCCTCCCCGCTCCCGAAGCGGTACTGCGGGCGGCCACCGACCTGGCCGCCACGGGTGAACTGCAGCACCACGTCCTCACCAGCCTGCGACGCATCGTGCAGGGTTTCGCCCTGGGCGCGCTGACCGGTCTCGTTCTCGGCTTCCTGGTCGGGATGTCGAAGCTCGCCGAGATCCTCCTCGACCGCTCCCTGCAGATGGTGCGCACGGTGCCGCACCTGGCCCTGGTACCCCTGATGATCGCCTGGTTCGGTATCGGTGAGGAGCCCAAGGTCCTGCTGGTGGCGCTGGGCACCTTCTTCCCGATCTATCTGAACACCGTCACCGGCATCCGCGGGGTCGATCCCAAGCTGCTGGAACTCGGCCGCTCCTACGGCCTGGGGAAGTGGCGCCTGGTACGCGACATCGCCATCCCCGGCGCCATGCCGACCGTCCTGGCCGGTGTCCGCTACTCCCTGGGCGTCGCCTGGATGACGCTCGTGATCGCCGAGACCATCTCGGCCAGTGACGGCATCGGCTACCTGGCCCAGGACGCCCGCCAACTGCTGCGCACCGACGTGATCGTGCTCGCCATCGTGCTGTACGCGCTGGCCGGCCTGCTCGCCGACCTCCTCACCCGGCTCATCGAAAGGAGAGTCCTCCGGTGGCATCCCCACTACCGTCGTTCGGCGTCCCGGTGAATTCCGCCCGGCCGGGGGCCCGGCTCCTCCTGGAGGGCGTGGGACGGAGGTTCGGCGACCGATGGGTCCTGGAGAGTCTCGACCTCGAGGTCGAGGCCGGATCGTTCGTCTCCGTACTCGGCCCCAGTGGCGCGGGCAAGAGCACCCTGCTACGGATCATCGCCGGGCTCGAACAGCCGAGCACCGGAACGGTCGGGCTCCAAGGTCCCGCGTCGGAACCGGTCACGGCACGAGTGATGTTCCAGGAGGACCGGCTGCTGCCCTGGCGCAGCGTCGAGGACAACGTCCTGCTGGGAGTCAGGGGGCGCAGGGACGAGGCCCGCTCCCTGCTCGAAGCCGTGGGCCTCGCCGGCCGGGGCGGCGCCTGGCCGGCGGAACTGTCCGGCGGCCAGCGGCAGCGTGTCGCCCTGGCCCGAGCCCTGCTGCACCACCCCGAACTCCTGCTGCTCGACGAGCCGTTCGGATCCCTGGACGCGATCACCCGGATCGCCATGCAACGGCTCCTCGAGCGCCTGTGGCTGGAGCAGCCACGCACCGTCGTACTGGTCACCCATGACGTGGAGGAGGCGCTCGTGCTCTCCGACCGCGTCCTGGTCCTGGCCGGCGGATCGATCGGCCGCGACGTGCGGATCGACCTCCCCCGGGGCGAGCGGCGGGGCCACCCCCGGCTCGTCTCCTGGAAGGAGGAACTCCTCCAGAGCCTGCTCGAACCCGTTTCCCCCGCCCCTGCCGGGCCCTGACCGGCCGGCCTCTTGTTCCCGCTTCCGGGAACGCCAAGGAATCGACATGACCACACACCCCGCCCCCACCACCGATACCACGTCCCGCCCGCCTTCCGGCTCCGGCCGGCCGGCCGTCCCGGCCGGCGGGCTCTCGCGCCGTGGCCTCCTCCGACTCGGCGGCTTGACCGCCCTCGCCCCCGCCCTCGCCCCCGTGCTCGCCGCCTGTGGCGGCTCCTCCGACAGCGACAACCGGGCGATCGCCGACGGAGTGCCCGAGAAGTTCCGCTTCGCGGTCATCGGCAGCGGGAAGACCGGCATACCCGCCGCGCTGCGCTACAAGTTCAATGGCGGCGCGGACCTCGGCAAGACCCTCGGCGGCACCACCGTCACCTGGCCGTCGGGATTCACCGCCTCCCTGCCGGTGATGGAGGCGCTCAAAGCCGGCAGTGTCGACTTCACGTTCGCCACCGCCACCGCGGTGGCCTACGCGGTCGGCGGCGGCGTCCCCATCGTCCCGCTCGCGGCCTACCCGCTGCCCGCCGACGAGGTCGAGATCCTCGTACCGCGGGACTCGCCCATCCACGGCGCGGCGGACCTCAAGGGCAAGCGGATCGCCGACCAGAAGGGCACGACCGGCACCTACAGCCTCATCAAGTACCTGGAGACCGCCGGACTCCGCCTCGACGACGTGGACTACCACGACCTGTCCGCCGCCGACGCCGAGTCCGCCTTCGCCAACGGCAAGGTGGACGCCTGGATCAGTTGGCAGCCCGCCATCGGCCTGGCCAAGGCCCGGCACAAGGCCCGCGGCCTGCCGGGGGTGAAGACCTACGACTACAGTTTCTACGTGGCGAGCGAGTCCTTCGCGAAGGCGTATCCCAAGGCCGCGGCGAAGGCGGTGCGGGCCGTCCGCGACGCCCAGCGCGCCATCAACGCCGCACCCGAGAAGAGCGTCGCGTTCTTCGACAAGATCGGCGGATTCGGTTCGGAGGACGCGGAGCGCGAGGTCTATCGGGAACTGGTCCGGCAAAAGCGCCTGTCCGACTCCAACGCCGATGTTCTCGCAGCGGTGGATGCCAAGGCGGTCAAGAGCACCCAGGACCTCGCCGACAACTTCCATGACCTGGGCGTCTACCCCTCCAAGGTCGATGTGGCCGGCTTCCTGCGGGACTCCCGGTTCGACTCCATCAAGAAGACGGTCGCCGCCGAGCTGGCGAAGTGACGCCCCCGCGCCACCCATGAGGCGCGCCCGGACCAGGACCCCAGGACCCCACCAGGCCCTCCTCCAGGTATGCCTCACTTCCCACCGCGCCCGCGGCCGTCACCCGCCTGACGCAGAAGGACCCCACGATGACCGACTCGCAGAACCCCTCCCCGAACCAGATGCACCTCGCCGCCTTCGTGACCGCCGGCCCCGGCCGGCCGGGCGGCTGGCGTTACCCAGGCTCCGAGCCGGGCTGGCTGTCCGCCTCGTACTACCAGCACATCGGCCGCGTCCTGGAACAGGGCAAGTTCGACCTGATGTTCTTCGCGGACATCCTGTCCGTGCCCGACCGCCTCGGCGGCAGCATGGACAGCCAGCTCCGCTACGGCGCGCTCGGCTCCCTCCGCCTGGATCCGACCCCCGTACTGTCCTCGATCGCCACCGTCACCGAGCATCTCGGCCTGGCCGCCACGGTCTCCACCAGCTACCTCGAACCCTTCCCGGTGGCCCGGTCCTTCGCCACGGTCGACCACCTCAGTGACGGCCGCGCGGCGTGGAACGTGGTCACCTCGTTCCAGGACTCCGAGGCCCGCAACTTCGGCAGCGACCGGCACATCGACCGCGACAAGCGCTACGACCGGGCCGACGAGTTCCTCGAGGTGGCCTGCAAGCTGTGGGACAGCTGGGAGGACGACGCCCTCGTCATGGACCCGTCCGTTCCGCTCTTCGCCGACCCGGACCGTGTGCACCCCATCGACCACAAGGGCGAGTGGTTCGATGTCCGCGGACCACTGAACGTCTCCCGACCGCCCCAGGGCTACCCCGTGATCATCCAGGCCGGCGCCTCTCCCAAGGGGCGGGACTTCGCGGCACGCTGGTCGGACGTCATCTTCTGCAGCCACGCCTCGCTGGACTCGGCCCGGGAGTTCTACCGGGACATCAAGGACCGCGCCACCCGCCACGGCCGCCGCCCCGAGGACGTCAAGATCCTGCCCATGGCCACCCCGATCGTCGGCCCCACCACCGAGGCCGCGCGCGAGGCCGAGCGACGCCTCGCCGACCTCGTGCCCCCGCTGGCCGGACTCTCCACCCTCGCCTACCACCTGGACATCGACCTTTCCACGCTCCCCCTGGACGAACCGCTGCCCGACGTGGACGTGCCAGGGGTGCAGGGCCACTACAAGGAGGTCGTCGAGATGACCCGGCGCGAGGGGCTGACCCTGCGCGAGCTGGGCAAGCGGTACGGCGGCCGGACCGAGGGCGCCTTCATCGGAACCGCGGCCGAGGTCGCCGACAGCATGGAGCAGTGGTTCACCGAGGGGGCCTGCGACGGCTTCACCGTGGGGGCCGTCCACACCCCGGGGGCGTTCGAGGACTTCGTCCGCCAGGTGGTGCCGGAACTTCAGCGCCGGGGCGTCTTCCGCCGCGACTACGAAGGCAGGACCCTGCGCGACAACCTCGGCCTGGACCGCCCCCGGGCCGGCACCTGGCGCGACCGTCGGTACGGCGGGAACGTGCCTCGGTGACGGTTCCGTATCCCGATTCATCACCGACCACACGCGTCGACGACCCGAAGGACACAAGGACGATGACGACAGCGGACGACGTCGTGAGCGTCACCGGTCGCACCACCGAGACCACCGGCCGACTCCTGCTGACGGCGAGGACGAACCACTTCGTCTCCGACGCCCGCACCGGCCCAGCGGAGGCCGTCCAGGCCGGAGAGCTGCTGTTGGCCTCCCTGGCTTCCTGCTCCCTGAGCAACATCCAGCTCCACGCGAGGGAGCGGGAGTCCGGTCTGACCGACGCCCAGGCCGGCATCAGCTACGGCCGGGACCCCGGCGATCCCACCCGGTACGCCTACATCCGCCTCGACCTGCGCCTGACCGGCGTGACCCAGGAGGAGGCCGAAACACTCGCCGGGCTCTTCGCCGGGAGCTGCCCCATCTACAACACCCTGCGCCGCGGAAGCAACGTCGAGCTGACGGTGCGCACCACGTGATCCGGCGGTCGCTGCCGGCGGCCTCGACCAGTTCGTCGTCGGAGTACGCAGCACGGTCAAGGAGCGGTTGCCCCGCTGGACCGAGAGCAGCGCCACCTCACCGGTGCGGGCGACGACCTTGCGCAGCAGGCCTCTTCGACGGACTGGTGAAGGCCGCAGCCGGCAGTTGAAAAGGGGCCGGGCCGGTCAGCCCTTGGCGCGCCGACCGCTGCGGCGCGGCGCGGGCGCCTCACCGCCAAGCAGGTGGCCGACCTCATCGCCACGGCGCGACGTCCCCTGGTGGTCGCCGGCGGCGGCGTGCACAGATCACCGATGGCTCGGCGCTCCGGCGCACCCGCTGTCGGCACGCCCGGCACTCCCTGCACGCGCTTCAGCGCCACCGCTCATGGGTGATGTCTCTGGCGATGGCCTCGAGTTTTGTGAGCGAGCGGCGTGCGGCGTTGACGGTGACGGTCCTGCGGGCGACGCGAGCGAGCGGAATGTCGCTGGCCGAGTCGGTGTAGAAGATGGCGTCCTCCGGGATGAAGCCCATCGCGCGGACCGCGGCGAGCTTGGCTTCGCCGATGGTGTGGGCGGCCAGCCGGGGTCCCCGCCGGGTGTATTCGAGCCGGGAAGCGGCCAAGGGGATGTCGCGCAGTCCGACGCCGTCGAGGAAGGCGCGCGCGAGGGTCGCCTCCGAGGCTGTCGCCACGACCGTCGGGCCCCGGAGGCGGGCCGTCCTGCACCTGGCGACGGCCTGCTGTACCACCGTCGTCCGTCCCGCCATGTCGTGACCTTTTGCGACGGCGAGTCGCTCATATTCGCTTCGGGTCATCCCGCGCAGGGCAAGGGCCACCGTCGCCCGGTTCATGGCCGGCCTCAGCGCTCCGTCGAGGGGAGCGGCCTGGGCGAGCAGGAACGGGGCGATCGCGGCGACGAGGCGGTGGGGGCGGGCCGCCAGGCGGGCGCCGACCAGGGACGCCATGGTGTCTTCCCTGGTCAGCACCCCGTCCAGGTCGAAGATCGAGGTTACTGCGCCTGCCGGGCTCACCGCGGAACCGTACGGGCTTCCACCTCGGTGAGGAGGTTCCTCCCGCTCACGGGAGGAACCGGACCGCAGGGGGCCGGCGCGGACATGTGTCTCCTTGGCTTCGTTGGTTCCGGCGCGGAACAGCCGGTCGGCTCCGTCCCGCATGTCCGGCTCAGGCGACCACGATGCTGCCACCGGCCCTGCTGAGTGCGGTACTCAGGTCGTCCGGGCACGGCTGGTCGGTGATGAGGGTGTCGAAGCCGTTCAGCTCGCAGACGCGATGGGCAGCCATGCGCCCGAATTTGCTGGAATCCGCCAGCACATAGCGATGGGAGGCGTTGGTGAGCATGGCGCGCTTCGTCGCTACCTCGTCGAGGTGGAAGTCGGTCAGGCCATAGGGGGCGATGCCGCCGGAACCCAGGAAGACGGCGTCCGCGCGCAGGTTGCTGAAGAACTCCACGGCCTGAGCGTTCGAGCAGGCCAGGTCGCCTCCGCGCAGCCGGCCCCCGCTGACCAGGACCTCGACGCGCGGGCGCGAGCTCACCTCGGTGGCCACGAGCAGAGAGGGCGTGGCGATGACACCGACGTGATCGGCCGGCAGGGCACGGGCCACTTCCAGCGCTGTGGTGCCGACATCGATGACGACCGTCTGGTTGGGCTCGATGAGCGCTGCCGCTGCTCGGCCGATCGCCTTCTTCTCGGCGAGGTGTGCGTCCGTCCGCTCGCTGAAGGACGCTTCCTCCCCGACGGAGCCCTGGAGGGTGGTGGCCCCGCCGTGGACGCGGGTGAGTTCCCCCCGGCGTTCGAGGAGGGCAAGGTCTCTGCGCACCGTCTCGTGGGAAACGCCCAGTAGTGTCGTGAGGTCGTCGGTGGTGACGAAGTTGAGGCGGGCGACTTCGGCGACGATTCTGCGGTGGCGCTCGGCCGCAAGCATGCCCACCCTCCCGGATGACTGTTTCTGTGGAACTGTGACTGCATTCTAGGCCACGGTCCGGGCCGCTACGCCCACCGGTCGGGGCTCAGGGCACATCGCCGTATCTGTCGCGACAGCAGCTCAGGCGGGTCGTGGCGGAGTGGGGCGGCGGTGCCGTGAGGGTTGCGGGAGCGCGAAGCCTTGACGACATTCAAGCAAAGGTCCACACTCTCAGCTATCGACGGGCAATAATCCACACAAACAGTCAGGTGGGCCGCTGTCGGCGGCACCGAGGTCGCACAGACCACCGTGCGCTCGCATCCACCAGAGGCAGACTCCGGCGCATCCCTGCGGGGCGTGCCTCCATGCCGACAACATCCGGCTTTCCATCACCTCACTGGCTTCCGCCATGACGGCGGGGCACTCTGAAGCAGGGAAACGAGTCATGGCGCAAGCAGAGACAAACTCTCGGGGATCAAGATCGGCTGGAGCCGAACCCGGCCAGGAGATGGCGCGGGAGCTGGGCTGGTACGCCTCGTTCTCGGTGGCGTTCGGCTTTGTGTCGATCGCGACGGGCATCTTCACGACCTACGGTTCGGTGCTGGCCACCTCCGGGCCGCGTGGCATCTGGGCCTGGCCGATCTCGGTGATCGGCCAGCTCTCCATAGCCCTTGTCTTCGGCGCGCTGGCGGCGCGCATCCCGATCAGCGGCTACTCCTACCAGTGGGTGTCGCGGATCGTCGGTCCCGTGTGGGGCTGGATCATGGGGTGGATCTCGTTCGCTTTCCTCGGCGTGGTCGTGGTGGCCGTGGACTACACGATCGCCTCCACCATCCTCCCGGAGCTGTTCCGGTACGTCGGAACGACGCAAAACGCATGGGTGATCACGGCCGGTGTGGTCCTGCTGCAGGCGCTGCTGGTGGCCGCCTCGACGCGTACCACGCACCGGGTCAACAACGCGGCCGTGACGGCGCAGCTCATCGGCATGATCGCGCTGACCGTACTGTTGTTCGCGGTGGGATCCTTCACGGGCAAGCTCGACTTCTCCCACCTGTTCGAGTCGGGCGCCGTGCCGGAGAGCGGCTACTACGGTCTGGGCGGCGCGACGCACGCCGGCCCCTTCGCCCTGGCGTTCCTGTTGGGCGCGTTCACCATCGTCGGATTCGAATCCGCGGCGAACCTGGCCGAGGAAACCAAGGATCCCACCCGTGTCATCCCCAAGGCCATGGTCCAGGCCGTGCTCTCCCTGGGCGTGCTCGGTTTCCTCTTCCTGGTCGCCGTCACCGCCGCCGCCGGCCGGATCGGCGCCGCCGCCGAGTCGGCCACCCCGGTGGCCACCGTGATCACCGCGGTGCTCGGCTCATTCGTCGGAAAGATCCTGCTGGTCCTCGTGGTGGTCTCGATCTTCTCCTGCGGACTGGTGATCACCCTCAGCGGTACCCGCCTGGTCTACGCGATGTCGAGGGACGAACGTTTTCCGGGATGGGGCCTGCTCAAGCGCGTCCACCCACGGACCGCGACACCGCTGAACGCCACCGTCTTCATGATGCTCGTCGCACAGATCATCCTGGCGGTCTTCTCACGCTCCACCGACGCGCTGTTCCAGTTGTTCTCCGCCGCCACCCTGCTTCCCGCCGTGATCTACGCCGGCACGGTGGCGATGTACGCGGCCAAGCGGCGCTCCCTGCCACCGTCCCGCGGGTTCTCCCTGGGGCGGTGGGAAGTCCCCGTGCTCGTTCTCGCCGCCGTCTGGCTGGCGTACGAACTGCTGATCTTCCGGGACGCCTCCTTCCGGGGCCCCTGGGTCTACGTCCTGGTGCTGTGCGGGATCGGCGGCGCCTACCTGGCCGTGCTCATCGCCCGGCGCGGACGCGCCGCACTGACCATGCCGGACATGGCCGACGTCGACCGGGCCCTGGACAGCGCCACCACCTCCTTCGGGGCCGACACGAAAGGGACCTCGCGATGACCGCGATCCTCGCCATCGACCAAGGCACGTCGGGTACCAAGGCCATCGTCGTCGACGACGAGGACGGCACGATCGCCATCGCCGAGGAAACCGTTCGCCCCACCTACCTGCCGGGCGGAGGCGTCGAACAGAATCCCCACGAACTGCTCGACTCCGTCCTCACCGCCGGCCGCCGCGCCGTCAGCACGGCCGGCCGGCCGATCGCCGCCGTGGCTCTCGCCAATCAGGGAGAAACCGTCCTGGCCTGGGACGAGACCACAGGGACACCGCTGTCCCCGGCCATCGTCTGGCAGGACAGGCGCGCGGAAACCATCTGCGCCGAACTGGCCGAGCACGGCGAGGCCATCGCCCGGCGCACCGGGCTCGTGCTGGACCCGTACTTTTCCGCACCCAAGATGGCGTGGCTGCGCCGCAATCTCACCCGCGAGGGGGTGGTGACCACTACCGACACCTGGCTCGTACACCACCTGACGGGCGAGTTCGTCACCGACGCCGCCACCGCCAGCCGCTCCCTGATCTTCGACCTGGACAGCGCGGCCTGGGACGGGCAGCTCGCCGACTGGTTCTCACTCGGCGAGGAGCGGCTGCCGCGCATCGTCGCCGGCGACGAGGTGGTCGGCACCACACGCGCATTCGGCCAGGAGACGCCGGTGGCCGGGCTGATCGTCGACCAGCAGGCCGCCCTGGTCGCCGAGGCGTGTCTGGAACAGGGGACAGCCAAGTGCACCTACGGTACGGGCGCTTTTCTACTCGCGAACACGGGCCTCGCCCCCGTGCGCTCCAGCGCGGGCCTGACGACATCGGTGGCATGGCAGGCCGCCGGGCAGACCCTGTACTGCGTGGACGGCCAGGTCTACACCGTGGCCTCGGCGGTGCGCTGGCTTCAGGACCTCGGTCTCGTCCAGTCCGCCACCGACCTTGACGCGCTGGTCGCGACGGAGAGCGAGGGCGTCCTGTGCGTGCCGGCCTTCGCCGGTCTCGCCGCCCCCTGGTGGGCTCCCGAGGCGACCGCCACCATCTCCGGAATGACCCTGGCAACCCGCCGCGAGCACCTGGTCCTGGCCGTGCTCCAGGGCATCGCCGCGCAGGTCACGGAGGTAGCCGCCCTGGTCGGCCGCGACCTCGGCCGACCTCTCGGCCGGCTGCGCGCGGACGGCGGCCTGACCAACTCCGCCGCTCTCATGCAGGCCCAGGCCGACATCGCCCAGCTCCCCGTCGACATCTACCCCAACGCGCACGCCACTCCTCTCGGCGCCGCCGCACTCGCCCGCTGCGCACTCGACCCCACGATCAGTCTCAAAGAGGCCGTTGGCGACTGGCAGCCGACCACCGTCTACGAACCCCGCTGGTCCGAGGACCGGGCTCAGGAGTTCCGCACCACATGGGCACAGGCCGCCACGGCGTGTGCCACCAAGGGAGATCACTCATGACAGCCACCCCCCACCGCCGCCAACCCGAAGTCTTCGACATCGCGGTGATCGGTGGAGGCATCGTCGGCTCGGCCATCGCGCGTGAACTGTCCGGGTACGAGGTGTCCGTGGCGTTGCTCGAAGCCCGCGACGACGTGGGCGACGGCACCAGCAAAGCCAACACCGCGATCCTGCACACGGGCTTCGACGCCAAACCCGGCACCCTCGAATCCCGACTCGTCGCACGCGGTTACCACCTGCTGAACGCCTACGCCAAAGCCACCGGCATCCCCGTCGAGCACACCGGTGCCGTGCTGGTGGCCTGGAACCAGGAGGAACTCGACGCACTGCCGAGCCTGAAGGAGAAGGCCGAGGCCAACGGCTACGAGCGGTGCAGGATCATCGGCGCGGACGAGGTCTACCAGAGCCTTCCGGCTCTCGGTGACGGTGCCCTCGGTGGCCTCACCGTCCCGGACGAGTCGATCATCTGCACATGGACCACCAACCTCGCCCTGGCCACCGACGCCCAGCAGCGCGGTGCCAAGCTCCTGCTCCAGTACGCCGTGACCGGCGTCGACCAGACGGACGAGGTGACCACCCTGCACACCGCCAAGGGCGAGGTGCGGGCCCGGTGGGTCATCAACGCCGCGGGGCTCGGGGCCGACCACATCGACCGGCTCTTCGGGCACGACCGCTTCACCGTCACTCCTCGCCGCGGCGAGCTGTTCGTCTTCGACAAGCTGACCCGCCCCATGGTCAACAAGATCGTCCTGCCCGTCCCCTCATCCCGGGGCAAGGGCGTACTGATCTCCCCGACCATCTACGGCAACGTCATGCTCGGCCCCACCGCCGAGGACCTCACCGACCGCGCCGACACGGCGACCTCCGAGGACGGCTACGACTTCCTCCTCACCAAGGGCGAACGGCTCATGCCCCGTCTGCTGTCCGAGGAGGTCACCGCCAGCTACGCCGGACTGCGCGCCGCGATCGACCACCCCGACTACCTCATCGAGGCCACCCCCGAGCAGCGCTACCTCCTCGTCGGCGGCATCCGCTCCACCGGCCTGACGGCTGGGATCGCCATCGCCGAACACGTCCGCCACCTCCTCGAAGAGTCCGGACCGCCCCTCCGGAATCGCGCCGACCTGCCCGGCCCGCCGCGGATGCCGAACATCGGCGAAGCCACCACACGCCCCTACCAGGACGCCGAACTGATCGCGTCCGACCCCGCCTACGGCAGCATCGTCTGTTTCTGCGAGCGCGTCACCGAAGGCGAGATCCGTGACGCCTGCCACGCATCCGTGCCCGCCCGCACCCTCGAAGGACTGCGCCGCCGCACCCGGGCCATGAACGGCCGCTGCCAGGGCTTCTTCTGCGGCGCGGCCGTAGCGGCCCTGCACACCCAGCACCGCGCCGACGACGGCTGCGGCAGCCAGCACAAGGACAACGGATGACCTACCCACTGCCCCTGATCACGCCCGATGTCCTCATCATCGGAGGCGGACCCGCCGGGCTCACCGCGGCCGCCGAACTCGCCGACCGCCGCGCCGGACACATTCTCGTCGTCGACCGCGAGCACGCTGCCGGCGGCATCCCCCGCCACAGCGACCACACCGGATACGGCCTGCGGGACCTGCGCCGCGTGATGTCCGGCCCCGCCTACGCCCGCCACCTCGTGGACCGTGCCACGCGGGCCGGCGTCGAAATCCGCACCAAGACGATGGTGACCGGCTGGTCCGACGAGCACACCCTCGATGTCACCAGCCCCGACGGCCGCCACCGGATCCGCCCTCGGGCCACCGTACTGGCCACCGGTGCGCGCGAGCGGCCCCGCACCGCGCGGCGTATCCCCGGCGACCGCCCGCGCGGCGTCTACACCACCGGGCAACTGCAGAACCTCGTCCATCTCCACCACCAGCCCGTCGGCAAGCAAGCCGTCATCGTCGGCGGTGAACTCGTGAGCTGGTCCGCCGCCCTCACGCTGCGAGAGGCAGGTTGCACCCCCACGCTGATGGTCAGCCAGTACCCGAAGCCGGAATCCTACGGCGCGTTCAACGCGGTCGGCCGCACCGCGTTGCGTGTCCGCGTCGCGACCCGGAGCCGGGTCACACGGATCATCGGCAAGGGCCGCTGTCAGGCCGTCGAGATCGAACACCTCGACACCGGCAAGCGGCGCACCGTCGCATGCGACACGGTCGTCTTCACCGGCGACTGGATCCCGGACCACGAACTCGTCCGCGCCGCCGGCATCGCCCTCGACGAGGGCACCCTCGGCCCCCTCACCGACACCGCGCTGCGCACCAGCCGACCCGGTGTCTTCGCGGTCGGCAACATGCTGCACCCGGTCGACACCGCCGACGTCGCCGCACTCGACGGAAAGCACGTGGCCCAGCAGGTCATCGACCACCTGCACGGCCGACCACGGCCCACCGCGGGAGTCCGGCTGACCGTCGGCGCCCCGTTCCGCTGGGTCGCCCCGCAGCTCCTGCGCCCCGACGACCCGGCGCCGGCCCGTGGCCGGCTCCTGTTGTGGTCCGACGAGTTCGTCCGTTTCCCTCGGGTGACCGTCCGCCAGGACGGCCGCGTCGTCAACCGCCGCACCCTCGCCTGGCCCGCGGCCCCTGGCCGTGTCTTTCGCGTCCCCTTCACGCTTCTCGAAGGAATCTCACCTCACGGGGGTCCCGTTCACATCAGCGTGTGAGTGTCCGACCGCCCTCATGTCCGCGGCCGGAGCACCACGGCGACCTCTTTCTGCCCTGACACACGGCGAGCCCAAGGCCACTGTTTCCGCCCTGCCCTCCTCGGGGCAGGGCGGGTGCCGTCAGCGGCCACCCGGCGAGGAGGTCTGGGACGAAGAGCGCGAGTTCCACTCGTCGCCCGGTTTCAACGGTGGGGCACCCGCCCCACGGCGACCGCATCGTTCAGCGATAGGGGCGGACGTCAATGACGGGCATACCCGCGGCGTCAGCCGCAGCTATGCCTTCGTCGCTGTCTTCGTACACCAGGCAGTCCGCCGGAGCGGCGCCGAGTTTCGCCGCGGCGGTCAGGAAGATGTCCGGGGCGGGCTTGCCTCGCTCGACATCGTCGCGGGTGACGACGAGATCGAAGGCGTCGCGGAATGGCTGATGGCAAAGTACCGCGTCGATCATGGAGCGGCTGCTCCCCGACGCGATGGCCATGGGAATACTGCCTGCTGCTCGTTCCAGCACAGCCTGGATCGGCGGGTGAGTGCGCACAGTATGGGCGTCGCGCAGATAGTGGGCCTCACACTCCGCGACGAGTTCAGAGACGGGGCGGGTCAACCGCAGAAACCGTTCGGCGGCGAGGGTCTTGATCAAATCAGCCGAGGACAGGCCGGTGCGGGCGTCGAACCACTGTTGCTCCAGATCGATCTGCTCCGCGGCGAGGGTGGCAGCCATGGCGCGGTAGTTCGCCAACTGGCTGTCGACCAGTGTGCCGTCCCAATCGAACAACAGACAGGCGGCTCCTTCAGGAGATAGGTCGGGATGCATCGACACTCCTTCTTCGCGCGCAGGGCATGGTGAGGATCCGCCGCCCCTCGGTTTGTTTATGTGCGGAACATATCAGTGGCGCGTCTCTCCCCGGAACCAGGATTTCCGGGGCCGGGTGCACATTTCGCCACGATCGGCGCGGTGCCGGTGTATTCGTCGGCCCTCTGATTTTCGCCGCGATCTGCTGTTCGGCGAGCCCGGTTTTCCTCTTCGTGGGGTGTCGCGCCTTGCTTGACGATGCCGGCTGGGGCTGGGTGGTGTCCACGCTCGGCGCCGGTTGGGGGTCGGCACGGTCATGATCCTCGTCATCGCGTTCACGACCACGCGGCGGGACTTCCCCCGGATTACGCGCAGGGACCATGTGAAGGGCGAGAGTGGCTCGTACAGGGACGACACCTTCGTGATGTGGGCGCCGCAGTCCGGAAACGGCCCGGCGGACGCGCGGTTGGTACGGGCAGAGTCGTCGGCCCGGCTGCTCCTGCCAGTCCGCGGGCTCGTGGAAAAGTCACCCCCCAGGGGCCGCGCAGCGCCCTGCTGCGGGCACGAGAACCTGCCGGTTGATCGACCTGGACGGTCGGATGCCCGATGTGACCCGGCCACACAGCGGCGCGTTACGCCGCCCTGGCCGACCGGGACCGCGCCCGCCCCGAGGAGCGGGCGCCGGTGACCGAGCCGGGGGAGGAACCCCGGTGGATCACGGACCGCCTCCCGGGTGAGCCGGGAGAGTTCGGTTCCGTCGCTTGGCGGTGGTCGCGCCGCGGTGGTGTTTTGGTGCGTGCCCGGTTCCTGGAGATGCGCGGCACGGACACCTTCCAGGACTACGGCCCGGTCCTGGACACGGTGCTGCGCATCCATCCGGCGGACGGCACGCCCCCGTTCGACGCCGTCCGGCGGCTGACGGTGCCGATGAACTACTTGGCCCTCCTGCACCGCACCAAGGAGGTGGTCCTGTGCGTCAGCCCCAATGGCAGGTCGTACGTGATCGACTGGGCCCGCACCAACCTGTTCGCGGGCGTCACCGCGGCCACAGTCATCGCCCCCGACCGCCAGGAACTACCGGTGACAGACCGCCCCGAGGTCATCTGGTCCCTGATGAACCTGCTGGCATCCCACGGCCGGGGGCGGCCTGAGCCGCTGGGCGAGACGGGCGATGCCCGCCCTCGTAATGGCTACATCACCGAGTGATATTCGAATAAGCAACGTTGCGCCGACGGGGCTCGAACCCGTGACATCGCCCTTATAAGAGGCGCGCTCTACCAACTGAGCTACGGCGCATTGTGACCCCTCCACGCCGCCCGCGCCCGCTTGGAGTCCGTTGGACGGGCACGGATGGCGCAGACGGAGTCAGCATCGCTGGGGGCCACAGAGACGGCCCAGCGGCCTAGTACTGCAACGGTGCTTGCCGTGACTGGTGGCCAGGTCAGGGGCTGTGTCCGCGCCGTTTGTAGTGGCTGATGCGGGCCTGGTGTTGTCGCCTTCGGCGCCAGGTCGACCAGTGCAGGATGTGCCCGACGGGTGTGAGGTGGCGGTCGGTGAGGCGGGTGATCAGCCGTCGTATCTCGGCAAGGCTGAGGTGGATGAGCTGGGAGGATCCGTTTCTGCTTTCCCCACGTCCAACTCGCGGGCTCGTAGAACGGTCAGGCAGGCATGGGCGGCCATGGCGAGGGTCATGTGGCGATGCCATCCCGGATAGCGGCGGACCTGGTAGTCGTCCAGGCTGCACTCCTGCTTGGCGCTTTGGAAGCATTCCTCGATGGCCCACCGGCTGCCCGCGATGCGGATCAGGTCATCCAGCGTGGTCTGGGTGGGGCAGTAGGCGATGTAGTAGGAGATCTCGTGTGGCCGGGCGACGCTGCGGCGGGCGATCACCCAGTGGCGGCGGTCGGGTCGGCGCCAGGGTCGTACTTCGACGCGTGCCCAGTCGTATATCCGCAGGCCGTGAGCTCCGTTGCCGCAGGAACGGCGCTTCCATTTCTGCCGGGCAAGGCCGTTGAACAGGTCGTGGACGGGGTGGTCGATCGCCCAGCGGGTGGCCACGGTGTCGTGCCGGGTGGTGGCCATGACATGGAAGACGTCCGCCCGTTCCAGCTCCGACCGCCAGCCCTTGGAGAACCCGTAGGCGGCATCCGCGGTCACCCAGCGAAACGGGATCTTGTCCGTGATGGCGCGGCGGACCATCGCCCTGGCCACGGCCACCTTGGTCTCGAAGGCGATCTCGTCGGCGATGCCGGCCCGGCGGCACCTTTCGCGATCATCGGTCCAGGAAGTGGGCAGATACAGCCGCCGGTCGATCAGTGTCCGCCCACGGTCGGTGGCGTAGGCGAGGAAGACGCCGACCTGGCAGTTCTCCGTGCGCCCGGCGGTGCCGGAGTACTGCCGCTGCACCCCGGCCGACCGTTTCCCCTTCTTCAGGAAGCCCGTGTCGTCCACGAGCAGGACGGCGCTGGGGTCGCCGAGGTTGTCGACCACGTACTGGCGTACGTCGTCCAGCACCTCATCGGCGTCCCACTCGATCCGGTTCAGCATCCGGTGGATGCGGTCCGGGCCTGCGTGGCCGGCTTCCTCCGCCAGCGTCCAGCCGTTCTTCCGCTGCAGCGGAGCGATCAGGCCCCGCATATAGGCAAGGGCAGACTCCCGCGGCTCCGACCTGCTGAAACGGTGCACAAACCGCCCATGCACAGCATCCAGTTCACCCGCCCACAACCTGACATCAGCAAGGTCCCCACCCACACCACACCAACGACCGGCCTGGCCATCAGTCACGGCAAGCACCGTTGCAGTACTAGCGCTGGATCGGGTCAACGGGGGCTTGCCCAGGCCGCTGCTCGGCGCTGAGCTAGAGACCGCGCGCCGAGACCCGGCCGCGGGGAAGGGGGAACGGATGCGCAGCTTCAAGACGGGACAGCCGGTCGTGCGGCGTGACGTACACGGCTCCGGCCGGGTGTGGAGCGAGCACGCGCTGCGCATCGTCGCCGACACCAGCGAGGCCCTGATGGCTGCCTGCCCGCCAGGAGCGGAGACCCGCTGGCCAGCCCCTGTACGTCAAGGCCCGCGCCGACGGCGACCGGTCGGTGCGTACGAGGCGTTCGACGCGATGGCGACCGGTACGTGGGAGCTCGCGGACGCGGTGTGGCCGGAGACCGAGTTGCTGCTGTGGAAGTCGCCAGCGGCCTGGTTCAGCGTCAACGTCTTCTACGCGAGCGCTGGCCTGCGGAACTGGTACGTGGACTTGAGTACCCCACCCGCCGTACGATGGAGGGGTTCGACATCTTCGACCTCACCGTGGACTTGGTCGTCGACCCGGCCTGACCGGCTGGCAGTGGAAGGACGAAGACGAGTACGCGCACGCGCGGCGGCTCGGCATTCTCACCGACATCGAGCACCAGGCCGTGGATGCCGCCCGCGACCAGGTCCTCGCGATGCTCGCCGAGCGCTCCGGCCCGTTCGCCGACGCTGCCGCGTGGGCCCCTGGCGGTTGAACCCGCCCTGGCCCGCCCCGCGACTGCCGCGCCCGGCGAAGGGCAGGGAGAGGATTGCACCGACGGGCGGCTGAACCGTTGGCTGGGCGGTGCCTCCATCAGGGGACTGAAAGCGTGACCGGAGGTGGGAGCCCCCAAACCGGACACAGCCCGTTCCTGCAGGTCAGCCCCTGTGGGCAGGCCGTCCCTGAGGTCGGCGTTGTTCCTCCGCGGCAATGGGAGGCTCACCTCCGCTCGCGCTGAGAGCAAGTCTGCTTGCCTTCTTGGGTGCGCCGGTTCACCTTCGCCGTGCCGCGTCCGCTTTCCGCACCATCTTCGCCGCGTGGTCAGCCGAGTCGGCCAAGTTCCGGAGTGCGCGGGAGATCCGGCTGAGGAACTCCACAGCATGGTCGGCGAGGGTGTCCTGCTTGGTGCTGGTGCGGAAGGTGGTGTTCTCGGCCACGGTCGGCTCCTAGGGAAAGGGGTGCTGGGTGTGCTGCGCCTACTGTGGCACCGGGGACTGACATGTCGGGCGGAAACACGACACCCCCAACCCGAACCGGGCAGGGGGCTCGGCATCAGGTGACGCAGCGAGGGCGGTCAGCGGTGGCCGGTAGACCACGCCTCATGCTTCCTGCGGCACGAGAAGTGCTCGGGCAGCCCTTCGGGCCCTGGGAGGCTTGCGGGGTGACCGCAGTCGAAGCGGCAGAGCGGGATCGCTTGACCCGACGCGTCGACCGGAACCCTGGCGGCCTCAGTTTCCCGGGGGCGGGACTCAAGGACGATCGCGCGGCTGCCACGTCTCTGCTTCGGTTCAGCCCGTACATCCGAAGCCGGACGGTCCTCGGTGCACCTGTCGCGCCGGTCCCCCTGTCGTACGGATGGTTGGTGCTCCCTGTCATCCAGGGCGGACCCGTTCGCCTCGAGGTACTGCTGCCACTGCTTAGCGGGGAGCCAACCGTGGTGGCCGCCCCGCTGGAACGGGACCCGCTCACCGGCCGCAGCTTCCACGATGAACCGGGTAAGTGTCAGTCCGCCTTCTCCTGTGAAGGTGCTCGACTGATGGGCGGGCATGAGGACGCGGTGCCAGCCCCCGCAGTACCCGGCGTCGGTGGGGTTCTCCGGGTCGTAGGGCTTCTCCGGGCACCGGGTGAGCGCGCCGTTTTGGCTGCACTGACCCTCCTCCAGGACGAAGTTGCCGTCCTGGACCGCGATGGGGTTCTTCTGCACGCGGATGACGGAGGCCGGAAGGTTGGGCGTGCGGACGTAAGGGACGGTGCCGATGCCCGCGTGGTCGGGGTCGGCCAAGTCCCAGACCGACTGAATACCGCCGCGGCGCCGGAACACCTCCCTTGCACGCATTCCGCGGGCTGTCTGGGCGCTCAGCTGAGGCTCGTAGCCCAGGACGATGCCGTTGGCGCCGTTGATGCGTACATCGAGGCGAGCGTGCCCGTCGGCGGTCTGCGACTCGATGTCGGCGTGGAAGCCGTGATCTTCGGAGTCCTTCGCGACGCGTTCCTTGCGGGCGAGGTGCTCGTCGGACTCGTGGCTGATGGGCTTCTCCCCGGGTTTCCGGTAGTGGGAGGCAAGCCATACGCCGTCGCGCTGCACGAGGTACATGGGGACGCGCCGGCCGCGAACGTCCCGGCAGTCGGGGCAGATGAGCCCGCGCTTTTCGACGGGGACACGTCCGCGCATGCGCAGGAGCACGTTCAGGAGATCTTGGCCTTGCGGGACGCCGAGGTCGGGGCGGTCCAGGTCGAGGTTGCGGCCGGCCGGCTCGTAGTAGACGGGGTTGCGGAAGAGGTCTTCGTCGCTGTCGATCTGAATGTCGTCGTCCATTGGTGCTCCCCGCAGCCGCCACGAGTAGGACTCACAACGCTACGGGGAGGGTCTGACAATCGGGGCATGAACTGTGAAAACAGCCGCATTGAGAGACGCAGGGCGAGTGAGGCTACAGCGAGTCAGGTCCGCAGAGTTTCCCATCGGTGGAGCCGGCTGGTGCTGGATCCCATGCCCTAGGTGTATTGACCTGAAGCGTTGTTAACGCGGCTGATCGGTGGGTGGCCGCCGAGTGCGGTGTGGCAGCGGTGGTGGTTGTAGGTGTGCAGGAAGTCTGCCAGGGCTGTCGTTCGTTCGGTGTTGCTGGTGTAGGGCCGTTGGTAGGCCCATTCGTCGAGCAGGGGGCCTTGACCCCGAATCCTGGACACAGGTTATGCGGCTGGTGTCAGCGTAGTTGATGTTGTTTCGGACGCTGTCTCGTAGGCGATCGGGCTGCGGTATCCGAGGCGGGAGTGACGGCGTCGGGTGTTGTAGCGGTGCAGCCAGCGGAACGCGTCGAGGCGTGCTTCGCGCTCGCTGGACCAGTGCTTGCGATCCTGGAGCGTCTCGCGTTTGAACGTCGCGTTGAAGGACTCGGCGAGTGCGTCATCCGCCGAGCTGCCGATCGCGCTCATGGACTGACGGACGCCGGCTTGGCGGCAGGCGTCGGCGAACGCCCGGCT